>CAYLOO010000093.1:0-10426 GCA_964385355.1 uncultured Anaerolineaceae bacterium
GTAAGTAAGGGGGAGTTACCGAAAATTGATATGATGCTTGTGAAAAGGAGGAGGACAACATGAACAGCTATTGTAAGCAGGAGAATTGTACGCCAGGAGCGCCCTCGCGCGCCAAACGGGTCCTGCTCGTCTTGTTATTGGGCATAGGTGCTGCCGTGCTCCTGATCCTGGAGGTCGGGGGCTTCCAGGCTCAGGCCATGGACTCAGGTACCGTTGAAGCCGCCACAGCCTCGGAGCCTTATCTGGTCAGAGACATCAACCTCGCCACAGAGCCTTCATCGCCTGAGAACCTGACCAACGTGAATGGCACCCTCTTCTTCGCCGCCGCCGACGGTCTACACGGCGAGGAACTGTGGAAGAGCGACGGCACGCCTGGAGGCACAGTGTTGGTCAAGGACATCTGTCCGGGGATCTGCGACTCCTCTCCAGCCTACATGGCCAACCTTGACGGCACCCTCTACTTTGCCGCCCGCGAACCTAGCAGCGGCACCGAGCTGTGGAAGAGCGATGGGACAGATTTGGGCACTGTGCGGGTCAGGGACATCTGGACGGGCACTAGCAATTCCTCCCCCCGACTTCTAACCGTCGTGAGCGATACGCTGTTCTTCAGCGCCCGTAATGCCAGCGACGGCACCGAACTGTGGAAGAGCGACGGCACCGATCCGGGCACGGTGATGGTCAAGGACATCTATACGGGAACCCAGGATTCGTACCCGGGAACCCTGACCGCTGTGGGCACCAGTCTGTTCTTCACCGCGAGCGACGGCGTCAGCGGCAGGGAGCTGTGGAAGAGTGATGGCACGGTTAGTGGTACCGTACTTATCAAGGACATTTATCCGGGGACGAGCGACTCTTACGTGGGCTGGGTAGCCGCCGTAGGCAACACGCTCTTCTTCCAGGCCGAGGATGGCGGCGGCAGCGGGCGCGAGCTGTGGAAGAGCGATGGCACTGAGTCGGGTACGGTGATGGTCAAGGACATCTGCCCGGGTAGTGAGGGATCGTACCCACACTGGCTAACGGACGTGAGCGGCACACTTTACTTCGAGGGCACCGATGGCGGCAATAACTACAAGTTGTGGAAGAGCGATGGTACAGAAGGTGGTACGGTACAGGTCGGGAACGTCAAGGCGGGATACCTGACCGCCATGTCCGGCATACTTTACTTCCAGGGCCACGATGGCGTCAGCGGCCTGGAGCTGTGGAAGAGCGACGGCACCGATCCGGGCACGGTGATGGTCAAGGATATCGTCACCGGATCGGGCTCGTCTGGCCCAAACAAACTGACCAATGTGGGCGGCACTCTGTTCTTTTCAGCGTACGAGGAGAGCGCGGGAGCAGAGTTGTGGATGAGCGACGGCACACCAGGAGGCACGGTGCGCGTCAAGGACCTTATCGCTGGCTCAGACTCGTCGAATCCCGATCGTCTGACTGCTGTGGGCAGCGTACTCTTCTTCCGGGCCTACGATACTACCGGCAGAGTCGAGCTGTGGAAGAGCGACGGCTCTGGGGGGGGCACCGTGCGGCTGAGGGATATCAATACGCTTGGTGCCGGCTCGCTACCGGAAGAACTGACAGCTGTGAACAGTACCCTGTTCTTCGTCGCCGACGATGAGGTCAGCGGCGAAGAGCTGTGGAGGAGCGATGGCACCGAATCCGGTACGGTGATGATAAAAGATATCTATACGGGAAGCCACGGTTCAAACCCAGGGTACCTGACGAATTTTGGCGGCACGCTTTTCTTCAGCGCCTACGACAGTGCTGCCGGCGAGGAGCTGTGGAAGAGCGACGGCACGCTGCCGGGCACGGTGATGGTCAAGGACATCTGTCCGGGGACCTGTAGCTCAGAGGTCCGCTATCTGACCGACGTGGGCGGAACGCTTTTTTTCAGCGCCCACGACGATGCGTTTGGCGAGGAGCTATGGAAGAGCGACGGCACCGATCCGGGCACGGTGATGGTCAGGGATATCTACACGGGAACTGATGGTGCGGAACTAGAGCAACTGACCGATGTGAACGGGATATTGTTTTTCGTCGCTGAGGACGGGGTAAGCGGCAGGGAGCTGTGGAAAAGCGATGGCACGATCGCTGGAACGGTCCTGGTCAAAGATATCTATCCTGGGACTGGAGATTCACGCCTCAAGTACCTGACCGCCATAGACGGCACGCTGTTCTTCGTCGCTGATGATGATACTCACGGCGAGGAACTGTGGAAGAGTGACGGAACGCCTGAAGGCACAGTGCTGGTCAAGGACATCGAGACCGGAGGCAGCGGTTCCAACCCGGAAGAGCTGACCGACGTGAGTGGAACGCTTTTCTTCAACGCCTATGACAGTGTAGCCGGCAGGGAACTATGGAAAAGCGACGGCACCGAATCAGGCACAGTGCGGGTGAGGGACATCTACACAGGAACCGATGATTCGCAACCAGAGCAACTGACCGACGTGAGCGGAACGCTTTTCTTCAACGCCTATGACAGTGTAGCCGGCTGGGAACTATGGAAAAGCGACGGCACCGAATCCGGCACCGTGATGGTCAGCGACATTTACACAGGGACGAGTGGCTCGTCCCCGTCCGACCTCACCGAATTGTACGGCGTGCTCTACTTTGTCGCGGATGACGGGGTGGGAGGGCGTGAGCTGTGGAAGAGCAACGGAATTCTGACAGGTACGGTGATGGTCGAGGATATCTACACAGGGATCGCCGGATCAGAGCCGCAGTATCTGACCCTGGTTGGTGACATCGTGTTCTTCGGCGCCGCCGATGGCCTGAGCGGGCGGGAGTTATGGGCCCTGGACCTCGACATACGACGGTTGTATCTACCGCTGGTCCAATTGAATGGCTGATCCGTCCTTCCCGAAGGTCTACGTCAGTCCCGAGATCATTCGTAAGGTTGTCTAGTAATGCTACCAGATAAACCTTGTGGCATTTCGGTCGTATTCACTGCATGATCCGGGTGCTTAACCTGCAGAGCAACTCAGTATGTAGATATCCTCACGGGTCATTAAGCCGTGTACCGAACCAGTGTATTTGTTCAGTACAAATGAGAAATATACAACTTATTGATCACACTTCACGGATCTTGTACATTAGAGATGTCTATCCCCATTGGGATCAGGCAAGCCAAAATAATCCATCGCAGTAAACAAGCCCGACACATTTGATAGTCGGGTTTTTTATTACGCCAGCATGACCGGCGCTATCTAAATGAGATTGTTGTCAACTCCGATGTCTTGATATTTCCTATATAGCAAGCTGCTCAAATAGGGGATAACTCATGAGACATATCCCACCGGACAGAGGTGTTGCTCCTCTTCGAATGTAGATTCATGATCGAGTCTAACAGCCTCGAGTTAAGCTGCGTCACAAAACACTCGTTTTTTCCCCTCGCACATGGCGTCAGCTCAAGAGATTTGTTTTGCGGGCCAATTCCTAACGAGGAGAAAACATAGCCTTCGTTGAATCTTCCGTAACAAACCTGGGAGATTGCTGCTGCCTTGGCCAGAAGTTTTTTCAAGAATGAAGATAAACTCATTACCTCCAAGTTGAGGTGGCGAATAATCGAGGATTTTGAAAGGAATTTGCATCTCATCTATTAAATACAATAGAACTTCGGTGAAACTATCGAAGGTCCACACATGAAAATGGATGGAATACTGTTTTGCTATCAGGCTCTCTACCCGCTCTCGCGCATCATCACCTACCCTCTTTTCAATGATTTCAGCAGTCTCAACAAAGTGTTGGTAATTCCTGTCGTTCCTTTCTCGTGACGTGACCTGATAGTCCTCAACGAGGTGACCGACCGGGGTTAGCGGGCGATCCTTGTCGAATGTATAGCGCTTGTCGGGCACCGCTAGATAAACCTTTCCCCTGACTTTCAACTTCCTGCACCAGTTCTCTAAAGCAAGTAAGGGATTATCTAGGTGCTCAATGAGATGATTGGCGATGATAAAGTCAATCGTGCCGTCTTCGATTCTCTCTAACACACCGCCATCATCGATAATGTCTGGTGTGACGAGTGGAAGACCGTTCAGCTCTGGATATTGTTGCCTTAATTCATCGAGAGGAAGGCGATCAACGTAAAACACCTTTGCTCTTCCCCGGTCACCGATCTTCAGTGGCTTATGCAGAGCTCCGATCTCGATACCTCTCCCGTGCAGATAGCGGGTAAGGGTATTGCGGATTACTTCTGGGATTGTCATTTGTCTTCCTTAGAAACTTCACTCATATCAGTAATCTTGGATTTAACTCAAAAGTCCAACTTTAAGCAAGCAAGAAGATCCCGACACGAGGGGATGCATTATTGTTCTCTCGATGGTGTCTCGATCCAGCCCACCACTTTTTGGATTCTAGCGCAGGGTCCAGAGGTTATTAGTTCGAATCCCAACTGCCCTTAGTGCGAATATATCAGTGACAGAGGCATGCGGTTTAGCAGCAAGTCGGTATGGGTTTCGCTCATGATAACGTCTTGGATAACCGCGTGTGGGAGGCTCAACCAATGGGTTAGACCATGCCGGCAGAGTGCAATGTTAGTGGACACCTCGGATTATTGCGATAGCTGGAATTGGCCTTTGACTGAGACCGCCCCAAAGAGTATCGCAGCCGGTGGGTGTCCGTTTTTATCAACTTTATGTGCACTCTCCACAGAACTCGGAGGAGAACCACATTAAAGAAGGTGCCCCCTCTTTTGTGTGACCGATGATTTGCGGAGTTGACTGTAGCTTCTACCGGGGATAATGTTCGTCAATACACGTTCGAATGAGACAAGTAGTGTATTGCACCCAATGCTGATTTGTTGTATTCTAATAACACTTCCATGCACCAAGGTCCGTTAATCATCTCCTTGTAATATGTTACTGACAACGGTTTTATGCTAACCATTATATAGCTCACAGAGTTTTTTTTATAAAATTTTACCTGCTTATTAACAACCGCAGAATGGAGGTCCTTAAAATTAGCGGCAACCGGCCCGATCAGTATCTAGGAATAGAGGAGAAAAGCAATGATCCCAAAACGGCTACACAGATTCATTACTTCACCAATGTTGAATATACTATTGCTCACATGCTTGGTTCTCGCCTTCTCGGCGTGCGCCCCATCCAGTTATATGGGTTACCAGGGCAGGTTGCTAGATGCCTCCGGGAACCCGGTGAATGGGACCCGCACCGTACAGTTCGCGTTCTATAGCTCTTCCAGTTGTACAGGGACTGCCCTTTACGTAGAAAATCACACTGGGGTCCAGATCACGGATGGATTGTTCAATGTGGCTATTGGACCGGGCTCGGGAACCGGAGCGCAACCTGGAAGTTCGGGTCTTGATCCCAAAATCGTCTCATCGAGCAAGGATATGTACATGGGTATTCGTGTAGGGGGAGAGTTGGTGAGCTGCCAACAGCTCATGGCTGCACCTAAAGCTTTAAATCTCGCAGGAGGATCGTTTATTTCCTACATTGGGACTGCCGCGGACGGTCGGGCAGCGCTGAACATAGGTTCCTTTAATGGCGCTCCGACGCTCGCACTAAATACGCTCTCAACAGGCGGAAACCTCATCACTGGCTGCCATGATACAGATGTAGTTGATATCGATCAGTGCGAGTCGCTCGTTTTCGAAGTGGAGAGGGATGGAGAAGTTCGCTCCGACGTGGGTTTTAACACTCCCGCTTCTGATTTCGCCGATATGCTACCTGCCGATGGAGACCTTGATGCAGGGGATGTTTTAGTGATCAACTCTGAGGGCATATTAACGCGAAGCACCCAACCCTACCAAACCAACATTGCTGGTGTGTACTCCACCGAGCCTGGTTTCATTGGCGGTCAGCCCATAGAGGGTGAGCCTGAGGGATATATACCACTGGCGTTGGCTGGAATCATTCCCGTTAAGGTCGTGGATGAGAACGGCGCAATTCAACCCGGGGATCTGCTAACATCCTCCTCCACCCCTGGATATGCGATGAGAGCAGACGGCGATGCCCCACAAGGCAGCGTTATTGGCAAGGCGCTGTCCCCCTTGGGGACCGGGACCGGATGGATCCAAATGCTCGCGATGTTACAGTAAGGAGGGCTAAGATGAAGAAAAAGATCCTTAGGATCAGCGCAGGTCTTCTCGCCCTCGTCGCAGTCACCACCGTCATTGCCTTCGCAGCAGGGGCGTTGCAGCTGCCATGGGATAACGCAATGGGAGCGGGATCCGGGGGATCCCTGGACAGCTCAGCGAGCTATACGCTCATAGGATCGCTTTCCGGGGTTGTGGAGACGGACGGTAGCAGCGCGTCCTACGAGCTATGCAGTGGTTTTGTCTGTGGTGAATTCCCAACGTATATGTTTCTACCCTTCATTAGTAACTGACATCAGCGTTTCGGCAAATCGGGCCGGCTTTTCGCAAAGGGTTGGGAGTAGTGAAGTTCCCAGCCCTTTGCGTTTCTATCAATATCAGCTGCATCGATGCTTTCACGCTTACTGAGTGGTTTCTCTTGACACGAAGCCACGATACATCTGGTGTATCCGACAACTTGGCTTCGGAAATGGGGCCGGAACAGAAAATCTTGCTTTCACGCAGGAATTTTAGGAGGCAGGAACAATGATAACGAAACGGTTTTCTCCCGCGCAAAGCATCATAACGATACGCGAAGCCGAGGTACTGTTCGCCAAGACCAGACGGTCAAACAGGTCTGTCAATTGCTTGAGATCAGCGGCTAGACCCATTACCGCTGATGTAGTGAGATGAACAAAACCCAAACCCGCAAACTGAAGAAGTTGGAAAGGAAAAACACTCGATTGAAGAAGCTGGTGGTAGACTTTTCTCTGGATAGCGCCATCCTGAAGGAGCTACTGTAAAAAAGTAATAAGCCCGGTCAGGCGACGTTAGGCCATGAAGCAAGTCCAGCTGCTGTTGGAGGTATCAGAACGACGGGCCTGCAAGTGATCAGACAGGCACGTTCAACCCAACGTCAGTCGGACCAGTAGATGATGTAGAGATACTCACGGAGAGCTTTATCACGTTAGGCCAGTGAGGTAGGTATGGCTATCGGTGAGTGACTGCGCTGATATGCATTGAAGGCTGGCTGGACAACCATAAGTGGGTAGAGCGAATCTGGCAGCGTGAAGGCTTGCCAGGCAACCCAAACGTAGTCGACTTTGGCTCAACGATAGTTCAATTGATCGACTGCGCCTCGAAATTCTGTAACATGTCTGGAACTATGACTTCATGCAAGAGCGCACTCATAATGACAAGGCATTCAGCATCATCAATTGCTTTGATGAATACACTCGTGAGTGTCTGGCAGTGTGTGTCAAGCCACAACTCAATAAACAGGATGTGCTGACGGATTTATTCTGTGAGCGAGGCGTTCCGGTTCACCTGCGCTCGGAAAATTGCTCGGAGTTCACTGCTATACATGTGTGAAAGTGGCTGAGAAGATTAGCGATCAAGCAATTGATCTTCAAACCCAGTAGTCCTTATGGGAAGTGGATTTATCGAATCGTTTAATGGGAAGATGAGAGATGAGATGCTAGGTCGAGAGATTTTCTGTTCAATCAAGGATGCTCCTGTTTTGATCGAGATGTGGCGAAATCACTTCAACCCCAACAGGCTTCAAAGTTCAAACGGTTACAGGTCACAAGTTCCGGTAACGATTTCCCTCTGGAGAAGGCCGAGGTCGGGCTGCTATTGTAAATACACCTGAAGTGACACTGGGTGAGATGATGCCTGCTGAAATTGTTGAAGATTGAAGGAGGACTCCATTTGTAGCCATCGCCTGATCCCTAACCGCTCATCATTACGAGTATCGCTCATGAGCAATCGATGCCAATTGGGTCCGTATTGAATGCGGTCTCGATGCCTACAACACTAAAAACGCCTTTTCGACGCACTCTTTTGGAGACATAAATTAGGGGCAGGGTGTTCCTGGGAACTGGGATAGGAATTGAGCACAAGCCGCCGTGGCGGTGGCCTCAATCCCCGGAACTGCTGCTGCCGGGCATGGTGTGCCCGGAAATTGAACGATGAACAAGTAACACGCTGCCGTTGCAGTCGCATCAAAGTTGAGAGTTTCGGTCCCAACAGACACAGGCATTTGCGTCGTTACTTCAGCTTGATCTAAAACTGGAACCTCTGTGTCGATAAACTCGGTCGATGGAGGGGACGCTCCTCTAAGGCTAATGACCTGTTTCAACATATATACACCAAAAGAACCGAGGACAATCAGACCCAAACTGATAAAAACCCCAACTACGATAAGAAAACGCTTCTCTGGCTTCGACGTCTCATTACCATTTCCATCTTGGCCTGAACCTTCATGTTCAATCATATTGATCCTCCTAATTGTTCACTTTTGATTGCTATTTCTGACATCCTCAAATCCCGTATTAGTGTATTTTACCATTCACTGGTTACAACCCGAGTGTATACTCAAACTTGCTCCTCTGTGTCAAGTCAAATGTTATTGTTACCGAACAGTGATGGTTCTGTCATTTGATAATGTTACCGGGATGGCCTTCTCCTATATAGGGTGTGTGTGAATGAACAAGATTTGGAAGACATCCTGGGTAGACCCCGTGAGCGGCATTAGGCATGGCAAAGATCTTAATTATGAGTTCGTAGATATCTTCTCGCAGTTTTCGAGGGTTGGTGCTGCGACGTAGGGATTTAAGCTCCATCCTGCGCTTTTTATCTAAGACCCCGGTGGCATACAGCGGTCGAACGGTGTTCGAGCGTCATCAAAGCCGGCGTCTGATGCGGGCGTGCCTGCATCGTTGTGGTACGACCATCTTTTCTTTCAAGCGCATCACGGGCTGGAAGAAATTGAAATAGAGCCACATGTGCTTATAGAGTTGATTTAGTAGATTGGTCTGCTCCCCGGCGATCGATGCAGATGATGACGCCATCTGTGAAAGGGCGATCAGCGCGGCGTGAGCCGTTCCAACGGCGCGCACTGTGACATCGGTGCGTTTGAAGAAGAGTATCCCTATGATGTTTATCTTCCTTTGATCATGAGATGCGACTGAGAGTCTCTGGAATTCAAAAGTGGAAACAGCATGATCTTAAAGCTGCGAATATCGCTATTGCTCCTCTGTACCCTTCTGTGCCTGCTATTCGGCCAGCCGGTCGCCGGCAAGATGAACGGTGGGGACTCCGCCGTCTCCGGTGGGTTCTGGAGCCGCTTCATCGGCTGGCTGTATGAGCTCTTCCTGCCGTTGATCATGAGGTAACTGCAGTCTAGTAACGTGTTAAAATTTAACTGTGCAAGTAGAGATTTAGAGAGTATAAATGTAGGAACCTGGGATCGCTTCACTAGCAACGGGAGCGGGAGACGATACAGCTCGCAAGAGCTTAGACTTACGCTCACTGAGCTGTTGGATCGGTACAAACGATGACATCGGAGCGCATGCGCTCGAGCATCCTTATCACCCATTATTTCTTTTTTTATAATTGGGTGAACCGGCATACGCTCGGGTTCAATGGAGGGACCAGTATGACCTTGAAGTTTCGATCACCTCTTATTCTACTCCTAGTCGCAAGTTTTCTTCTACTTGGTATCGTTGAGGCATCGGCTCACTCGCTTTCAATAGCATTGCGGTCGGTGCCCCTCATAGGCTGGCCTTTTCCAATCAGCACCTTGCCCGATCCGGTCGATGAGCGCGCCCCGGCGATCGCCTACAATAGCCAGGATCACGAATTCTTGGTCGTCTGGGAGAATGACCGTCCATTTGCTGATAATGATATTTACGCCCAACGCATTTCGGTGGATGGCCGGCTGTTGAGCTGGTTTTATGTGGGCGAGGGCAGCGATCCTGATGTCGCCTACAATCCGAAACATAACGACTTTCTGGTCGTTTACTCACGGTTAGTTGCCACCGATATCGATGTGTTTGGGCAGCGCGTTAATTACACCGGCCCATTCGGCTCCGAGATCATTATCGCAAATGCTCTGGATGTTGATGAGATCCGGCCGCGTTTGGACATCAATACTCACCCCTCCCATGATTCGTATCTCGTGGTCTGGTATGAAATCGATTGCGCGGTAGTGTGCTATGTAAATACACGCGGACAATTGGTGACCGGCCTCGATGGTGCCGGGCCAGGAGGGGGGAACGTGCTCGCGACAGAAAGGGATATTGCCGTCGGCACAACGGATTACCATTTATTACCAGATGTCGCTTATAACCTGAACCACAACGAATTCCTTGTAGTCTTCAGTCGTGATCCCAGCCTGTCTGGTGATCTGCAGGCGCTCGATCTTATCGGCCGGCGCATGACCGCTGCTGGGGTTCTGCTGCCAGAGCAAATCATCGACGCCAGCTCCGGAGCACAGGAGTACGCGGCCGTCGCTGCGTACCGTCTCAATGCGGCAACGCCTTATCTGGTCATTTACGACGATTATTGGAACGACACTGATGGGGATGTACGTGGATACTTGCTTGACTTCGAAGG
>CAYLOO010000094.1:0-10234 GCA_964385355.1 uncultured Anaerolineaceae bacterium
CTGGTGGGTACGGCCAGTTTCAGGTCGAACTTCCAGGAATGAATGCTCAAGGAACCGTTCATGGGTGTGATACGTGGTCACCGCCTCCCGTCCCCGGCTTATTGACACGACCGCCATTTTCTGGCGGTGTTTGGCATCGCGACCAATTGGCGCATCTATCTTCCCCGATGGGGTCGGTGGTTTTGAATCCGTAAGTGCATAATAAACTTTCTTCACTTGTCGATCTTGAAATTGCCCCTGAAGACACTGAAAAGCTTCATCGTGTTTGGCGAAGATGATGAGACCAGAAGTGTCCTTATCAAGCCGATGAACAACACCGGGGCGCCCTTCATCGCCAATGCCGCGAATATCTGGCGCATGCGCCAGAACTGCTTGAACCAACGTTCCTGTTTCATGACCCACAGAAGGATGGACGACAATACCTGGCTCCTTGTTGATGACAAGGAGATCCTGATCTTCATAAATAACGTCTATCGGGACCGCTTCAGGCTGCAAATCCGTGCGCGTTGGCTCGGGTATCGAGATATGAAGATCCTCACCTCCAGCAAGACCGTAGCCTGTTTTCTTGACAACGATACGATCAACACTAACCGCTCCGCTGCGAATGAGCTTCTGCACTTGAGCGCGAGAGAGATCCGCCAGGTAAGCCACGATTACGATATCAAGCCTGCCACCTGGTTCCGGTGCGAGGAAGCGAACAATCTGTGCACCCACTGGTTTTATTCCGGATGACCTTCGACGGGATCAGCCTTATCTCGTTCCCTGGTTCGTCGTTCGTCAAGCCACATTGACACTACAAGAAGTGCTGCGCCAATGGATATAGAGGAGTCAGATACATTGAAGACCGCAAAACCGCCCAGAGAAACGAAATCTGTTACCGTACCTTGATACAACCGGCTGAGCAGGTTGCCCGTTGCCCCTCCCAACATGAGCCCCAATGCGATCCGTGTTGCCACTTGCTCGCGAGGGATCTGGGGGAAGTAGTAGAGGATGGCACCAATTACGATAATCGCAATCACAGTGAAAATCACACCACCGGAGGGGAAGATCCCAAAAGCCGCTCCTGTATTGTTCCAATGGACGATGCGCGCATATGGTCGAAGCCAGTCAAATGGAACCCAGGATTCTCCGACCGCCAGATTTGTTCTGACCAGGTATTTCGTCCACTGATCTAATGCGACGACAACGCCGGCGACACCGATCAGGAATCCATAATCACGCAACAATGATCGTTTCACTTCAGGTCGTAACCTCCTTCATCAGATAGCCTTGATTGTACCGTAACGCCCCATCAATTGGGATTCATGAAGCAGGTTTCCTGGACACCCTCCGGGAAACCCGCTTGCTCTCCTGCACCGGCGAGAAATGCTCTCTTGGTGGGGCTTAACCTTCGACTTTCCGCAGGGAGATCTGCAATGATTCTCCATCGAAGTGATGCTCGGTCGTGATCTCCCCCTGTGGGTCTGCACTCGATTGCATACGCTCAGCGATGACTTCTCCTTGAATATATCCGCGGTGCACATCGATGGCCTCAGCGAGATTGTCACTCGCCGCATATTGCACCTCGATGGCATCATCCACCTGAAGATCAGCCTGCCGGCGCAAGTCTTGCACTCGGCGCACGAACTCCCGCGCCAACCCTTCAAGGACCAATTCTTCTGTCAGTTCCGTAACCAACGCCGCTACGTAGGGTCCTTCCGCAACAGCGGAAAAACCCTCGTGAGCTTCGATGCGAATCTCGACCTCGTCTGCCGTCAACTGGATGACTTGACCCTCGATTACCACCTTGACCGGTTCCCCTGCCAGCAAAGCAGATGCGCTTTTAGGTTGATCCAACTTCCCAACGGCATCACGGATCGCGGGGAAAAGTGAGCCGTATTTCTGCCCCAACTGCTTTGGCAGCGGCTTGAGTTGGTACTCGACCGCTTCTGCAGCGGCATCGAGCAAGCGCACTTTTTTGACATTTAATTCATCGCGGATCAATGCACCGAAACGATCGACAATCGCCCGATCTTCTGAACCTGCGACAGCGAAAGCAACTTCAGACAGAGGTTGCCGTAGTTTCCTGTTAGCTTTATTCCGCGCTGCATGCCCCATGGACACGAGCATTTGGACAAATTTCATCTCTTTCAACAAATCCTCTTCCACCTCAGCCGGATCCACGTCCGGCCAGGCGCGGTGGTGGATGCTCTCAAGCGCTTCATCATCGATGCTCCGCACAAGGTTTTGGTAGATCGTTTCCACGACAAATGGTGTGAAGGGAGCTAGAACGTGGGTCAGGGTCAGCAACGCTCGATAGAGCGCCGAATATGCTGCATGTTTATCCGCATCCGAGGCTTTATTCACGCCGGTTTTCGCCCAGAAGCGGCGCCTGCTCCGACGGAGATACCAGTTGCTCAAGTCATCCAGGAAATTCCCGAGCGCTTTGGTAGCACGGTCAGGTTCGAAAGCTTCAAGAGCATGTGTGACCTGATCGATTGTCTGCAGCGAACGTGAGAGGATCCAACGATCCATAACACTGAACTGAATATCTACGCCATCGTTAGGAGTCCACCCATCGAGATTGGCATAGGTGACGAAGAAGGCATACACATTCCAAAGTGGTATCAGGAACTGCCGCCGGGCTTCAGTTGCGGACTCATATCCAAAAAGTAGGTCCTTCTCAGGCTTGTGATTGCAATAGACCCAACGCATGACATCGACGCCCATAGCGTCGGCGGCTTGGTTAAACTCGATCATATTGCCCCAGGATTTGTGCATCGCTTGCCCATCTTCGGCCAGCAATGTCGCGTACGTAAATACGTTTCTAAAAGGCGATTTCCGCTCGAGAATCGTGCTCAAAGCCAAAAGGCTATAGAACCAGTTTCGGAACTGCCCCGGGAATGATTCGCTGATTAGATCGGCCGGATACCAATCCGACCAATACTCCTTATCGGTGTTGTAGCGGAGCGTACTCATCGCAACAGCCCCCGCATCCAGCCAGGGGTTTCCAACATCCGGGATGCGTTTGATAACCGCACCGCATTCACTGCATTCAATCTTCACAGCATCGATATAGGGTCGGTGCGGTGTGTGTCCCTCGAAAACGTCCCAGCCCTCAACCGCTCTCGCTTCGAGTTCCTCACGACTTCCGATCACCTCAAAATGTTTACAGGATTCGCACTCCCAGATTGGCAGGGCCAGCCCGTAGTAGCGCTTCTTTGAGATCATCCAGTTATGCATATTCCGCAGCCAATCGAGCTCACGCTCCAACCCGAAGGAGGGATGCCATGTTGTGCCTTCTTTCACGACCTCCATAATCTGATAACGTAGGTTGTTCAACTTCTCCTCTTCTGTGACCTGCTCATAGGGCTTGTCTAGTTGTTCGCCCATATTGATGAACCACTCATTCACAAGATGGAATACAAGCTCTTCCCCGCAACGCCAACAGACCGGGTAGCGGTGGGTATAATCCTCGATCTTGTAGGTCAAACCCTTTTCAGTCAGATTTTCGAAGATTGGTTGAGCGACCTTCTGGACGTTCATCTCCGAAAGCCATCCAAAACCATCCAGGAATTGACCATCGCTGTTTAGCGGTGCAATCACCGGTAGGTCAAGTTCCTTACTCAATTGGAAGTCCTCTGCACCACAGCCAGGTGCGATGTGGACGATTCCAGTTCCCTCGTCTTCACCCACCTCATCCCAAAGGATCACACGGTGTGCTTCAGGACCACCTTGTTCTTTTTGAACGGGCAGCTCATCAAACGGACCATCATACATCCAGCCTTCCATTGCTTGGCCTTTAAGCTCCGCTTCAACCTCGTAGTCGCCCTTCAAAACATGCAGTGTCCCTCTACTCAGATAGAAAACCTCATCGCCTTGCCGGACCCTGACATAATCCAGATCGGGACCAACGGCAGCAGCGACGTTGCTCGTGAGTGTCCATGGTGTGGTTGTCCAAACAAGCAAGCTCTCATGCTCTCTATCACGGAGTGGAAAACGCAACGCGATACTCGGGTGGGCAATTTCTTTGTATCCCTCGGTCACAATCTCATGCTGGCTCAAACCCGTACCACAACGCACACACCACGGCATAACATCACGGCCTTTGAAAATCCATCCCCGGTCGTGGCAGGATTTGAGCGCGGCCCAAATGGTGTAGTTGTTGTCCTCTGAAAAAGTGAAATATGATCCGCCTAATTCCGGCATACCCAAACGACCAACGACAGATTCAACGCTGCCCGTCACCGGTCCATGCGGTCCTTCCACTGTGATTTGCTCGGACGGATCTTCCGCCATCTTTTCTCGCAGAGTGCGCAGCATGTCGGGATCATTCCAATCCATCCAGAACCCCAGGCGGATACTCTGTTCTGTCTGCACCGCGGAGTATTTCAGGACTTGTTGCTTGCACAAATTAACAAAGCGATCGAGACCGAACTCTTCAATTTCACGCTTGCTGTTGAAACCCATCTCCCGCTCGACGTTGACCTCGACCCATAAACCCTGGCAATCGAAACCATTCTGGTATCGCGTTTGAAACCCCTGCATGGCTTTGAATCGATGGAAGAGATCCTTGTATGTCCGCCCCCAACCATGATGAACCCCCATGGGATTGTTGGCTGTGATCGGACCATCAATGAAGGACCAACGCGGGCTTTCTGACCTCAGAGCGACGAGGTTCTTGAAAGCCTGAATGTCATCCCAGAACGCTAAAACATCTTTTTCGAGCGCGATGAAATCAACTTGGTTGTCTACGGATTTAAACATCTAACACCTCACGGTTCAAGCTCAATAACCAAACGTTTATTGATCGCACCTTTGCTCTTGTAGTCCACGATGCGGATCTGACCTACTTCCTCAGTATTGGCGACGTGGGTCCCCCCGTCGGCTTGGAGATCAAGCCCTTCGATTTCCACCACTCGAACTTCTTGGATCCTAGGTGGTAGGAGATTTATTTTCGTTCGAATCAAGTCAGGGATCTGGAAGGCTTCTGCACGCGGCAAGATTGCTGTCTTAATGAATCGAGCTGCGCGAACCTCAATATTGATTTTCTCTTCGATCTCGGCGACGAGTTCCTTATGCATGGACTCAAATTCAAAATCCATTCGCCCACGTAATGGCTGCATGTTTCCACCGGTTACGCTTGCTCCAAAATCTCGCCATATCACCCCGCAAAGGATGTGCATCGCGGTGTGGACGCGCATAAGCTGGTAGCGTCGCTCCCAATCCAATTCACCATCGACCTCAGCGCCGGTTTCGGGTGGGTCCCCATCAATTTCATGCCATATCTCGCCTTCGACCTTGCGAACTCGTTTCACAGAAAGAGTTTGGTTCCCCGAATGAAACACTCCAAAATCGCAAGGCTGCCCCCCACCGCCAGGGTAAAACACGGTTCGATCCAGGGAAATACCGTGTTCCGAGGTGCCCGTAACTTTAGCGGTGAAGGTTTTCAAATACGAGTCTTCATAGAACAGCAATTCCGTCATTGTTTATTCCCTTCTGTACTGGTACACCAAGTAACCCTCGATTAATACTGCTCGGTATCCCATTAAAAATATGTGCTCACGTCCCGAACAGGGACGAGAGCAAAAATCTCCCGTGGTACCACCCTGATTCCCACCATCGATGGGCTCTCAGTCAAGTACGACCATAAAAAACTCTGGCTTATACCTGCGCCCGTGGTAACGGCAGGCGATCCCGGCTTCCTTACTTATGATGTACTGCGTTCGGGTTGCAGCTCCGGAGGGATCTTCCGACTGGTATCCTGACCCGGCTCTCACCGATCCCGGGCTCGCTTACAGGCAGACTCAGGCGTACTCGTCTCCATCAAAGCTTTTATCTTCTATTGAATTTACTTGCCCATTATGCCATAGGCTAAAACATGGGTCAATGACCTTACACACACGCCGTCCCAAATCGATTCTGATGGACCAGATCGACGTGCCAGAAGCTGGCCAGAAGTGATTGAAGCTGATCATGAGACTCGTTTCGGTATTTTGCTTGGATGGGGCTTTTATAATTGGTGCACTCGGTCCGGATACAGAACCTCGAAAAGGGCGTACAGATTGCGTTGATGAAGCTGTTCAGCCAAGCCACCGAGTAAAATGCGGCTCTTCCCACAAGATTCAATGTCAATCTGGGAAAGGTACGCATCATAATCTTTTCGGCGACTCGCCTGCCTGACATGACTCCGAATTCTATTCAAGTATGCGATATTGTCCTGTACCTTAGAAGTGACCTCGCCACGCAGAAAAGTTTCTCCGTGTCCTTGGACAATATTCTCAAGCTTCATCTTTGGGAGACGTTTCATGCTCTCGATCATTATCTCAAAATCACCGTCTACGATATACGGCAACGGCATGAGAATGTCGCCCGAAAAAAGTACCCGATCCTCCACAAGGAACACACCAATGCCATCTGGGCTGTGGCCTGGAAGGTGGATCAGTCGGAGAGTTCGCTTTCCAATCTGAAGACTCAAAGTTCCTTTATCAAATACCACATCTGGGAGAACGATCTTCAGATCCCGTAATTCTCGATTTCCTCGCTTTGCTGCTGCCAGAGTTTGTTTACCTTTTGTATCAAGCAAAGTGCGGCAGAGTGCATGACTGAGGATTGTTGCGTTAGGAAACCAGCAATTGCCCAATGTGTGGTCGGAGTGATAATGAGTGTTGATGATATAGCGGACCGGTTTGGACAATCGCCCTTCAAGAAAGTCACGAATTTCTCTGGTTTCTTCGGGGTAAGCAAGCGTATCGATGAGGATGGACCAGTCCTGGCCAACAATAGCCCCTGCATTCACCTGCGCATAAAGCTGGCTGGTGAATACATAGACATCCTCAGCTACCCGCTCTCGAATCATACCTGCTCCTACGTGACTGCAAGCTGAAAGGATAGCATAGCGGGCAAATCGATGTCAAGTAGACTTAACATAACTGCTGTTTTCGCCCCGATTTTGGGTCTCCTCTAATTACATTGGAGGTTCGCAAGGTAAACCTCCCGCAGGTTCTAAGCCTCGCGGAAGGATCCTTCAATAATAAATGTCATTTCGAGCCCTTCGACTGGGACCGGGCAAAACTCCGCGAGAAATCCCTATGATGCCGCTCTTGCTAGATCCGCCTCTGGAAACGAAGATATTCCCCTTATTAGAATCTTGCACAAGCAATAGTGTCATCTAAGGGATTTCTCGTCGCTTTGCTCCTCGAAATGACACGCAGGAAGAGCCTTGCGATCACAAGATCTGGGTGAGCCTGGATATATGGGAATTACTCGCTAGTGGGTGTAGGGAATGCAGTACTTGTGGGAATAGGGGTGGGCGTCCGCCAGCGCCACCACCAGGAAGTCGGTGTGGGTTTCGGTGTCCGCGTTGGCGTCGGGGTCGGTGTCTGAAAGGGAGTTGGCGTGATGATGGCAGAGTTGGGATAAAGCTCGAGCATCGCTTCCATCCAATTTCGATGATCTCGATACACAAATTCGTTGAACCTAGCTCCATGGTAGTAGGTTCGCCAATTCGACAATGCTGGAACGCGCTCGAAGCCGTAATCCGCTGCCAGTCGGGTGAAATCAACGTAGTATCCCGCAGGAATATTCTCTTTGATACTCCCGCCCTGGTCATAGAATTGGGGGGTACCTTCATAACGGACCTGGAAATCCCAACTGGGCGTCCGCAGCGGCTCACCTTGAGAACCATCCTGCTCCGCAGAACGAACATAGATTCTCCAGTACGTCTGACCCCCAAAATCCTCGCGCACCATCTCAACCCATCCGGCTTGGACCGCGGCCTGGCTGAAGGCGAAAGCCCGTCCGGTGAAGAGCCAATCGTCATAAGATAAACCGGGTGGAAGCGGGTCATTTATTCCCACGAAAGCATGCTCTAAAGTGGATAGAAAATCCCATCCGAGATCGGCTGCCGCGCGTGCCCGCAGAGCATTGAAGGCCTCATCGACTGCATCAGAGAGAGATGCGTTGGGTGCTGTCACCCCAGGAAGCAGCGCAAGCGACAGACGGTCGATAGGTACGTCCGAAGAAGCTAGTTCGATTATATAAATAGGGGGTCTCTCCGCTTCATCTTCTCCAAATTGATATGCCGCTGCAGGCAGACCCTCCGCCGTCCAAAAAAGATCTTCAATATTGAAATGAATCGGGAGCCCCGGCGGTTGCCCTCCATCATGGGCGTAGGTGACCAGCCATCGGTCATAGGGATCCTCAAGAACCGCAATCAGCACCTTCGCATCAGGCGACCAGCGCGCACCGTGTCCTTGTCCATTGGGTGAAGCTGGAAGTTCGCCTTCAATTTCCTTGATCAAGATCTCCTCATAGCCCATCCTTTTAATCGCGTAAGCCAACAGGTTACCCTGCGGATTATAAGCGGGGCTCATCTCAACCAAGTCGATCGTTTGAGTTAGATTTACAAAGCGTTCATCTGGCTGATCCAATTTGGCGATAAACACATCTGGCGAGCCATCGCGATCTGAAATGAAAGCTATCCGTCGACCGCCCGCATCCCAATCAGGAGAATTATCGTTCGCAGGATGATTTGTTAGCTGGATCACCTCTTCATCATCCATTACCGGCAGGATGTAGATGTCAAAATCACCATCGTAATTCGCCTCGTAGGCGATCCATCGGCCATCTGGTGACCAGGTTGGGTTGCCTTCGAAACCCGGGGTTTCCGTTAACGGTCGTAAATCCCCGGAATTTAGATCCAGCAGATAGAGATCCCAATAGAGTCCGCGGTTTGAAGTGAAAGCAAGCATTCCCTCCTCCGCATTGAACGCCGGGTTGCGATCGTCCCATTCGCCAAATGTGATCTGGACTGGTTCAGACTCTCCGATCACGTACGCCCAAATATGGCTGCGCGCCTGCGTTCGTTCTGTGAAAAAGACCGTGCCCCGCGACGCAATATCCGTTGGGCTCGCGGTAGAGGCAGCTGGTGGGGAATCCTGATCAGTTCCCGATCTCTCTGTTGGCGCCGCGACTGCCAACGACGTGGTCAGCGCGGAAAGTGTAGGCTCCGTTGGTGCAGGCTGTCCGGGTTGGGGAAGCTGCAGGCTATACCATCCCAGAAACCCAATGCCAACGACAACGACCACCAAGAAAATCCTGAAAATCCAGATTCTCACCGGCTGACGTTCTCCGTTTTTCTCTATGGATTGTATTGGGTCGTCAGACATGCCTACTGGCCTCACCATTGGGACCGATCATAACATCACGCGCATATGTTCACCAAGCATGCAAGCTGGATGCCAGAGTGTATAACAGTGAAAGTGATTATCGGCAAATGCGGAAAATAGGCTAAAAAATGCCTGGGAGCCGGCTCAGTGTCGGCTCCCAGTGCTTACCCCCCTCCTATCCCCCTGTTGAGAGGGATTCAATCAGCCCAGCGAACGGAAGCAATCTGTGGTGGAATTTGAAACCTGTCTGCTAAACCTCGATTTTTACCACCGTTTACTCGATACGCGTCAAGCAAGGCATCTGGAATTAGGAGATGGCGGGCGAAATACTCTGCTGATTCACGCAAGTTTGGCAGAAGGAGATCAGGTAGCCCTAACGCACGACCGTGTTTGCTGGTGATCAATGCACTCAGCATTTCACGTGCAAGAGCAAATCGCCTTTCATCTTGTTCCAGGTCAATCCGCACGAAGATACTGCCGCGTCTACTCGGCGGGCGAGCGAACGTCGCATCCCACAAATTGGAGTACATATCCACAACGCCGAAGTCCGCATCATAGATGGGAGGTGGCTGCTTCAGCATGTCCTCCACCTGGACGGGTGGTTCGGTCACGCCGAAGTAGTCCAGCAACCCTTTTGCGAGGTTGCGCAAGAACCATTCGCGCTCTTCTCGAGAGAATGGGATCACGCTACATGCTCTCGATCAGACTGATCTTGATCGCCAAACAGACCTTCGACCGGGGAAGGCAGCTCGATGCTGCGCATCGGTACTTCCGCGGACTTCACCACACGGTAAGCCAGAAGCGTGAACTCAGCGAAGGAGTTCGCTTCAAGGCCACCCAGGTGCTTTCGCACTTCGGGCGCAAATTCGAAATCGGCGATGATGTCGTCGATTTGACCTGCGGCGTGTGATTTGACGATATTCGGGTCGATGATTGATCGTGCTACTAGCTGATTCAGTGCCTGCATACTCATGTTGATCTCCTTCTGTGTGTGTTTTCTAATTTCCTTCTATTTTGCCGATATAAATTAAAAAGCAGGAGGCCCAGAGCCTCGCTGCCTGGTTAGAAAAGTGGCAATATTAGAC
>CAYLOO010000095.1:0-10150 GCA_964385355.1 uncultured Anaerolineaceae bacterium
GGGATCGACTCTCCAAGGGCCTGCACGCAGCAACAATCTGGATGGTTGTCCTTGGATCAAACTTATCTGCCTTGTGGATTCTGATAGCCAACGGATGGATGCAAAGTCCGGTCGGTTACGTAATCAGCGAGGCCACAGGTCGCGCCGAGTTAGTGAATTTCGGCGCCCTGATATTCAACCCCCGCTCCTGGCTCTTCTTCTGGCACACAATATCAGCGGGTTTTGTCACGGCGGCTTTCTTCGTGCTAGGCATCAGCGCCTATCATCTCGCTCGTAGGCAAAATATGGAATTTTTCCGGCAATCATTCCGCCTCGCAGCCATCATCGCTCTCGCCGCTGCCGTAATAGTTGGAGTGGCAGGTCACGTGCAGGGCACCTATCTGCACGAAGTCCAACCGATGGCAGCCGCCGCCTCTGAGGCACTGTGGGAGACGGCAAACCCGGCTCCATTCACTGTAGTAGCGATCTTTGACTCGACCGGCAAACAAGAGATCTGGAGCCTGAAAATACCAAAGGCACTTAGTCTATTGTATTTCTTTAAGACAGAGGGCGAAGTAAGGGGCATCAATCAGATTCAGGCGGAATACGAGGCCATGTACGGTCCGGGAGACTACGTCCCCTTGGTTGCTCTCAGCTTCTGGGCATTCCGTATTATGGTTGGGATGGGGCTGTTGTTGATCGCCCTGGGGGTGTTCGCGCTGTATATGACCTTTGGGAACTGGCCTGCAAAAGGGGCTCGCTGGCTCAAGTGGATGGTTTGGATGATCCCTATTCCGTACCTTGCTAACACTGCTGGCTGGATCCTGACCGAAACCGGTCGTCAGCCGTGGATTGTGCATGGGCTGCTCAAAACCGAGAATGCCGTATCCCCCACACAGGGTGTGGGAACTATCCTATTCAGCCTTATAAGCTTCGTGCTGATATATGCCGTGCTGATGGCTGTCGATGTATACCTTCTGGTCAAATATGGCAGAACTGGCCCAGATACGGTCCTGCAAGAATCAGTTGAAGTCGCTCCGTCCGTCGTTGGGGAACAGGAGTAAACGGGGCGGATTATCATGACATGTCGATCGAATTCCTGCAAACCCTCTGAATCAATCTGATCGCTGCCCTCTCGACAAGGTGCTTCTTCCTCAAAGTATTTCAATATGGGGATGAATCTTGCTGTCAATCCCGGCAGAGGAGACCAAGGGCAACGCGTGATCGTTAACTCCGTAGGTCTCTGCAGGGATGGGAACAAGGTCTGGCTCATCGCTGCATCTCAACAATATTGTCAGTGTCAATGACACAGATACCGGCCCGGCCAAATCGATGGAACTCTAAAGCAGCTCCCCCGACGCTTTCTTAACCAGCGCATCGTTTTTTCTAAGTCGGAAGAGAAGGAATAATGTGATTGCCAACGCAGCACTCAGGATGAGCGTGGTCATTCGGACTGAAAAGAGGATCCAGATGCGGCCGATTTCTCCTGGCAGGAGGTCGCTGATAATACTGCCAGCAGGGAGTATGAAGAAAAAGGTTGTGAGCGCCACGAAGACGAGCAGAATATTTCTGTTCCGTAATGTGAGGTTCCAGATTTCCGGTGTTCGACACAATTGGAGACCGATCGAGATGAAGAGGATGTATAGAACAACGTCATAAGCGCGGTGATAAGCTACAAGAAGTGCCCATAAAGAGAGCACGGCAAGAAGATGTTGGCGGTGAGTTGGGGAAAGTTGCTTGTTGATGATCTGCTCTTTGTTTCGTTTGTACCAAAGCAGGAGGGGAACACAGACAACCAGGGTGAGGAGGATGGCGATATGTAATTCCCACGGTTTTGATGGAAAGAGGGATGCAAGGTGGATCCCTTCCAGTTGTGAATGGTGAATGAGCATGGAGATGTACCCGCGGATGATGTCAACTATCCCAGTTCCACTCATCATGGATAAACCCAATATTCCCAGAGCTTGGACTGCAAGAGCTGTAAGCGTGGTCCTGTAATTTCGCTCAAAGAGGAGCAGGTAAAGGAAGAAGCCGATCGATAGGGAGTATTTTGAGAGTCCGATACCGAGAAGGATGCCGGCTGTGTAGGGGCGGCTCTTTGAAAAATAGATCGCGCCGAGGGCGAGAAGGAACACCAGAAAGGTCACTTGTCCGCTGCTGCCGGCATAGCGAGTGGATGTTAGCCCGACGAAAACCAGAATGCAGACTGCCGATATCCATCTACTCCATCGCCCTTCGGGAGCGAAGATGCGCAGGATGAGCGGTGGGATCAAAGAGATAAAGAGCAGGTTGAATCCCAACCACACCAGCTTAGCGAGGGGCCAGGATAGCAAGGTAAAACACGAGAGAATGGCAATTAATGGGAAAGTGAGCGCTGGTGCTGGCACCCAACCCGGAACCACCACATCTCGAAGATCTGTGACCGTTTTATCAAGATAATGTATAGGCAGTGATGGCTTCTGGTCTGTGAGAAAGGCGTCGTATGGATCATGGGCTTCGCGCACGAAGTGGCCGGCGTACCAATAGACGTAGAGGTCATTCGCGCCTGCGGGGGAGAAGGTGAATTGAATGATGCGCAGAAGGCTGGCGATTGACCATATCCCCAAGGTTAGGATGAGTAGAGTTTGAAATGCGTTCTTCTTCATGCGCGGTGACGACAATATATTTGGAGTCAATACTTTCTGCTCATAAGCCCTGATTATTGATGGAGTATACAACAAGCGCCAATGTAAGGTATCCATTCGAATCTACCCATAGGCGCCAGGAATTTCAATTGAACGAATTCTCTCACTAAACTGATGAATCGGTGTAAACTTATGCGAATTTCTTATCACGGATTAACTTGGATATGGCGGAGACGACACCCATAGAAACATCAGACCCCGGCGAAGTCACGCTAAGTCGTGAACTCAGCTTATTTACCGTAACGATGATCGGGATCGGCGGGATGATCGGCGCGGGGATATTTGTCCTCACCGGCATCGCCGCGGGGATTGCCGGTCCAGCTTTGATTCTGGCATTTTTGCTTAACGGATTGGTTACCTCCCTCACGGCAATGTCCTACGCGGAATTGGGCTCAGCTCTTCCAGGGGCGGGGGGTGGATACCAGTGGATCAAGGAAGCCCTTGGCGGAACCCTAGGTTTTGTCTCCGGGTGGATGAGTTGGTTTGCGCAGGCTGTGGCCGGGAGCTTGTACGCATTGGCGTTCGGTCGCTTTGCCGCTGAATTGATCCATGTTGCGGGGATACCGACTTTTGGCCTGACAATCAGCCAGGTTTCGCTATTATTTATGACGCTCATCATCCTCTCATTCACCATCATTAATTACATGGGTTCTTCTGAGACAGCGAGCATCGGAAATACACTGACCCTGATCAAGATTGCTATCCTCGGGATATTGGTCATCTTCGGCGCGTTAGCGATGTCGCGCGTGGATGGCTGGCAAAGCCGTTTTACGACGGGGTTCTTACCAAATGGACTTATTGGAGTTTTCATCGCCATGGGTTTCACATTTATCGCCTTTGAAGGTTATGAGATCATAGCTCAATCTGGTGAAGAAGTTCTCGACCCGATTCGAAATATCCCGAAAGCGATTTTTATTTCAATATCAGTGGCGGTCGTGGTTTACATCTTGGTGGGCACCGTTGCGATCGGCGCGATCAAGCCGCCAGGCGATCTCGCTGCATATGAGTACTTGGGTGATAAAGGGGAAATCGCGATTATTGAAGTAGCGCAACAGGTCTTCCCGTGGGGCATTGGTGGGCTGATCCTGTTGCTGAGCGGACTCGCGTCCACAACTTCGGCGCTAAACGCGACGACTTATGCCTCCTCTCGAGTCTCTTTTGCTATGGGGAGGGACCATAACCTGCCAGGATTTTTTGCTCGGATCCATCCCAAGCGGCACACGCCGCATTTGGCGGTTGTAGCGACGGGGGCGCTAATGGCGCTCATGGCGTGGACACTTCCCATCGAGGACGTCGCCGCATCAGCTAGCGTTATGTTCCTGCTGCTATTCATGCTGGTAAACTTTGCCGTGCTTTTCCTGCGGTTGCAGAGTCCGGAAATTGAACGTGGCTTTCGTGTGCCACTATTCCCGATCCTACCGGTTCTGGCAATACTCTCAAATGCCTTCCTGGCGATAAATGTCTTCCGCTTCAGCCCGATCGCCTGGGTTTTCGCCGTAGTCTGGATTGCCATCGGGCTTCTGGCGTACTCCCTTTATTTCTCCCGGATCGAAGAGATGGAGAAGCCCAAAGAAATTCTGCTGGAAGAGGTGTTGGTAAGCCGGGATTACTCCGTCCTCATCCCTGTCGCCGATCGAGAGCAGGCTCGCATCCTGGGCAAGATCGGAGCGCTGTTGGCTTGTAACAAGGGCGGGGAAGTCCTCGCTCTGCATGTGGTGCAGGTTCCCGTCCAGCTTAATCTATCAGAGGGCAGGTTGTTTCTCAAAGATGGTCGGCAGTACCTTGATGCCGTTATCCGGCAAGCAAAGGCGTGTGACATTCCGGTACATACGATCATCCGTCTGGGGCGAAATGTGTCCCATGCGATCCGTCATACGGCGCTAGAGAACGCATCAGATCTCATCGTGCTGGGTTGGCCGGGATTCACGAGATCTTCCGGGAAGCTGTTTGGATCCGTCGCCGATCCAATCGTTGACAATCCTCCGACCGATGTCATTGTTGTGCGCCACCGCCAGTGGCGTCCTTTGAAGCACGTCCTCGTTCCCGTATCGGGTGGGCGCAACTCGCGTCGGGCGGTTCGTATTGCGGTAAATATGGCTAACGCTGAGAAGCCCGAACCTGCGACGGTGACCATCGTCCACGTCCTTCCCCAGGGCGTTAATGAAGTCGGTCGCATCCGCGCTGAACGAGCTGTCGCCGAGAGTATACACGGTGTTGATGGTGGTCCGATCGAGACGAAGTATGTAGAGGGTGACGATCCGGTGGAGTCAATCCTATCAGAAGCCAAGGGTTACGACTTGATCGTGATCGGCGCAACGGAAGAGCCGCTGTTTACAAACTTCCTGGTGGGCACATTCCCCGAACGGATTGCGCGCGGCGCCGAAGTAACCGTAATGATGGTTAAGCGGCGCAGTTCACCGATTCACTCTTTTGTTCGCAGGGCTTTGATTGGGCCAACCCTTCCGAAACCGCTCTAGCGGGCGGTTATTTCCCTGGAAATTGAAGGTGCTATCTGAGAAGGTGTTTCGGGCAATCCCCGGTCAGTCTCGAGACTGGTTAATTAATCAACCTATGGTTACGATGAATATTGCGAAGTCCGAAAGCAACGCCTCCGATCGCTATGGCCGTGGATTCTATCAGGGACAGCATCTAGTGCTGACCCTGATAGAATATGTTGTCTGTTTGATGCCTTCTGGGGAAGCGAATCGAAGGTATCGCCTGAATTGTTAGACAGTCAGGCTCTCCGTTTTCAACATGAATTGAACCGTTTGGGCCAGCGTTTCCGAGGTGAGGGGTTTTTGAAGCCAGGTTACACGCTGGTAATCGAGCAACTCTCGGGTGTGACCACCGAGCGGGTACCCGGTGATCAAGACCATCTTAATGTTCGGATAGCGGGCTGACACCTCATCGTATAGATCTCTTCCACCCATGTTCGGCATCACTAAATCGCTGATGATCAACTCAACGGCGCCCCCCCGTGCTTCCAGCTCTGAAAGCGCTACCGCGCCATCTTCGGCGAAAAAAACGGTGTACCCTTGAGATTCAAGGATCTCACAGATCGCGTTACGCGTTGCAGTGTCATCTTCCACGACAAGGATCGTCTCTCCGCGACCAGACTGTTTTTGTAGATCTTCCTTGGTATTATCGGATTCCATTTGATCATCATTAGCCGGGATGTAAATCACAAAGGTTGTACCTTCCCCGGGGGTGCTTTCAGCATCAATAAAACCATTATGCTGCTTGACGATGCCGTACACCTGGGAGAGACCAAGCCCAGTGCCCTTGCCTTGAGGTTTCGTTGTAAAGAAGGGCTCGTAAATGTGAAGCATCACGTCCGGATCGATCCCCGAACCGCTGTCGGAGACGCGGATGCTAACCCAGGTTCCCGTCTCCATCCCTGGATAGGGAGGCTGCCCATTCTGAATCTCAATTTGATCGAGCGCAAAGCTAAGTTCGCCACCCTTCGGCATCGCATCCCGTGCATTTAAAGCTAGATTCATAATTACTTGCTGCATTCGTGCTGGGTCGGCGTTGATGAAGTAGCCTGATTCACCGTTGAAATCCATGTTGATCTTGACATTCTCGGGTAGTGTGCGGGAGAGGAGCTTTTCTAGATCGGTAAAGAACGGCACAAGATCGAAAGGGTGTTTCTCCATGATCGAGCGGCGGCTGAAGTCGAGCACCTGTGTGGTGAGGGTTGAGCCTCGCTTTGCCTGGTTGAAGATTGTGTCAATTCGCTCCTTGCCTTTTGAGGAGATCGATTGATCATTCATTAATAATTCGCTGTAAAGCATGATCGTACCAAGAATGTTGTTAAAGTCATGGGCAATCCCCGCTGCGAGCTGTCCGACAGCGGCGAGACGGTCCTGCAATAGGGCTCGCTTCTGCGCTAGCTGGGCTTCCGTGACATCACGGACGACGACCAGCATAACATCTTGATCACCCCATTTCTGCAGTTTGACGGAGATCTCAACCGGAAATATCTCACCTGAAGATCGGATATTCATTGTGCTGAGCATTTGGTCGGAAAGCCCGCGTTCGACCATCTCCCGGGGGAGCACGACGGGATGACTCTCGGGGACCAGATCTTCAACTGTCATCATGAGTAGTTCTTCGCGTGAACGTTCGTACATCTCACACGTACGAGTATTTATATCTAGAATCTTTCCATCCATGCTCTCGACGAATATCGCGTCTTGAACGCCTTCGAATACATTCCGATAATTTGACTCAGATTGCTGCAGTGCCTCCTCTGTGCGCTTGCGGATGATCGCCCTCGTAACCTGAGTGGCAACAGAGATGATGCGTACTTGATCGTTATCTGTAAAGTCTTTCGTCCGCCCCATTATTAGCAGCCCGACTGATCTACCTTCTGCGACAAGAGGGATCAGGATAATTGATTGCACTTTGATCAAATCCAGGATCGGTGGAAAAACTTTCTTGCTTAGAGACGCCAGATTCGTAATTGGCAAATCGATAAGGTCGGCGACCTCATAGAAGAGTTTATTTATTCCCTCAACTCCATTCACGAGCAAAGGAGTTTGTGAATCGAGAATTTTCCCGATTTCACTGTCAGGTTTTATTTCCAAGCGATGGTTGGTTATTTTGACTCTAGTTTTCTCCTCGATACGATTAATTAACGATGTGGGCAGGCTGAGGTTTTGGGCTTCGAGATATTTTTCATCTTCACTTAGAAGATAAATTGTCACGCCCAGGCTGCCGAAGATGTCCATTGACTGTTTCGACAAGAATTCAGCCATACCGTGTACGCTATCGCCGCGGTTAATCCGCTCATTGAGTGCGCTAAGCAATTGGAGATCTTCGGCTTGCTGTTCTATCCTTTCTGCAGCTTCTCTTCGGTCGGTGATATCTTGCTTGATGGCGATGAAGTGAGTGATCTCACCGCTTTCATCCCGTACAGGCGTGATTGTCTGTTCCTCGATGTACTTTGCTCCACCCTTGCGGGCGTTCACCATCTTCCCATGCCATGTTCGACCGGCAAGGATTGTCTCCCACATCTCCTTGAAGAACGCCGCATCCTGGGTGCCCGAATTCAAGATACGCATGTCTTTTCCCGCGACCTCGTCGGCGGGGAATCCGGTGAGCAATTCGAACGCACGGTTTATCCAGAGGATTTTGCCATCGCGGTCGGTGAGCACAATCGCATTCGCGGCAGACTCCAGGGCTGTGGCTTGCAGGAGAATTTGCCCCTCGGCGCGTTTGCGTTCTCTGAGTTCTCTCTGGGCAGCCTCATAGAGACGTGCGTTTTCAATCGCCGCAGCCATCTGATCGACGAGCGTTTCCATCACAATCCGATCGTGATTTTCAAACGAGTTTAGGTTTTCTCTCTGAATATCCAACACACCGAGCAAGGCTTCGCCAGCGGTGATCGGGATGCTTAGTTCTGATCGGGTCCGGATTAAATCCGGGAAGAGATTAATATAATGGGGTTCTGTTTCGACATCGTTGGAGAGGACAGTCTCGAATGATTTCGCGGCCCAGCCCACCATGCCCTGCCCTATCGGTAAACGGTGCTCGTCTGGAAATAAAGGTGCGTACTGTCCGGCGCGAGCTTTCAATACAAGGAAGCTTGTTTCATGATCGTACAGGAAGAGACCAACGTGATCATAATTAAACCGCTCTTGAATGAGTTTGACGCTTCGTTCCAAAACATTGTCCAAATTGAGAACAGATGCAATCTCTCCTCCAATTTCATTTAATAGTTCCATCTCGGCCGCACGCTGCCTCAGAGTTTCATCGGCAAGCATGCGCTCGCTCACGTCGGTCACAACGCCGAGAATGGCGTTTTCCCCGCCATAGGGTATCAATCGCGTGGCATGGAGGGCGTCAAGCTGCTGGCCGTCTTTTGTGATGATTTGAGATTTATATTGAGGAACCTCTTCACCAGCGGCGTGAGCATGAAAGTGTTCAAGGATACTATTATGCTTCTCAGGAGCGAACAGCTGCAGGAAATTAAAATCTTCACGATAGAATTCCTCTCGCGAATAGCCCATAATCTCAACGCAAGCTTCGTTGGCATAAACGATCCGCCCATCTTTATTAATGAAGATCATGCTCGGCGACTTTTCGGCAAGGTTGCGGAATTTTGCCTCTGACTCGCGGAGAGCTTCCTCTCCATGCTTACGCTCAGAGATATCCCTTACCACAACCAGGATGACATAAATATCGTTCAGTGTTTGATGCCGAGCTGTTATTTCGACAGGAAATGGCTCTCCGTTTGATCGAACACCTAGTGCTTCATAAGGCGAATCGGTTAGATCCCTCGCTCGTAGCTCCTCCATTACAACATCGGAAAATTCTGGTGAGACGAGGGATGTCAAATTCGTTCCTTGTATAGCCTCCTTGTCCCAGCCGAACATCTCGTTCGAACGCGAATTACAGTCGAGAATCATCCCGTCTGAAGCAAGGACAAGAATCGCATCCTGTACCCCCTCAAAGATGAGACGATATTGCATCTCCGAAGTTTGTTTTAGCTCATCATAAAGCTCCTGCATTTCATTTGAGGAGCTTGTGCTCGAACGTTCTAGAAGAGCGAGTTCATTTTCTTTGTCCGAATATATTCGCTCGATTTCCCGAAGAAACTCCTGCCAGGTCTCAAGATCTGGAACTTGGTTGCTTTCTAGTTTAAGTTTCTTGAGATGTTGTTCTAGTAAGTTTGATTCCATGTGCCTAAGCCTCGATATCGGATGTGAACGTCTCACCTGGTAGTGCAAAACTCGACGGGTTGATTTCCTTCCGCGTGAAATATCATCATCCAATTCTCAATAAATCGGAGCGTTGGAGAAGGATTTTGTGGATTGGCATAGGTCCCGGCTGAGTTCTAGATATTCGTCAAGCATGTTTGTGCGGTATCTGCGGTGTCCTCCCGGGGTTCGGAAGGGGATCAGATTGCCCTCTCGCTCGATGCGGCCAAGTGTGGACAAACTGATACCCAGGTATTCTGCAGCTTGCCTTGCGTTTAGAAGCTGATTCCCATTGTGTTCCATTACTGCTCCACTCTGGTGAAGGGGTGATTGCAGGCCATCACAAAGTCTGAATCGAGTCCATAAGTTTGACCCGGTTTTACAGGGTTTGACGGCACCTGCACTTGTTTTGACCTGATTTACCTTGTTTGATGTACTCTACGGTAATGGAAATCTTGCGTTTGTGGTTGCTTTGAAAAGTGACTGTAAGGTCCGTTGGTGTCCGTATAAAGAAATCGACAGGAATTTGTCACCCGAGGATGCAGGGACTGGTAATGGGTTGTGGGCCTGTTCGCGCCTTCTCTCGAGATGTGGTCATTCGGTGAGTTTATGGCCTGACGATTGGGACCCGTTGAAAAAGAGGCAGAATGACCCTAAGGCTGTGAAATAACGAAAGGCGACCAAGAGTCGCCTTTAATAATTTGGATTCTGCGTCGTGTGCGGTCGTCTGATTGAGAGGCGACGGCGGGATTCGAACCCGCGCATAAGGGTTTTGCAGGTCCT
>CAYLOO010000096.1:0-9962 GCA_964385355.1 uncultured Anaerolineaceae bacterium
GTCGCTGGCTGGCTTCCGAACACATCTCGCCCGCTCCGTCTTTCCCCGGAATATGCGAACCGGCGTATCGGGTGAAGTTTGTGCTACAATCCTGATTATCGTGGACGAGAATGAAACTCCGGTTGATATCCGGCCTTCCCCCATTGCTGGAACGTGGTATCCAGGCAGCGCAGAGGCACTCGCACAATCGATTGATCAATATTTAAACGCCGCCACAATCCACCCCCTGGACGGCGATGTAATCGGTATCATCGCCCCCCACGCGGGGCACCGTTACTCGGGTCAAGTTGCTGCATATGCCTTCCGGCACCTGGAAAACCTCACGCCCGAGACGGTCACTGTCATCTCGCCGCTGCACACCCCTGCACAAGGCCGAGTATTGACCAGCGGGCACGATGCCTACACAACTCCTCTCGGCGCCATCCCAGTGGACACAGAACTGCTAAACAGATTCCAGGAAAACTTAGAACGGGACTGCGGGATAGAACTGGTACAAATACGAAACGACAGTGAACACTCACTCGAGATCGAACTGCCATTCCTACAGCGGGTATTTGATCATCCCTTCCGGCTGCTACCTATTATGCTCCACGATCAAGGGCTGGAGGCGGTTATGGCTGTTGGCCATACGCTGGGGAAAATACTAAAAGGGACCCGGGGAGTTATCATTGCCAGCTCAGATCTCTCACATTTCTACCCCGAAGCTATTGCCAAGCGCCTCGACTCTGAAGTGCTTGCGCGTATTGAAGCTTTCGATCCACAAGGAGTTCTCTCCGTAGAAGAGAAGGGGGTAGGATTCGCCTGCGGACGTGGTGCAATAGCGGCCACGCTCTGGGCAGCTCAGGATCTCGGCGCGGATAAAGCAAAGATCGTGCAGCACGCTACTTCCGGCGACGTGACGATGGACTTCGATTCTGTTGTCGGCTATGGTGCCGCCGTCATCTATCGTTAAGCATTGCTTCAGTCCCCCGCCCATCCCAACATGATGGGTGGCAAACACAGGATGCGCACCTATGGACAACCATCAAATCGCTAGGGTAAAGAATGAACGATATAATTTTATTTGACATTTTTAGATTAGGCGCCGTAGTGCTTTTGGTTCTCGCCAATGGCTTCTTTGTCGCCGCCGAATTTGCACTCGTAAGCGTTCGGCGTACGCGCATCGCCACGTTGGTAGCAGATGGCAACTCACGCGCCCGTTGGGTCCAAAAAGCCATTGATGACCCCGACCGCTTCATCGCCGCCACACAGCTTGGTATCACACTTGCCAGCCTAGGACTTGGATGGGTCGGCGAACCTGCCCTGAGTGGTCTCCTCATGCCAATTATTGAGTGGTTCCCGGTAGAAATTGAAAGCGCAGTCTCCCACAGCATCTCCGCTGGCCTGGCTTTTGCGACCATCACCTTCCTGCATGTTGTTGTCGGCGAGCTCGCACCAAAATCGATCGCGCTCCAAAACCCAGAGAAGACATCGCTTGCAGTAGCCCAACCCACGGTCTGGACGGAGCGAATCTTCAAACCGGTCATCTGGCTGCTCAATGGCTCCGGCAATGCGCTCCTGCGCTTTGCAGGGGTTAAACCGGCCTCAGGTCATGAATTAGTCCATTCCGTTGAGGAGTTAAAGATGCTCGTCAAGGCCAGCGCCGAGGAGGGGATGGTTGAAGTCGATGCCGAGGAGATGCTCCACGCCGTGTTCGACTTTGGAGACCTCCTCGTTCGCCAGGTGATGATTCCCCGCACCGAGATGATCGCTGTTCCTGCAGATGCCAGGGTGCCGGATATTCTTGATCTCGCTGCCCAAAACCCCTACACAAAATTCCCGGTGTATGGCGATAACCTGGACCAGATCCTGGGCATCGTCCATCTTAAAGACCTGATCCCGGGGATCAGGAACGATGAGAACAATTCTCGCAGCGCACGTGATCTGATGAGAGATGCTCTTTTCATCCCCGAGACCGCAAGGGTGAGTACCTTACTTCACTTCTTCCGTATACACCGGCGCCACATCACCATCGTCCTCGATGAATATGGAGGGACCGCGGGGATCGTCACTCTTGAGGACCTGCTTGAGGAAATCGTGGGTGAAGTCAACAATCCATTTGATCACCAACAGGATATCCTTCCCCAGCTTGATGGTTCATCTCTCATAGATGGCCTCACATTGATCGAAGAGGTTAATGAGCACTTTAACCTTAGCTTGAAAGACCCTCATTACGACACAATCGCAGGATATATGCTTGGGAAATTGGAACGTCTGGCTCAAGTCGGCGATGTTGTTGTTACGGATGGCGTCCGTCTACGGGTTGAAGACCTCGACGGTTTTCGTATCTCAAGGATTTCGATTCAACCACCGACCATCCCCAATCAACAATCGAAAACTGACGCCGCACCCGAGTGACAAACCCGATGTATGTCGAGATTGCAGTAAATCTCCCTCCTGTCCTGGGCACATTTGATTACCATGTGCCCACCCACTTGGTAGACAGGATCTCGCTCGGCCACCTCGTGACCGCGCCTTTTGGCAGCCGCCGCGTACAAGGAATTGTCGTCGGCATGCCAAACATCCCTGCAGTACCCAAAACGCGACCTATTGAGGAGTTGATAGATCCAGATCCAGTGCTGACAATCGCACAACTCGATCTGGCGAAGTGGCTTGCCAGCGCCTATCACGCTCCTTTGATCGACTGCATCACCTTGATGATTCCACCCGGCCTCAGCCAACAGGCTGATTCACATTATCACCTGCTCGATCCAGATGCCGACGGAGAGACATCCGCGCAGACAAAAATACTTGCCTTATTCAAGCGGCGCGGCGATCTTCGCGGTCGGCAGATTGCACACGCCCTGCCCCGTCTCCGCTGGCGTCCCGCGACCGAAGCTCTCCTTCGTAAAGGAATCTTGGAACGACATTCCGTTCTCGATCCTCCACACGTTCGCCCCCGGCGAGTGCGGAGCGCGCGTTTGGCGCTCCCCCCGGATACAGCGATCGCAAATCTAGACGACATCGGCCGCAAAGGTGGGCAGGCCGCCGAGAGACGCCGGCGCATCCTGGAAGCACTAATAGAAGAGGGAGAACCTCTCGAGGTGAGTTGGCTCTATGCTGAATACGGAGGCAAACGGGCCGATCTTGTTGTTCTGGAGGAGCGCGGATTAATTAGCCTAAGCGATGCGGAAGTATGGCGAGACCCATTGGAAGGAATGGACTTCGTCGCCAGCGAGGCCCCGAAGCTTACACAAGACCAACTGAAAGCATGGCAGGATGTCAGTCAAACAATAATAGAATCTACGAGCGGAGAACGTACCCAACCCATCCTTCTTATCGGCGTAACCGGATCAGGGAAAACGGAACTTTATCTACGCGCCGTTGCTAAGACCCTGGCACAAGGACGGAGCGCTATTGTCCTGGTACCTGAAATTGCGCTTACCCCTCAGACAGTTCGCCGATTCTTGTCTAGGTTCCCGGGGAGGGTTGGCCTCAGCCACTCTCAATTATCCCCAGGAGAGCGCTTCGATACCTGGCGACGATGCAGAGCTGGATTGCTAGACGTCATGGTTGGTCCACGCAGCGCCCTGTTTACTCCTTTCCCGGATATCGGCCTCATCGTCCTGGATGAGTCCCACGACGACTCTTATAAGGAGCAGGAGAGGTCCCCTCGCTACCATGCCCTCCGAACTACTGTTGCCTATGCGGAGATTCTTGGCGCGGCATGCATATTTGGAACCGCAACCCCCTCTGTAGTTACTCGCTATAGCGCTGAACATGGAAAGTACAGCTTATTAAAACTCCCTCAGCGGATCCTGGGGCACCGCGAGCGTCTCGCACAACAGGCCGAACGCCTGGGGATCAAGGACAGTTATCAGGACGCCACGGGAGATGCTCGTTATATCGACCTACCCCCTGTTCGTGTGGTCGACATGCGCCAAGAGCTGAAATCTGGCAATCGCTCGATCTTCAGCCGGGCACTGCAGAAAGCGCTCGATGAGACTCTTCAAGCGGACCATCAAGCTATCCTCTTTCTCAACCGCCGCGGTTCTGCAACCTATATTTTCTGTCGCGATTGCGGCTGGGTCGCACAATGCCCCCGATGCGACACACCGCTCACACATCATAAAAACTCCAGCCGTCTCATCTGCCATCATTGCGGATATTCAGTCAATCCCAAAAAACAATGCCCAACATGTGGAGGCTTGCGCGTTAGAGAGTTTGGTGCAGGAACAGAGCGTGTTCAGGAGGAGGTCGAACGCATCTTTCCTCAGGCTCGCACCATACGCTGGGATTGGGACTCCACTCGCGCTCGAGGTTCACATGATGTAATTCTTGCCCATTTTGCGGCGCACCGCGCCGATGTTCTGATCGGAACGCAGATGCTGGCAAAAGGGTTGGATCTCCCACTCGTGACGCTCGTTGGTGTTGTCTCCGCCGATACAGGTTTATACCTGCCTGATTTCCGCTCAGCCGAACGGACGTTCCAGGTACTCACGCAGGTCGCCGGACGCGCCGGGCGCGGTCTCCTTGGGGGGCGGGTCGTTCTGCAAACCTACCAACCTGATCACTACGCCATTCAAGCCGCATCCAAGCACGACCACGACGCTTTCTACCAGCAGGAACTCCGCCACCGCGAGGAATTGAGATACCCTCCCTTCACCCGCTTGGTGCAGCTTGTTTATCGGGATACATCAGACACCCGAGCGGAAGAAAAGGCGGCGCGTCTTCATGGCACACTGAAAGCAAAGATTCAATCTACGGACCAAAAGATTGATCTAATCGGTCCCGCTCCCTGCTTCTTTAGGCGCATTCGCGGCCAGCATCGTTGGCAGATCATCCTACGTGGAAGAGATCCGGCGTCTGTCATCCCAGACGAGTTCTCGAAGGGGTGGACCATTAACGTCGATCCAATCAACCTGCTTTAACGGCCCTTACCAAATACATCCCTGGAGCCCACTATGAGCGAAGTTCGATCTTTTCTTGAACGCCATCTGCAGAGCATTTTCGAGAGCGACAGCCTCACCTACCAAGAAACCACAGACGAAAATCTGACTCTTTACGAATGGTATGTAACGCCATATCGCATCGAAGGGCTGCCGTTCCACGACTTCATGATGACCGAGGCCGGTCGAGATGACACCGCTGGGCTTGCGCTCGACCCGCACCCAGAGGGCAGTTCCCCAGAGGATAAAGGACGCGTTCGATTTGATTTGGCCAATTACCGAGAACAAGTCTTTGGCGAGTCGGCGGTCTGCTCTTACACCATGCTCATCTCAAAAGGGACAACTGGCGGAGTGGAAGTTCTAAGCTATAACGAGAGTCGTGTCCTTGTGAAAATTGACGGTTCCTGGATGGTTGTCCACGTGCATAAATCCCCGAGCTGGAATGCCCCATTCCAACCGCCCAGAGGGTGATCAACTGCGATTTTGTATTAGGTATTTAGCCAAGAAAGGATATAATTCAATTAAGTTAACATGAACCATCACCACTCACAATCAGGCTTCTCCGCACCAGCATCAGATCAACATCGCCCAATCGCGTCTCTTCGTCGAAGGAGTAAATCCCCATGTTAAAAGTCATTGCAGACAGCACCTGTAATTTACCTCAAGAGACCCTCGATGAATATGACATCCGCATCGCCCCGATTCCGATTCAATTCGGGGATGAAACCTTCGAGGAGGGGGTGGACATCGATCGTGATCTTTTCTATAAAAAGATTGAAGAGACGGGCGTCATGCCGACATCCTCCCAGCCTACACCTGCCTGGTTTGGGCGCTACTACAAAGAGCTTCACCAGCAAGGGCATTCCATCCTGGTGGTCACAGTCACTGGAAAACATAGCGGGACTTTCAACTCTGCAACCATGGCAAAGTCATTAGCCCCCACTGCAAATGTGCACGTCTTCGATTCAAAAAGCATTTCTCTGGGTACAGGCTGGATGGTATTAGAAGCAGCCAGGGCGATCAAAGCCGGAGTTGCTCAATCCGATGTTGTGCACCATATCGAGGCCGTCCGAGAACGGGCAAAGCTCTTCATCACACCGGCGACATTGAAGTACCTGCAGATGAGCGGGCGAGTTGGGACGCTGCAAGGAGCGCTGGCATCCCTCCTCAGCATTAAACCGATCATCCATCTCAAAGACGGACTCCTGGAAGTAATGGAAAATGTCCGTACTCGGGGAAAAGCCCTCGACCGGATGATCAATCGCCTTGATGAAGCCGTTGGCCGAACTACACCCATTAATCTGGCCGTCATCCATGCGAGAGCAAATGAGGAAGGTCTTTCTTTGCTCGAACGAGCCAAGGACGTCTTCAACGTCCAGGAAACTCTCTACGGCGATCTCGTCGCCTCGCTCGCTGCGCATGGCGGACCAGGAATCCTCGGCTTATTCGCCTATCCCATCTGATTCGGAAGAGATCATTGCCGGCCAATACCCTCATTCCGACCGGATGAGGGTATATCGACTCCATCAACTTTCAAGATTCTAAACAAGGGTGATGCACGAGATCACGCGATGTTATCCTTAATAGGTGGAGTCGCCCAAGAAACTCCACGCGTGATCGCAGCCTGGCACGAAGTAGCTGGTCCTTCTCAGGAATAGGGGGAATGCTGGTAATCCGCGGTGCTAATGGGAATAGAGGCGGTCTCGCAGAGCCACAACCTGTCGTCGCAAGGCATCGTCGATCTCAAGCTGGTCGGCGATTTTTTCGTAGCCATACATCACCGTTGTGTGATCACGTCCGCCAAGAGCCTCGCCTATCTTCGGCAAGGAGTTGCTCGTTTCCTCACGGATCAGATACATCGCAATCTGCCGCGGGAAGGCCACATCTCTCGAACGTTCACGGCTTAGAAGCCGCCCCTCCTCTATACCGAACTGGTCTGCAACCACGGAGATGATCTGTTCAGTTGTCACGCTACTTGTATGAACGACCATATCTGCCAATGCTGCATCGACGAGGTTTGGAGTTAAGATTTCGCAGCGAAGGTCGGCGTAGGCGAGAACTCGTGTGAGTGCGCCCTCGAGTTCGCGGATGTTGCTCTGCACACGCTCTGCGATCTCGCTCAATATTTCGTCGGGGGCTTCCCTCCCCATTTGTTCCGCCCGCGATCGAAGAATTGCCAATCTGGTCTCATAATCTGGCGCATGGATATCCGCTGTTAAACCCCATTCGAAGCGTGAACGCAATCGTTCTTCGAGCGTCACGAACGCCTTCGGCGATCGGTCTGAAGAAATTACGATTTGTTTTTCCTGACCGTGGAGTGTGTTAAAAGTGTGGAAGAACTCTTCCTGGGTCGCTTCCTTACCGGCGATGAACTGAATATCATCAATTAGAAGGACATCAACTCTGCGATAGCGCTCGCGAAAAACCGCGGTGTTTCGCGCCCGGATTGCATCAACCAGATCGTTTGTGAATTCCTCTGATGAAACATACCGCACCTGTAATCCCGCGTCGAGACACTCATGCCCTATTGCATGCAATAGGTGAGTTTTTCCGAGCCCAACCCCACCGTAGAGAAACAATGGATTATAGGCTTTCGCTGGACTCTCTGCGACTGCCTGCGCGGCAGCGTGTGCCAACCGGTTGCCTTTTCCGACGACAAATGTCTCGAAGGTGTATCGATTGTTGATAGAGGACGCGAGCCTGTCGCGATCGTCATAAATCTCAGGGAGGTCTAATGCCGGCTCGAGTGGATCATCAACGGACGAATTCCCTTGCCAGACGATGAATTTCACGCCGACAGTTCGGCTTAGGATTCCGGTTAGAACGCGCTTCGCGGTGGATAGCAGACGATCTTCAAGCCAATCACGGGCGTAGGCATTTTGCACTCCAATGATGAAATTTCCGTCTTCGTAGGCGATAAACTCCGCGTCGCGAACCCAGGTGTCGTAAGCTGAGCGCGGCATCTCCATCTGCAGTTGGCCGAGCGCTGCCTTCCAGTGTCGCTCCGCGTTCATTCACGCCTCCAAGAAGCCCGAATCATTTTCGCACATTTACAGTGCCGGGCGTTTGCCATTTTCCAATGTGTGGGTTTACACCCAGGTGGTAAATCGCAGGTTGGCCTGCGGTCATTGAGGAAACAACCTACCAATCCACTGCGATGTTTGGAGGACCGTGGGCACTCCTCCTTCTTCGTTGAAATATCTCTCTCCCACAGCTACTCGATTCTAGCAAATCGCGGTCGCACCTACAATAGCTAAGCCCCCCTGAACCTAAAAACTTTCAAAGTTTTAAGGTCACACAATATTAAAGAATGATTCGGTATCAATATTTTGATTCGCGAAACTATAAAGCTGTGAGGCCTTTCTTCATCCGTAGATACATGCAACTTCACCAACCAGACCCCCACATCTGCGGATTTAAATCCTCTGCATACGTCTATTTGCTAAGCTTCATCTAACCTTAAAGATTTTATTGGGGTTGCCACACCGCGAGACAATGAAACAAACCTGATAACTGCGGGTTCACCTATTGAAAAATGATTATGAGAGGTGAATATGAGGGTCGCGTACGTCAATTCATGGTTGTAGCTGGCGCATTACAGTCTCATCACTGCTGGTTTTTACACCAATAGCAGCGCGGCTACTTCCCTCACCGAGCGCGCGGATAGGATTTTTAATTCTTTCGGCGCAGGAGGCTCTCCGCGTACCTGCTTGGGTATCACAACCCGCTTGAAACCAAGCTTGGCCGCTTCCTGCAGGCGAGCAGGGATCTGCGCCACCGCCCTCAACTCACCCGTGAGCCCAACCTCACCGATGAGGGCGACATCCGCAGGAACTGGTTTGTCCGATAACGAGGATGCAATAGCGATTGCAGTTGCCAAATCTGCAGCTGGCTCACTGATTTGCAGCCCACCCACAACATTGATGAAGACATCCTGATCCTCAAGACGAAGGCCAACCCTCCTGGAGAGCACGGCGACGGTAAGCAGCAAACGGTGAATGTCGATGCCGTTAGCCGTGCGGCGGGGGTTTCCAAACGATGTCTTACTGGTGAGACCCTGAATCTCAACCAGAAGAGGGCGCGTGCCCTCCATCGTCACTGCTACGGCCGAACCCGGGGCATTCACAACACGCTCGGCGAGAAATGCCTCGGAAGGATTTGGTACCTCAACCAACCCGTGTTGCTGCATTTCAAAAACACCAACTTCGGTGGTCGGGCCGAAGCGATTCTTTACTGAGCGCAGGATGCGATAGGCATGATAGGGATCACCTTCCAGATAAAGCACGGTATCGACGATGTGCTCCATCACGCGCGGACCAGCGATCGCTCCTTCCTTGGTCACGTGCCCAATAAGGAAGACGGCAATCCCGGAAGACTTTGCCAGGCGTTGAAGTTGGGCCGCACACTCTCGAACTTGGGTTATAGAACCTGCGCTAGATTCGAGTTCGGAGAAGTGCGTTGTCTGAATCGAGTCAATCACCAATGCGCCAGGCGCAACCCGCTCGGCGTGCTGTGTTATGGACTCCAGATCAGTCTCGGCCAGGACGAATAACTCCTGGGATAGCGTTTCAGATTGAGCAAGTCGATGTGCTCTCGTCTTTATCTGGCGCTCTGATTCCTCACCAGAGACATAGAGAACGCGTTCACGCTCAGACATTGCGAGTGCCATCTGCAGCAGCAATGTCGATTTCCCAATCCCGGGATCCCCGCCGATCAAAACCACCGATCCCGGGACAATCCCGCCGCCTAGAACTCGAGCGAACTCCGCGATCCCCAGAGGAATCCTTTCCTCAGGATCTCCTGCGATTTCAGATAAGCGCTTCGGCGCACTCGCACTATGCAACCCGGCACTGCTTTTTCTTTGCCGGGGCGGCGCCACGATTTCTTCAACCATGCTGCTCCAGGCGCCGCACTGAGGGCAACGCCCCAAAGCTTTCGGCGCCGTTCGCCCACATTCCTGACAGATATATTGCGTTCGAGATTTTGCCACTTGCCCTCCCCATCAGGATTATACAGTTAGCTCGCTCCCAGGAA
>CAYLOO010000097.1:0-5692 GCA_964385355.1 uncultured Anaerolineaceae bacterium
ATCGCCTGCACGCGGTTGCCCACGGCGTCGTAGGTGTACGCGAAGGAGGCCAACGTCTGCGCACCCAATTCATGGGCGATGGAGGTAACCTGGCCAATCGCATCGTATGCGTAACTTGACGCCACGCCATTCGGTAAGGTCACACCCGTCAACTGGTTGACGGCATTGTAGGCGTAAGACGTGATCAGGCTGTCCCAATCCTCGACTTCGACCAGGCGGTCGCTCGCGTCATAGTCATATGCGACGAGTTTGCCAGAGGCGTACTCGATCGAGGCGCGGTTGCCCACGGCATCATAGGTGTAGGCGACTTCGCCGCCGAAGGGATCATTTACCGCGAGGGGGCGATTCAAGCTGTCGAGGGTCCACGTTGTCGTACCGACGCCATCGATTATTTCGGTGAGGTTGCCCACCAGATCGTAGGTGAAGCTGATGTCGGGATCTGGATCCGGGTAGTTGATGGTTGCCAAGCGGTCGCCCGCATCGTAGCCATAGGTTGTAATAAAGCCTAGCGCGTCGGTGCGTGTGACCAGATTGCCGACTGGATCGTAAGTGAATGAGGTCGTATTGCCCAGCGGGTCAGTCGCGGAGACGCTCCGGTTTAGATCATCGTACGCAAAGGAGCGCAGATGCCCGTTTGCATCCAGGATGGAGAGCAGGTTGCCGACGGCGTCGTAGCCATAGACCGTCTCTAGATTGGTCTGCGCATCCGGGGGTGCGATTGGGTCTAAGTTTTCAACCACGCCCACGAGCCGGTTCAGCACATCAAGGTCGTAATGGGTGATGATCCCGTTCGCATCGGTGAGGTCGGTGAGCGAACCCAGCGGATCGTAGGCGAACTGCGTTGTATTCCCAAGCGCATCCGTCGTGGTAGACGGCCGGTTCAACGCATCGTAGATGAATGTGGTACTGTTGCCGAGGGCGTCGGTCGCGGCGTTGAGATTACCAACTGCATCATACGACCAGTGTGTGCTATTGCCATTAGGATCGGTGAGTAGCTGAAGCTGGTTTAGCACATCATAGGCATAATTCGTCAGGTGACCGTTGGCGTCCAGCATCTGGATCTGGTTGCCCACGGCGTCGTAGCTGAACTGCGTGGTTCCGCCGATGGCATCCGTCACCTGGTCCAAACGGTTAAGCGGGTCATACTCGTAGGCATGGGTACGGCCAAGCGAATCGGTCGAGGCGACCAGGTTTCCTGCCAGGTCATACTCCAACACGGTCGTGCCGCCCAGCGGATCGAGCACACTCGTAAGGCGTTTGGCATCATCGTAGCTATTGGTCGTCACCCGCCCGAGCGCATCGGTGATGGATGCGACCGTGCCATCAGGGTTATAGGCGCGGGTGCGGATCCCGCCCAGGGCATCTTCTACCTCAAGCAACCGATTGAGCGCATCGTAATAGAACCGGGTAACGCGACCGAGCGGATCTGTGATCGAGGTGAGATTACCCGTCAGATCGTATGCATAGGTGCTGACCTGACCTGCAGGGTTTGTTTCCTGGACCTGGCGATCGGCGTCGTCATAGGCATACGCCGTAACGCGACCCAGGCTGTCTGTCACGCTCAGCAGGTTCCCAACCTCATCATAGTTGAACACAGCCGTAATGTTGTAGACGTCCTCGTCATTCTGAGAATGACCCTGGTCATAGTTCTGGATGGAACGAGTGAGACGCCCGAGAAGGTTGAACTCATAGAGCTGGATGCGACCCAATGGATCGATCATCTGCTCCAACCGTCCGAGGTCATCAAAATGATAGGACCAGGTGTTTCCAGCTGCATCTGTCATCGACTCGCGCTGACCGAGTGCGTCGTACGTGAAGCTCGTCACCCGACCCAACGGATCTACGATCGTCTTCAGCAGCCCCTCCGGCTGGGGCGCGTCCGCCGGCGTGGTGTAGGTAAGCGTCGTGGTGTTGCCGAGCGGGTCCGTGCTGGAGGTCACACGTGTACCGTCATAGGTGAAGGTGGTGAGATAGCCGCGCGGGTCGACGACCTCGGTCAGATTGTTCAACGCGTCGTAGCTAAAATCGGTCTGGCCGCCCTCCGGGTCGGCGATCGACTGCAGGTTGGCACCCTCCAGGCTCCAATCCATCTGCAGCGCATCCCCGGCGGGGTCGGTCACCGAATTCGGTCGGTAGTTGGGACTGAGGTTCTGCGTCTGTACGCCGCCCAGCGCGTCGACCTGCTCAACGAGCATACCCCACTCGTTATATGTATGGGTGGTCGTGCGCCCCAACCCATCGGTGAACGTGGTGGTGCCATCCGTGCCGTAGCTGAGCTCGACAAGCAGCTCGTTCTCGCCGTTGTACTGCCTCGCCACGCGCGTGTAGGTTTCGTAAACCTCGATGTTGGAGAAATAGCTTTCCGCGGTTGGCGTGACCACGTCGTGATCGTTGACAAAGACCAGGTAATCGACCTCGCCGGTGATATATGCACCCAGCGGGATGTCGTAATGCAGCCAACCCGGCTCATTCCCGGCGTAGTTCTTAAATTCCTGAATAAAATCGCTGCTATCAGTCCCGTACAGCTGGAACGCCGTGCGCTCGGACCAGTCGTTTTCATCGTCGACGCCCATGGCGTGGATCTCACCCTGAGCCGGGCTCTTGAAATCAAAGGCCAGGCGCGTGCCGTAGGTGACCGTGTAGGGGAATTCGATTTTCTTCCAGGCGTTACCACCCAGGTGCAGAGTGGCGCCAGCGTCCTCGATCGTTATTGTGGGATCCAGGTCTTGACCGGTCCCGTAGGAAGTTACGGTAACACTATTGAAATCGACGACGTGCGGCGCGGCTGATTCATATTCCGTGCGCAAAGAAGTCACGCTGCGCGGGTCGACAATGTGCGTCAGCTGGTGGTTGCCGTCGTAGGTGTAGATCCAGGACTCCCCCTGAACATCGGTAAATCCGGTGAGGTCTCCGTTGGTGTCGTAGCTATAGTTAACGCTGCGACCGCTGTGATCCTCCACTGAACTTATACGATCGTCCGGGTCATAGGTTAATTCGAGGTAGCGCACGCCATCAGGGGCGGTGACACGCTCGAGCTTGCCAGAGAGATCGTAGGTGTAGGTGAAAACACGCCCCTGCGGGTCCTGCCACTCCAGCAGCATGCCATCCTCATCGAAGAGGTATTCGCTTTGTGAGGCCGTGGTAAGCCGGTATTGCAGTGGAGGGCCTAGCTCTTCGATGAGTTCCGCTTGCACACCAACAGCGGGGATGAACTCGCCTGAAGGTCCGATGAAGAAGCGGTATTGATTGGCGGAATGGGCTTTGAACCAGACCTCGTTTGCGTCTCCCCCTAGATCGTCCGCGAAGATCAGGCGGGTATCGTGATTGTGGGTCCAACGGGCGCCAAGCGGGCCGTCATCCAGCGCGATCGCCTGCGAGGTGTAGGTTCGCTGAAACGTGAGCGGCATGCTCATCGTCTGGACTTCCAGATCGACAAGGGAGTAGGAGAAGCCACCCGTGCGCGTGTTGATCGGATCGCCGGCGTACCCCTGGGTTTGGCCGGCGCTGGAGACCTGGCAATCACGCGGGTCGCCGTCGCCGTTCTTCGTGGTGCAGTCATTCATCGTGCTGCGGTCGGGTGGATCCAGGACCGGTGGCTGTTCCGCAGCCAGACTCATCAGGTGAGTATTGTTGGTAACTGGACCGCCAAGCGGGACATCATCCCGGACCCAGCTTGCCCCATCCGTCTCCGAGAAAGCAAAACCGCGGTTGTTCGATCCTGCATAAATCACACCCTGGTAGCCATCCACCGCAACAGCACGTGGAGCCGAAGGCATGGAAAGCCCGGAAACGCCCACAAAGCCATTCAATCCACTGTCGGAGTAGTAAAGGGAATTGCTGGCCAGGACCCAGAGGCGGTTTCCCCGCACCGGGTCAGCGACGATATCACGGTAGGAATTGAGATACTGGGTGCTGGGCGACCAATGATCTCCCTGGTCGGTACTCTCGATAATTGGATTACCGTATGGATGATCGAATAGACCGTAGATATGGTCCGGGTTCGACCACAACCCGCTGACGTAGCGCCCGACCTCCCAGTACTGCCTGGGCCATGTGCACTTTACCGTCCATGGTTCGCCAGGCACCTTGACCCAAACTTCTTTCTTGTGGCAGGGCCAACCAAGCGAGATATTGTGAATGGTATTGCCCATGATGTACCAGGTGCCGTCGAAGCCCCACACATCGCCAGGGACAGCTTGTGCGATCAGTGGCTCTCCATCAGGGTCTGGGTTGAGCGGCAAGTCGATGCCCGAAAAACTGGCGCCATCACCTGAGATCGCAGCGCGGGGATCGGTGTCGAAAACCTCACCCAGGTCGGGACCGGAGATGACCACCTGGCCGGCACCCGCCCGGTCCCAGAAGACGGTGTTCCAGCCGCTCTGCGAGTAGGGCATGCTGACCTGCGTCCAAGATAACCCGGCGTCTCCCGTTCGGTAGACACCGCCAGGCGTCACGGCGATGAGCACATCATGATCTCTCGGGTTGATCGCCAGGCTCTTGACCTCGACGTTCCCGAGCCCGTTGCTGCGCTGCTCCCAATCGCCATCCTTGTAGAGCCAAACGCCAGCGTTGCTCGTCCCAGCCCACACACGACTTCCCGCCTGGACGTCCGGGAGCGGGAGCTTATCCCGCGTGCGCGCATCGACGTTCCCTGGTTGGATCTTCTGTTGAGAGGAGGATTGAGCGCGCGCGGTTATTTCCGACCAGGAGAGACCTGGTGCGCCGATTGCCGGAACGGCGCTCGAGGCGACAAGCGATAGGCAGACGAGCGCCTGAAGCGCGACGTACAAAGCACGCTGCGCTCGCTTATAGAAACGGGCAATCCAGTTCGGTAGACTCCAGGTGAAAACTGCGTGTGTCATGGGTATCTCCCCAAGTAATGGTACTTACGTACTATGTTACATGCGTTTAGGAAAAATTCAATAGCAAATGGCGAAAGTCACTAGCGAAATGGGGGAACAATCATCTTCATGATGCGGGTGGCGGTTCTAATGAGCTTCAGGGGAACAAAGAATGTGAGGTCAGGCATTCAGCACGGCGCAGGGTACAACTGCATGTTTGCGGTGAACGCCCAACAACCGTGGGCATGGAATCCCCTCCCGGGGATCCACAATCGCGGTGACGAATCAACGAGACCCCGGCCGAAAAAGCCGCCGGGGTCTCCAGATTGCTTTGTATATCCTGCTCAGCGTAGGATCAGTGGTAGGAATATCCAGTATAGAACCTCACTCTCGTACGCGCCGATGTCGTACCGCACGCCTTGCGGACGGGCGACGCCGCGCTGATCTGTTGATGGCGCGCCGTTGGGCGCGTTGAACGTCACACCATCCATCGCCGGACTGCCCGCGAGGAGCGCAAAGGTCTGGGTGGGACCGCCATTATCGGCGAGCGCGCCAAGTAGAGGGTCGGTGCTGCTCATCGAACCGTCTGTTGATCCCCAACCGCATGTTGTGCCGTCGTCAATGTTGTTGCCATCGTTGATGATCGTGCCACCACAATTCCCGCCCGATGTGCTGGAGGCAACGATGGTATTTAGAAGTGTCAGCGTGCCGTATGCGGTGCGTTTGTAAATGCCGCCGCCGCTAACCGCGCTGTTGCCAGAGAAGGTGCTGTTTGTAATGGTCAGCGAGCCCTCGTTGTAAATGCCGCCCCCCCACGGGGTCGCGCTGTTTCCGGAGAAGGTGCTGTTCGT
>CAYLOO010000097.1:5792-9890 GCA_964385355.1 uncultured Anaerolineaceae bacterium
TGTAAATGCCGCCCCCCCACGGGGTCGCGCTGTTTCCGGAGAAGGTGCTGTTCGTTACGGTCAGCATGTCGTAGTTGGTGATGCCCCCGCCGGATCCCGCGCTGTTTAAAAAGAAAGTGCAGTTCGTAATGATCAGCGAGCCGATATTTTCAACGCCGCCGCCGGTGGCGCTGTTGCCAAAAGCAATCGTTAGATTTTCCAGAGTTAGCGAGGCGCCTATGGTGACGAAAAATACTTGGTGTGTGAAATCACCGCTAATCATCACCGTTTGCCCTGTGCCATCGATCGTAAGTCCGGCCGCATCGGTGATGATCGGAAGACGCGAATAGCATGTGATCATCCCGCTGACGTTGAAGGTGATGGTGTCGGCGCCGGGGGAGGCATTGGCATCCGTGATCGCCTGGCGCAAGGATCCATCACCGCTGTCATTCAGGTTTATAACCGTGAATGTCGCCGCGTGCGCAGGGGTGACCCCATTGGCGCATAACGCCAATGCCAGTAAAGTCAGGATGCCATCAATCTCTTCTTGAATGAGGTTTTCATCTGAACTCCCTTTTGGGACGAGTCAATGATGGGTTATCTAAAGAACGACTATTACGGATCTATAAAGATCCGGACTGCATAAAATCATGCGAATAGTCCAGGGTGAAGAGCCAACGAGTCAGGAACAGGTACGCCCCGCGACGGGCAATGACGATATCGTCCCGTGGACGAACTTAAATAAGATAGGCCCAGTGCGGGCTCAGGACGGGCAAGAGAATTGGATGAGATGATGTCCTTCTGTTACAGAACGGTTTTATGACTCTATTTACATAGTACACATTTTACGTTACACCTTCAATAGAACAAACAATCGCTTTCACCCTTAAGGTGAGGGCTGGGGGCTGTGCACTTTCGATCCGTAAATCGAGAACGCCTGCATATCACCTTTGGAAACCCCCGGTAGCCGAAGCAAGCGGGGGCTGTGCGATCAACGCAGTTCCAGTCTCGCACTAGCGCATGATCAGCGGTAGGAAGAGCTCATAGAGTGCTTCCATCATTCGCCTCCAGCACAAAGCCGGGATCGGGCGAAAAGCAAACCTTTTGTAGGCTTGGTATTTTCGTTGAGCCTACTCATTGCTAGGCCAAGAATGGGTCTATGCTTTGTGAATCAACGCATAAGGATAGGTAAAAAGAGAAGGGAACCAGGCATGTATTCATCCGCACCCACGTCCGCTGCTAACACAAAGGGACGAGGGTCACCATCGTAATCGTCCGTGATCAGGGCGAGCGTCCCGGCCTGATCAATGACCTCGGTCGCTGCGGGTGCGAGGTGTAGATCACCTGCGGCAGCATCGACAAACCAGGCAGGGAGTGCATCCGCGCGATTACCGGTGAGCGTTCCCGATGCGCCATCACGATTTGCGAGGATGGCCATGTTGGTGAGGTTATAGGCGAATGTACCGCTTGTGTCGGCGAACCGCCCTTCCATCCCCCAGGTCAACCCGGGAGCCGGGTCGAGCAGGTAGGCGGTATTATGCGCCACAAGCCAACCGCTGGCGTGCACCATCTCGATCACCACATCGTGGCGCATACTGGCGAAGATCATATTGTTGCGCACCACACCCCCACTATGATCCCCCGCGCTATGGCTCGCGTTGCCAAAGGATATGCCCTGGTAGCAATCAACCAGCAGATTGCGCTCGATGATCGTATCACTTGAGCCGGACCAGAAGAGGATCGTCGGCACCGGGGAGTTCCCGGGTGTGCGAATACGCAGCCATTCGTTATCGCGCACCTTCCAGCTGTGGGCATCGTGGGCGCTGATACCGTTTGTGTACTCATCGGGCGCGGTGGTGGTGTACTCCAGGCGGGAACACGCCAACTCACCGTCCTCGCTGCCGTCGCCCGCCGGGTTAACCTTGACGAGCTGGTCGCCGATATCGATGATATGCAGGTTATAGAGAAGGGGCCGATCGGAGCCTTGTATTGATACACCATGATCGTTTGCGTTGCGGATGGTCAAGTCCGCGATTGTTACATCATCGGCCTCGATCAGGATGCCAAAATGACCCCCTACCATACCGCCAAAATCAAGGATGACGTCCGCACGCTCTCCTGTCGCGCCCTTTAGACTGATCCCATCGTGGATAATGTAAACAATATCGTCCATGCTGTAGGTGCCAGCCTCGACCCAGATCGTCGTTCCCGGCACAGCATTGTAGGCTTGGCTGCGAAGATCAGCTTCCGTGGATACCGTGACTATGGGCCCTGAGGGGAATTCCAGCGGGGGGCAAAGCTCGGCACTTGCATGCGAGAGTTGATTATCGCTACGAATGAAGCTCGGATCAAAAGAAAGAATGGAACTCACCGGTAGCACTGCGACCACGAAGGCCAAAACGATCCCCAGCGCGAATCTGCGGATGCGTGCTCTCAAATTCAAGGAGGGATGAATGGGCTTGATCAGGCACATCCCTTCAAAGTGGCCAGGATCTTCACCGGTGGATCACAGGTAAACACACCTGGAAAAGATATTCATAAGCGCCGATCGAAAGTGGGTCGCTGTAGCACTGCCCGATCAGGTCTCCTGTAACACCGCTTACCGCTGTGCCGCTACGGAAAGCCGGGCTGCTCTCGCTAATTCGATAACCACTCGTAAATGCTGGGTTGAAGCCGTAGATGCCGCTAGTTTCTGTCACCGGCAAGACGGGTTCTGAAAGCGCCGGGTTGTCGTGAGCGTACCATAGATTATTACTGAATGTGAACGTGCCCGACGCGGTGTTCGGACCGATGTTTACGTAGGTTGAGATCGTGGACCGGTTGAAATAAAACAGGTTGTTTACGACCGTATTGTTCCCACAGGCTTCAAACTCGTAGGGTGGCACGCTGGTCGTCTCCTGCAGGATGCGCAGGATCCAGTTGCCGGGATCGATGATCGTGTTGTTGGCCGCAAGGCAGTCGACGCAGCCGACGAAAGCGATGGGCGCAGTCGAACCTTCGATCAGGTTGGCCACGGCGCGAATATCGCGAGCCTCCGCATTGGGTTGCGTCTCGGAGAGTGGCGGACGGAAGTAGATGAAATCGGTCGAGCCTCCCATATTCAAAGCACGAGCACCACCATCGATGAGATGATTCCCACGAATCTCAATATCCTCGCTGCCGCCTTTGGTCTGCACGGCATTGCCCGAGTTATCATGGATGAAATTCTGTGCGATCAAACAATGGTGGCAGCCAACGTGGTCGATCCCACTCCCCGAAGACTCACCCCCGCAGAAGGCAATTTCACTATCGAGCACAAAAAAATGGTTAAGACCGGAGAGCTTCAGGCAGTCCTGGTTGCCCGTGCCGCCGATGTGGTGGATGTATAGATCGCGTAAGATGACGTGGTGCGCCGCAAGCTCATTGGCATAATCACCGCCATCGTCGGTGTTGATCCCATTACCGCTGGCGCCGGTGACCTCCAGGTCGTGCACGATCAAGTAGGCGGCGCGCGAAAATTGGATGCCATTCTTCCCCCCGCTGATCACCGGCCGGGCTTCGCCCGCTGCGCCACCGATCCAGATCGGTGCTCCTGCCATTCCCGTCAGATTGGCGATATAGTGTCCCCCTGGGTAGGTGCCGGCGTGTACGACAATCGCCGTTCCGGGGGTTGCATCCTGTGCACCACGCTCGATGCTGGCGTATGGGTTTCCTGAGGTGCCGTTACCGGTCAGATCACTGCCGCCGGTCGCAACGTGGATTTCGCTTGTCGGCGTCAAGCCATCTTCGAATGTTGAGATCACAGCACATGCACCCGTTGCGCGAAGATAGGTCGGCAGAGTTGCAGGTCGTGACATGAGGACGTCTGCTGATTTTGTTATGTCATCAGCCATTGCGACAGTCCCAGTTGCCGATAAGGATCCAGTGCCCATCAATGAGACCAGGGCGATTGCAATGGGTAAGAAACTGTGTTTCATACTGACTCCCGTGAAATTCGTTCACATTTCGAGAGCATTTCTTTACTCACAAGCCTACTTCGATACTCAAAGTGGTGGCAATGCGACACTACTCCCAACAGTATTGAGGGCAAGTTCCCGACACATTCGATGTGCCGGGAACTTCAACAGCGACCCTGCCGAT
>CAYLOO010000098.1:0-9667 GCA_964385355.1 uncultured Anaerolineaceae bacterium
CAGACCGGAGGCAGCGGCTCACTACCAAGTGGAAGTAATGGAGGTATCGAGGGCTACTTTGAAGGCTATTCATTCGCAGGCGGAACTCCCGCAAGCGACCCGACTGTGTATGCCACATTCACATTTACTGCGCAATGCCTCCGGTATGGTGATTGGTATTCTTGCTACGATTGGCTGGCAATGTGGGCTGAATTCAGCTCGGATTGGGGCGGGACGCCACCGTTACGTATGGGGAATTTAAGGGACAGTCGCTGTCAACTTCTTTCGGGAGATCATTCAAACGGGACATGGGAATGCAAGCTAACAGGACCAGACAGATGGTGGGAAGCCGGATCACCTTTCATTAAGTTCAATTCTGGTTGTGGTGGGTGCACGACTCTAAATGTCACCTTATTAAACCTTGAGATTGGAAATTGGCCGGAATTAATCAATGAATATCCTGATAGGTCCCACCACTCTTGTGGGGAGATAAGTCGTGGTGCAAACGATTTCAGGGAGTGTCCAATAACAGGAGGAATCGACCCACAAGCAACGGTCGGTGGCCCAATAAATACATATAGCGGCGAGCTTGATTACAGCGTGGGGGATTTGTCTTTTACAACACCCTCGGGATCAATGGTTTTCCAAAGAACGTATTCGTCGGGAGCGGTGGATTTATACACATCACCATTGGGTTATGGCTGGAGCCATAATCACGAAGTCAGATTGATATTTCCGGAAGATCCGTCTGGAGAACCGGGAGCGGTCTGGTTCAAGGGACACACAACCAATCAATATCTATTTAGCGATAATGGAAACGGCACATTTTCTCCATACTCAGGGGTCACAGCCACTCTGGAGAAAGACGCAGGACCTCCGGTTCAATATTTTATTACAGATAGTCATCATAATCTATACACTTTTAATGAGGTGGGACTTCTTCTCAGCTGGAGGGATTCTCAGGGAAGGGAATGGGTCTATTCATACGATGTCTCTGAAAAGCTTGATAGAGTAACCGACGTCACTAGCGGACGATACATCCAATATGCTTATGACGCACAGGATCGAATTACCTCCGTATTGGACCATGCCGATCGAAGTGTCAACTTTGGTTATGACGTGGTTGGGGATTTAACTTCAGCAACCGATGTCCTCGGTGGCATCTGGACCTATACCTATGACAACAACCACCAGCTCATAGAGGTGGTTGACCCCCGCGGGGCGATTGTCGAGCGCATGGAATATGACGCAGAGGGTCGTGTACTCCGACAGTATGATGGCGAAGACAACCTTGTTGTTGAACTTACTTACAATACTGATGGGACGATAACCATTACCGATGCGCGCCTGAATAGCGAAACACATGCTTACGACTCTCGAAATACACTTACTAACGAAACAGATCCCCTGAGCGGCAGCAGCTCGACAGTCTACGATGTTAATTTTCGTCCCACATCCCTGGTAGATGAGGGCGGCGATGTAACGCATCTGACCTGGAGCGCGGATGGAACCAACCTGACCCGGGTCGTCGACGCCGAGGGCAACCAGACAGACCTCGCATATGACTCGCGGAACAACCTCACAGACGTGGTCGATCCCCGCGGTTATCTGACGACATATACGTACGCCGGCACGCTGCTCACAAGCACGACGGATGCCCTGACCAATACGACGACCTACACCTACACGCCTGAGGGATATCTGGATTCAGTAACGGACGCACGGGGCCATACGACGAGCTACACCTACGATTCCTTCGGGCAGCGTACATCGATGACCGACGCGCTTAGCAACACATGGACTTATACCTATGACGATCTCGGCCGCCTGATCGACACGACCGATTCTCTGGGGCGTGTGACGCACAACGAATATGACGAAGCAGGGCGGCCGATCAAGGTCACGCGCAACTATGACCCGGCATTCCCGCAGAATTTCATCCAGGAGATCAACATCGTCACGGAGTACGTGTACGACGAGGTCGGGAATCAGGTCGAGGTCATCGACACGTACGGCAACATCACGCAGTATCAATACGACAATACGAACCGCCTGATTCGCTCCATCGATGCACAGGGAAATATCACAGAGAGCATCTACGACGAGGTAGGGAATCTCGTTTCATCGATAGACGCGCTCGGTAGGAACACGGCGTATATCTACGATGAATTGAATCGCCTGACCAGGACGATCGACACGCTGGGGAACAACACGATCACAGCCTACAACCCCGACGGCACCGTCGCCGGCACGACGGATGCGCTGGGGCGCACGACGAGCTACACCTACGACGATCTCAAGCGCGTCGTCTCGACGACCGACCCGCTCGGGAACGCCACCTCAACGGTTTACGACGAATCTGGCAATGTGGTTTCCACTACCGATGCCGAGGGCCGCATATCGACGTTTGTGTATGACGCACTGGGCAGGATGATCCTGCAGACCGACCCGCTGGGGGGTGAGACAGAGCATTTCTACGACTCAGTGGGAAACAGGATACAGACGATCGATCCCAGGAACCACGCCACGACGTATGTCTATGATGAACTGAATCGATTGGAATCCGTTACGGATACGCTGGGGAATACGACTGCGTATGCGTATGATGCGGTTGGTAACCGCACCTCCGTCACGGATGCAAATGGGGATACGACAACTTATTTCTATGATGATCTGGGTCGTCAGATTGAAGTTGAAGATCCGCTGGGGCATTCAACCTATACCTACTACGATGCACTGGGGAATGTCAACCGGCGCGAGGATCCCAATTCCAATCTGACCCTTTACTCATACGACTCATTGAACCGGCTGCTTTCCATAGCACGTCCACCGCATGGGGCGACCTTCTATGCGTACGACGCCGTGGGCAACCAGACAAGCGTCACGGACGCTGAGGGTCGCACGACGACGACCGCCTACGACGCGCTGAATCGACCCGAGACGGTTACGGATGCGCTGGGACATTCGACGACGACGGCATACAACGCCGTCGGGAATGTGGTTTACACAACGGATGCATTGGGGAACACGACGGCGTTTGCCTATGACGATCTCAACCGTCAGACAAGTGTTACAGACCCGTTGGGGAACGCGACGACCTATGCGTATGATGATGTTGGAAACCGCACTTCGATGACGGACGCCAACGGTATCGAAACACGCTACGAGTACGACGACCTGAACCGGCTTTCGGCGGTGGTGGAGAACTACGACTCCGGTTCGGGATCGGACTACGAGACGAACGTGCGCACGGAGTACACCTACGACGCGGCTGGCAACCGCCTGACGATCAACGACGGAAATGGACATCTGACGACCTTCGCTTACGATGCTGTCAACCGTCTGACCAGTGAGAGCGACCCATTGAGCCACACCTGGAGCTATGGTTATGACGGCGTGGGAAACCGCACCTCGCTCACGGATGCGGAGGACTACACGACGACGTACAACTACAACGCCGGGAACCGGTTGGTGGGGATCCTGTATCCATCGCCGGACCATGCGGTGTCGTACTCGTATGATGCGAACGGAAACCGGGTGGGCATGAGCGATGGCATGGGTACGACGACGTGGGACTATGACGAGCTCAACCGGGTGATATCCGTCAATGATCCCTTCGGGGATACGGTGGGGTATGGATACGACAATGTCGGCAACCGCACATCGCTCACCTACCCGGACGGGAAAGCTGTGAGCTACACGTATGACGCTGCCAACCGCATGACGGAGGTGGTCGATTGGGATAACCAGATGACCTCCTACGCCTATGATGTCGTGAATCGGCTGCTCACAACGTCGCTTCCGAATGGAGTCACTTCGAGCTACACCTACGACGACGCCGGTCAGGTGCTGAGCATCACCCACGCCACGGCGACGGACACGCTCTCGTCCTTCGTCTACACTTATGACAACGTGGGCAACCGCACAAGAGTCGAAGAGTTCTACCTGACGCCAGGAGGCGGCCCGACAGTTCTGGTCGCTGTTGCAGATGAACGCGGCGATCCGATGGTTGACCTGCTGGTGTACGTCTTCGATGGTACGACCTATACCGGTTACAACGAGACGACGGATGAGAACGGAGAAGCCTCGATCACGCTGCCGGAGGGGAACTACCGCTTCCGTGTGGATGTGGACGGCACGCAGTTCTGGAGCGGAGATAAGAACCACTGCGCCATCGCTGGCTGCACGAGCGTGCTCATGACCATCCCCGACCCGGTGCTCGTCGTCGTTCAGGACACGGGCGGCACGCCGATGGAGGGGCTGCCGGTCTACGTCTTCGACGGCGCGACCTACATCGGCAAGCACGACACGACCGACGTGAACGGAGAGGTTTCCCTGCGTCTCGTCGAGGGCGACTACCGCTTCCGCGCCGATTTGAACGGCACACAGTTCTGGAGCGATGAGGTCAATCACTGCCCGGTTCCTGGCTGCACGCTGACGAACGTCACGATGACGATTCCTGTTGTCGTAACTGTCGAGGACAGCCTGGGTACACCGCAGGAGGGGCTTCCCGTATATGCCTTCTCCGACGGGAGCTACACCAGCTTCAACGGTACGAGCGATGCGAACGGGCAGGTGAGCCTCACGCTGCCGATCGGGGGCTATCGCTTCCGCGCCGATTCGGGAGGTACAGAGTTCTGGAGCGGCGAAACGGACCACTGTACGATTCCTGGCTGCCTGGATGCGACGGTTGTCGTGATAGTCCCCTTGACCGTGACGGTAGAGGACACGAACGGACAACCGAAGGAAGGCGTGCCTGTTTACGCCTTTGACGGTTCCACCTATACTGACTACCACGGTACGACGGACGCGAACGGGGAGGTCGAACTCACGTTGCCGGAAGGGTCCTACCGCTTCCGCACCGACTTCAACGGCACGCAGTTCTGGTCTGGGGAAGCCAACCACTGCGCCGTGCCGGGATGCTCGGCTGCGACGGTGGTGGTGACGCTCCCGGTGACGGTGACCGTGGAAGACACGAACGGTGTACCGAAAGAGGCTGTCCCGGTCTACGTCTTCGATTGGACGACCTATACCAACTTTAACGGGATCACGGATATCAATGGCGAGGTGGCATTCACGTTGCTGCAGGGCAGCTACCGCTTCCGCGCGGATTATACCGGCACAGAATTCTGGTCTGGGGAAGCCAACCACTGCGATATTCCCGGGTGCGAGAGTGCGAGTGTTGTGGTGACACTCGCGGTGACTGTGACAATAGAGGACACGGACGGTCTTCCCAAGGAAGGCTTGCCGGTGTATGTCTTTGATGGATCCACCTACACTGGCTTCAACGATACGACGAATGTGAACGGTGAGGTGCAGTTCACGCTGCAGCAAGGCGATTATCGTTTCCGCTCGGATCTGAATGGTACCCAATTCTGGAGTGACGAGGTTAACCACTGCACGATCCCTGGCTGCGAGAGTGCGAATGTTGTCGTAACGCTGCCGGTGACAGTGACGGTGGAGGACGGGGGCGGTGCGCCGCTCGAGGCTGTGCCGGTCTACGTCTTCGATGGAACCACCTATACTGGATACAACAGCACGACGAACGTCGATGGGCAGGTAGATTTCACTCTGTCGCAGGGTGACTATCGCTTCCGCGCCGATTATGACGGAGAGCCGTATTGGAGTGGGGAGGTCAATCATTGCACGATCCCTGGCTGCGAGGCGGTGGTCATCAACGCCGGTGTGGTTCCGACGGTGACATCAACACCAACAGATACACCTGAAGCGACACCGACCGAAACACCCACACCGGTACAGACCCCCACGGATACGCCGACACCTGGCCTCCCCGCAACGCTGCCGCCGCTGAACACGCCGACGGATACTCCCGAACCAACGAATACACCCGAACCCACACCAACCGAGAGTGCTTCTCTAGGCGGTATTGGTGTGCTGGCGATGGTACGACCGGCTCCGATTGAACTCCCGCTGCTTGATCCGGACTCTGTGACCGTGACGGTGGAGGACACGAACGGCGATCCGAAGGAAGGGCTGCCCGTCTACGTCTTCGATGGGACCTCCTACACAGGTTACAACGATATCACCAATGCGAGCGGTGAGGTGGTCTTCGAATTACCAGAAGGCGCATACCGCTTCCGTTCAGATCTGAACGGCACGCAGTTCTGGAGTGGTGAGACCAATCACTGCGACATCCCTGGCTGCTCCAGTGCGATGGTTGTTGTGACGATCCCCGTGACCGTGACTGTGGAGGATACGGACGGCACACCAAAGGATAGTTTGCCTGTCTATGCTTTCGATGGGACAACATACACCGGATACAACGGCACTACAGACGTAAACGGCGAAGTGGTAATGACCCTCCCGCAGGGCGACTACCGCTTCCGCTCCGATCTAAATAGTACACATTTCTGGAGTGATGTAGCGAATCATTGCACCATCCCTGGATGCGAGTCGGCTACTGTTGTTGTGACCCTGCCTGTTACCGTGACTGTTACGAATACGGATGCCGTACCTCAGAGTGGGCTGCCCGTCTATGTATTCGATGAGACGACCTACACCGGCTTCAACGGAACGACGGATGTGAATGGAGAAGTCTCGCTGACCCTCCCACAGGGCGACTACCGCTTCCGCTCAGACCTGAGTGGCACGCAGTTCTGGAGCGGCGAGACGGACCACTGCACGATCCCTGGCTGCCTGAACACCTCGATCACGGTAACGAATCCCATGTCGGTCACGGTGCAGAGTCAGACGGGTTCGCCATACCCTGACCTGCCCGTGTACGCTTTCGATGGTGAAACTTACACAGGGTTCAACGGCACGAGCGACGAGAGCGGGCAGGTAGTCTTCACGCTGCCGTTGGGAGAATACCGCTTCCGATCCGACTACGACGGCGTCCAGTTCTGGAGTGGGGATGTCAATCACTGCACGATCCCGGGATGCCTTGAAGCGTTGGTGGAGATTCCCGGTGGGGTGGGGGAGGTATCGGTCACGATCGACTACACCTACGATCCACTATACCGGTTGACGACGGCTGACTACGATACAGGTGAGTTCTTCCACTATACCTACGATGCGGTGGGCAACCGGCTAACTCAGGAGACTCATGAAGGGACAAACACTTACGTCTTTGACATAGCAAACCGGTTGATCGATGTGGATGGGGTAGCGTTCACCTGGGATAATAATGGCAATCTGATACAGGATGAATCGAGAGTATATAGCTACGATCATGTTAATAGGCTCACAGGACTGATGCAGGGAGACAATGCGTACGCCTTTGCTTACAATGGGATGGGAGATCGCTTACAGCAAACGGTGAACGGTGTACCGACTAACTACTCGCTTGACCTCAACCGAGGTCTGACGCAGGTGCTAGAGGATGGGGAGAATACGTATCTGTATGGGGCGGGAAGGATTGGTGAGGAACAACCTTCAGGCTGGATCTATCATATTCCTGATGCGCTCATGTCTGTAAGACAGTTAACAGATGGAAGTGCTTCTGTCACCTTTGGGCAATCATATGAGCCATTCGGCGCTAGTCTCGCAAGTACAGGGGAAATTCAAGCGAACTATGGGTTTACAGGCGAATGGGGGGATGAAGCCGGATTAGTTTATCTTCGCGCGCGATATTACTCTCCTTATCTTAACCAGTGGATCCAGCCTGACACCATCATACCAGATTTCCGTAACCCTCAATCGATAAACAGTTATTCTTATGTAAACAATAATCCAATTAATTTTACTGATCCCAGCGGCCTTACCCCATGTGAGTTCAGTGGTGCCAAGTACTGTCAGGTAATCGGGGGGGTGTATGATAGGGCGATAATTGACCTCACACACTTCTTGGATTCTCGGAGTATTTCACTAGAACTCCGTACAGATTTAGATGGCTTGGAAGGAGTGGACCCCGGATTCCTAAAGATGGAGACTTCGCAGTTAAAGATATTTAAGTTCTCACGAATGTATCGTACTCGGCTGCCAGTAGGATTGACGGGGCCGGTAAAAAATCAAATTTCCCTTGGTATATTTATGGACTTCCAGTGGAACTTGGAAGCTACACAGTCAGCCTTAGTGCCTTGGTCTGAAACCGGTTTCGCAAATGAAGATTTGCCTTCAGACTACCTCGGGTTCATTGCAGGGGTCAAATTCCCCGGATCGAGTCTTGTTGATATTGGGAGTCGTCTCATGGCTAAAGAGATAATCCCTGTTACCAACAAGGGGATATTTGAGGGGAATTGGCTAGATGCAGTTAATTGTCATATACGTGGGGAGTGCGGGGTAGACAATCCACTGAATTGCGATTTTGTGTTCAAGTTATGGAAGGATGACATTAATGGATTCGAACACGTACCTTGGCCTAGCTCCCTTCAAATGACACCCATTCATGCGGGAATATATTGGGAGCCGATCACATTCCCGTTTGTGTCAAGCCTTGACTAGCTAAAGGAGTCGGTAGAGGAATGAAATTCTGCAATTTAACTTCAGTTTTCACCAGACTTGCGTTAGTATTTCTAGTCGTGGTCTCGATCGGTGCTTGTCGGCCGGATGAGCTAAAGATACCAAACAATTCTCTCTTGGATGCAGATGAGGTAGATAAATTTCCAATTGGCACCGATGTGGGGCCAATCGTAAATATCCATTACTTAGAAAGTTCTGGTGATGTATTAGTACTCACTTCTGGCGACGGTACCCTCAGGCGCATAGACGGAGCTACACATATTACAGAAGAGGAGTTCAGTCTAGGGATCCTCTCAGGGGAGGCAACTGGATTTGACCGTGAAGGAACTCTGCTCCTCGGGGCACGATTATCACAAGCAGCTTACGTGAACAATGAGGGGATCCAACTCTATGGAGATATTGGGGTGTGGAACACACTCACTGGTGAGAGGGTCGCATGTATCGATATGGTGTGCTTCGATGGGGAGCCATGGGAGCCCTCATATTTAGGCGCTTCTATTGATGCTGGTGGAAATCGAGTCCTTAGATATTCACCATGGGTCTATTCAGTCATTGAAATTAATAATGGCAATGAAGCAGTCACCGTCCAGATTAATGACCCCGATAGTGATTCCAGGAAAATACTCTGCGAAGCAGTTTTCGATCCACTGACGGATAGAATAGCACTGGCATATAACACTGGGGAAGTCCAAATTAAGGCCACAATACCATACAGTATTCAAGCAAGTACAGAGACAAGCGACTCGAAGCTATGTGATGTAGATTTAGCATTCTCTCGTGATGATAGACTTCTGGCTCAAGTGATTCATGGACAGCTATACGTATGGCAATTGGGTGCCCTTAGGGGTAAGTTATTATTCAGCGAGTCAATTGAAGATGTCACGCGGATCAAGTGGTCCCCTAATCAACCGTTGTTATATGTTTCATTCGACAATAGAATGGATATTTTCTCAGTTCAAGCCAACGGCAGGGTTGGATACTTGGATACCCCCAATATTACTTCCTTTGAAATCTCACCAGATAGCCGGTTTCTGTATTGGGGGGATACTTTTGGCGTGCTGCATTTGATGTCAGCGAATGGATAATCCCCGAGTAGCTGGTTAACGTCCAAGGACTCATCATTCAATTTTCATTAGTGGCTTAGATTGGGTACGCTCCTGTTTTATCCTGTAAGGTGGAAAAACTATATACGTACTGAATCCTGGTGCAACATCACCTCCCAATCTGGTATCCTTTACGCCTTGTCTATTCACTAATGACATTAAGC
>CAYLOO010000099.1:0-9666 GCA_964385355.1 uncultured Anaerolineaceae bacterium
GCTCGCCCAAGTCCTTTAAGCGAATACCATCCGGTAGATCATGTTCAACAAGGGATGTGGTGGTGGGGGAGAGAAGCACCTGACCGCCGTGTCCAGCATGAGCGATACGCGCCGCCCGGTGCACATCCATACCCACATAGCCCTCTTCTGCCCGCACCGGCTCGCCTGTGTGCAGGCCCATGCGCACCCGAACATCGACGCCATCCGGCCACTCATGCGCCTGGAGCGTTTGCTGGATCTCGGCCGCAGCCGACACGGCTTGACTCGCGCGGGCGAAGGAGATGAAGAAGGAGTCCCCCTGCGTGTCGACCTCCTGACCTTCGTGGCGTGTGAAGACCTCGCGCAAGATGGTGCGCTGATCCGCTAGCAGATTGGCGTAGTCATCGCCCAGCTGCGCCAGCAGCAGGGTCGAGCCTTCGATGTCGGTGAAAAGGAAGGTGACGGTTCCGGAGGGAAGCTCTATGCTATTCAATGGCAGTTCCTAACGCTTGGCTTCGCATGTAATGTCATTTCTAAGGACTCGACTCGATTTCCTGCAATCAGCCATACGAAATCCTGAAAATCTCGAGGATCTCATGTGTTCTCCTACCGTGGGGATCGACAATAACATCTAATCGGCATTTTCCAACTGCGCTTGAATTATTTTTATTTGGCGCACAAGCTGCGAAGCCAGGAACGGTTCTCTCAACTCTTGATCCATTAATTGATCGGCAAGCATGGTCACGATCCCCATCGCTTGATCGAGTACCTGAGCAGCTCTTTCCTTGTCATCATTTCTCATCAGGGCTTCCCCGAGCCCCGCGAAGGCACGCAGTTGATCATAAGGTCGATCGATTTCATCCCAAGTCTTCACAGCTTCGCGAAAATGTGCGGAGGCCTGATCGGGGAGGTCCTTGGCAAGTGCCAGGCACCCCCGGGCTTCTGCGAGAGCCGCTTTTGACATAGGCAAGTCTAATTGTTGGTAGGATTCGCTGATACGGGAAACGCAGACCTCTCCTTTTTTCAGCGCAACTCGCTTGCGGTGCATTAGGGTCCAATGACACGCAAATAACAGCGGCATAACACTATCGCTGTGGTAAAACGGTGTGGAATCAATATTGTGGATCAACATCCCCACGTATTCGTCTGTTTTCGATTCCAATCCAAGGGCGGCATAGGTCCGAACTAGCTCCCCAAGCTGGGGCGCCACAGTCTGGATCTCGCCGGTCTTTATTGCAGCTTCAAAGGTTCGATCCAAACGATCCCTCGCTTCATCAATACGACCCAAATCATTGTCGATCACCCCTAGTGTATAGTTCGCCCAAATCTGCCATATTCCGAAATCCAATCTCTCGATTACTGGAAGATAGCCGAGCGCGGTCTTCCAATGACCCCCGAGCCAATCGATGGGAAGAAGCTTCAGAAAGGATTGGGACTCCATAAATCGGTTTCCGAGTTTATTCGCAAATTGAATGTAGTCTTGCGCGAGTTCTCTAGCCTCTCGATTCCGACTGTGGACTGTCAACATCTCAACCAAATTGAAATAGACTCGATTGATCAACATGGGATCGTTCAGGTCGAGCGATAGGTGTAGGCTTTTAAAGAGGTAAGAAAATCCCTGCTCCTCGTCTCCGATCTCACATAACGAACAACCCACGGTGTTTAGAGTGTTAATTCGAACATCTTCGTCTTGGAATCGTTCAGCCAATTGAAGAGCGCGTTCGCCCAAGGATATGGCTTGCTCGTGTTCTGCATTTAACATGTACATGCGAGACATCAAGGAAAGTGTGACTGCCAACTCAATCGAATCGGGTTGTCCCTCTAAGATTTCCAGTGCTTCTTCGCTCAGATCCATCGAAGCTTGTCGATCACCAAGTCCCCAATGGAAAGCTCCAATCCGGGCTTTTGCCTGACCTATTTTCAAAGGGTCTTCAAGCCGTGCATACACACTGAGAGCTTGGTGTGCAAGGTCCATCGATTCCTCGAACGCGCCATCCTCGAATGCCTTCCAACTTGCGCGAAGCAGATAACCTCCAGCCTTCTCCAATTCTTCGGCACGGAAAAAATGATGAGCGAGGAGCCCCAGCAAGTCTTCGACTCTATCCGCAAAGAGACCCTCGATGGCTTCACCAACTCTGCGGTGAAACTCGCGTCGTCTCTCAACCAGCAATGAGCCATAAGCCGCTTCCTGAGTTAAGGAATGCTTGAAGATGTATTCAAGCTCCGGTCTGCGCGTCTTCTCCCGAACGAGATCCACGCGTTGAAGTTGGGCTAGATGCGCATCCAATTCCTGTTCCGCCTCAGTGATCGACTCGAGGATGCGGTATAGAAAGCTCTTGCCGATCACCGCCGCGAGCTGTAAGGTGCTGCGGACGTCCTCTCCCAAGCGATCGATGCGGGCTTGCAGCACCCCGTGCAGCGAATCGGGGATGCTGACCTGCGCGATTTCCTTCGTCGCACGCCAGGTGGCTCCGTCATGAACCAGGACCTCCTGATCGATCAAGTTACGGATGATCTCCTCCAGGTAAAAAGGATTACCCTCCGAGCGATCCATCATCAGCCGACGAATGTTGTCTGGAAGATCGGCTACTTCAAGCAAGTGGTTAACTAACTGGTCTGAGTCATTCTTGGACAGTCGCTTCAGATGGATATCCGTGTAGCGGTGGCCGTAATCCGTCTCGGCCTTGAGTTTCGCTTTCCAGGAACCGTGATCACGCTCAACGCGCATCAAGATGAGCAGCATGAGTGAGCATTGATCGGTCGCGCTGAATAAGTCCTCCAAGATTTCGAGACTCGACGGATCGGCCCAATGGGTGTCCTCGAAAACTAGAACCGTGGGTTCACGCTCTGCCATGTGAGTGAAATAACGTCGTACGGCTCTCGTAATCTGGTGTTTAACCGTCTCGCCGTCGAGCGTCTGGAACATCTCTTGTCTAGTCTCATCTTGCTTCAAACCCAGGATGTGGAAGAGAAAAGGTAGGAGTTCATCACAATCATCACCGAGCAAATCGCTGACACGGCGCCGCAACGCAGCTTTGACTTTCACCTCTGCATCGCCATCGGAAAGACCCAGATCGGCCAGGATGAGCTGGGTGATGGGCCAGAAGGAAAGCGCGCGTCCGTAGGAGAGTGAGCGCCCCTCGAGCCAACGTAGAGATGAAGGCGGAGTCGGCGTTTCTCCCAACTCGGTCTTCACGACCTGCTGCATCGCTTCCTGCACCAGGCGGGTCTTGCCGATTCCCGCATCTCCCAACACGACGACGATTTGGCCCAACCCTTGCTGTAAAGAATCTAAGGCCAACCTCAGGTGTTCCAATTCCGAGTCGCGCCCCACGAGAGGAGAACGCAGGCCTTCGATCCCACGCCCACTGGATGGCTCGGCCTTGGTTTCAATAAGTTCGAATATGGCCAGCGCTGCGGCCTTGCCTTTAACAGGGACCTCTCCCAGATCGCGCAGGTTATACCCCGCTTCGACGCGTCGGGCGATCGCTTCCGATACCAGTATTTGTCCCGGTTCCGCTAATCCCTCAAGCCGCGCGGCTACGTTTACCGCATCCCCAATGGCCAGGTATTCGGCATGCTCCTCGCTGCCCACCTCACCGATTACGACTTCCCCTGTGTTGATACCCACGCGCATCTGGAAGTGGTCTACAAAACCAGACAACTCAGACCGGTATTCGGCTATGCTGGCCTGGATGTCCAGCGCCGCCCGTGCGGCCCGTTCAGGATCATCCTCATGGGTAAGTGGAGCACCAAAAAATGCCAGGACACCGTCACCCAGTAACTGGGCGATGGTGCCCTCATAACGGTAGACAGCTTCGCTTACCCGCCGGTGTGCCCCCTGTACGACCTCCTTCCACTCCTCCGCGTCAAGTTTTTCGGCGATGGCGGTTGAGCCGACGATATCGGTGAAAAGGATGGTGACCGGTTTGCGCTGACCGGGAAGACTCTTTGATACTTCTCGTATTTTCTCCTGCAACCCCTCGGGTGCGAGCTCGCGCAAGCCATCGAGGCGCTCTAGATCGTGAGTTCCTTCGGAATCATGAAGGGGTGTCGCACAGGCGGAACAAAAACGCGTCTCAGGTGGGTTTTCCTGTTGGCATTTTGGACACAGCTGGGGCAGTGGATGGGCGCACATACTGCAGAAGCGCGCCCCTGGCGCATTTTCAGCGTCGCAATGTACGCAGTGCATGAGATCTCCCTCTAAATATGAGTCAACCTAAAAAAAAGTGAGACGCTAAAAACCACCTCTAAGCAATGTTCTCCTAGATCTTTTTTCGATGAAAATTCTACAGAACTGTTGAGCGCCGTGAAGCGTAGACGGCGGCAGGGTTCCAGCAGTAGCGTACAACGTTCATTCAATGAAATCAAGTTGCAGGTCAAATCGATTGTGAGACATGTCACACCCATGCCACGCACGGAGTAAGCAGGTGGGTCCTTAAGCTCAATCGTTTCCACTTCATCTTGGATGGCCTGGTGTTCTCGCAGTTCGTTTGTTATAGATGCGCCTTCTTAGATGTGCTACTTTTAAATGAGAGATGAAAACACCACACGAATGGTGTAGACAGGGATCTTGTAGAATATGGGTACAATGTCGAAACGCTAGGATTAGAAATCATTGGAGGGGAAGCGATGGAACTCACTCAAATCTCGGAACGACGACTACGCAGGATATTCAAATCTGTTAACCACTTCATGCTCCTGTTTTGGCGGTTAGGCCTGGGATCCTGGATGAAGTGGCCAGAACTAAGCGGCGCGATTATGGTGATCAAACATACCGGATGTAAGACCGGGCTGACGCGCTACACGCCGGTGAACTACGCCGTCGTGGATGGGGATATCTACTGTACGGCAGGGTTTGGGAGTACATCGGACTGGTATGTTAATTTACTTGCCATCCCGCAAGTCGAAATCTGGCTGCCGGATGGCCGCTGGGCTGGTGTGGCTGAGGATGTGTCGGATTCGAAAGAGCGAGGTGCACTCCTGCGGCAAGTGATCATCGCCAGCGGCTTCGCTGGACCGCTCTTCGGAGCGGATCCAAAGAAGCTGACCGATGCAGACTTTGAGAAATTAATGGACAGCTATCGCCTGATTCGCATCCAGCGTAAGGGTGCGGTTTCCGGACCTGGCGGTCCCGGTGATCTGGCATGGGTCTGGCCTCTCTCGACCTTAATACTGCTGCTTCTATGGTTCCGGCGCAGACGGAGTTCCACTAAATAAAACAAACGGAACTGAACTCTCCCGGCGGACTATCAAGCGTGGAAACCGAAATAAAAAAAAGAAGCCCCCGAATATCAGGGGCTTCCCTTTTGTTTTGTGCGTCTCCTATATAGCGGTTACGTCGACAGCCTGTGGGCCTTTTTCACCTTGTTCGACGGTGAACTCCACCTGCTGGCCTTCCTGAAGGCTCTTGAAGCCTTCACCCTGGATCGAAGTGTGGTGGACAAAAACATCATCGCCGTCTTCACGTTCGATGAAACCATAGCCTTTGCCATCATTGAACCACTTGACCGTTCCTTGAACTCGCTCGGACATGATTTGCTGCCTCCTTTGTGCGGATACTGAGGTGCCTGTCTCGTTCTCGGTGGTCGGGTCCAATGAACTAAGATGGCCTGAGCGAATAATGCGGCTCAGGTTGTGATCATTCGACTTCCAGACAGAACTCACATGCAACCTTCGCTGAAAATAATAGCATTATTTTTGGTATTCGCAAAGGATTGTCTATTGTCTGGACAAGCAGGTTTACTCTCGCAGACTCCTATGAAGGATGAGAACTTATGGGAAAGGTGGATGGATAAATTCGTGTGCAGGCTCATGGGGCGTTTTCTTTTGACTTGCTAGCTCCCGCTGTTGCTCGATCAGCATGGCGAGCAGTACGAACTCAAACGGTGTGAGATGAGGCAGGAGATGTGATTGTGAACTGTGCGTCTCGGCATAGGAGATCAGAATGCCGACGAGATCTCGATCTGTCTCGCCCAGTGACTGGCGGAACGTCTCCATGCTGGCAATCATCGTCTGTATCTCATCTTTCTTTTGAACCTGCGGATAGATGAAGAAGCGGTTGGGAGCGGGGTTATTATCCATGGAGCGATGATCTCACAGGGGCAGGCCTGTGAAAATCCCATCATCGGGGGAACTACGCGGGGGATTTATCCATGCTTTTGCTAGACTCAAAATTGGGGATGTTCGTGGGTTAATAGCGCAAGCCGCCTGGGAGATCCCGCAACCATGTAGGTTTCGGGGAGGCGGCTCGCGCAATTATCTTAACAGAAAAACTCACTCTTACATCCGACCTTTAACCTACGTTCTGGCAACGCTAGTGCTAACTTGAACAATCGTCCGGGGCGAACTTGAAATGTCCTTCAACCTGGTGCGATCAAACCCGCTGAGGTTCTTCTGCAGGAACCGCAGCGAACCGTTTCTGTGCGCTCATATGGAGCGAGAGAAAGCCGAGCACGGCGATCGCACAAACGATTCCAGCCGCATACCAAACCCAGTCTGGATTGTAGTTGTCCAAGATCAGACCAGCGGCCAACGGACCTATGGTTGAAGGGACTGCCCAGGCGAGGGAGTAGAAAGCCATGTATCGACCGCGCATATCCTCTGGGGCAAAACGCGCGGCCAGAGCCTGGCTTATGGGCATAACGACCATCTCTCCGAAGGTGAGCAGCAGGATGGCGACTATGAAAAGCCAGTACGTGGAGACAAAGCCAAACATCGCCAGTCCGACCATATACAGTGCGGTTCCTACAGCCATCATAACCATGGGCGGATGGTCCCGTACACGACGAGTGACCCAGAACTGCAGTAGTACAACCAGGGCGGCATCTATGCTTAAGAGGGCCCCGTAACCTCTCTCGGGAATACCATGTGAATCACGGAGATAGACCGATAGAGTGTGGTACATCTGCTGGTAGGCGATCAGCATGAGCATCGAGACCAGCAGGTAGACCAGGTAAAGTCGATCGGCGAGAACAACTCGATATCCGATAAAGCTCTGCGCAAGGGTCTTCTTGTGTTCTGTCTCAGACTCTTGAGGTTTGGTCTCAGGGATTAAGCGGAAAACGATGAAAGCTACGATAAGGCTGGTGATGGCGTCGAGGATGAAGAGCATCAAATAGGAGCTGCCTGCGACCAAACCACCGATCATTGGACCGAAGATCCAGGCTAAATTTCCCGCAACGCGCAGCATGCCGAATCCTTCGGTGCGCTTCTCCTCGGGGAGTATGTCGGCGACCATGGCCTGATGCGCTGGACCGGCAATGTTCGAAAGCGATCCGACGACAATGGCGAGTAGGTAGAAATGCGTGAGCTCATTCACCAAACCCATCGAAACACTGCTCAATGCGCTGAATACCAGGCCGAAGAGGACCATCCCCCGGCGGCCGAATTTATCAGTAAGCGCACCCCCGATCATGTTCCCAACAAGGCCGGCGATCGAGAAGATCGCCAGCAGCACGCCAGCTTGGGTCATGCCGACGCTGAATTTCTGGGTGACATACAGGGCGAAGAAGGGGAAGATCATCGTCCCGCCAAGGCGGTCGATGAACGACGCCCCGACGAGTGTCCAGAAGGTGCGTGGAAATTCGTTGTAGGTATCTTTGATTCCGCTGAACACCAGTCTTACCCCGTTTACTTTATTGATTAAGCCTGATTGTGAAGGTTATTCAACTCGATCATAAGAGGCGAATAGCTGCCCCAAACCTTCAATGCCGTATGGGTCGAAATAAAGCGTGTTGAGCTCCAGGTCGTTAGGCGGGTCGAGCAGAGGTCCCTCGAGGATGCTGGCGTACGGCTCGCCTCCCAGAAGACGGTTCGCAAAGGTCAAATAGAGGCGGTCCAAAACACGGCTTGAAGCGAGCAGGTGCAGCACCTTCGGGCCTGCGCCCGAGTATGCCGTTTGGTAGCCGAGCTCGGTCAAGTTGGCACATAGTTTCTGACCATCGACGCTCTCCGCGCCGGTGAAAAGGATTTTTGCACCCTGGTCTTTAAGACGTTGGATCTGGTCCGCATCTGCTGATTTCGTCGTGAAAATCAACAGCGAACGGCCGTCCCCCAGCAGGGCCGGGGGGACGGCGAAATCCAGCTTGCTGCTGATCACGGCTAGATCAGGTTGAGGTGAAAGGCTTCGGCCGAGGCGCCAGTTGCGTAAGTCCTCGAATTGTGGATCGTCATAGATCTGCAGGATTTCCTGTTTGACGCCCGTGGCGTATTCGCGCAGGTAACGACCGGACGTGATCAGGATGTCTGCCTGTACAGCCAACTCTTGAAAGAGATGCCAATCGCGCGAGTTCGTGATCGCCTCGGCTAAGGTAACACCCTTGCCAGATGAATCCGGAACGGCGATGCGGCCATCCAGACTGCTAACGAAGTTAGCGCACACAAATACGCGGTCGAGTCCTTCAGCTTGCGCGCGCAGGTCGTGTTCAAGATAAAGACCTCGCAACGAGACTTCACGGCTGGGAGCGGGGTAGAGTTGAAGGATCTTGTCGTTCAAGTTGAATCTCCTTGCATCTTTATTAGCTGGAGCGGGTTATATCAGATCGGTGGTGGGACTGGCTAATAGTTAACCTTTTTGGCCAGTCGAAATCTTTGATACAGCAATCACATTGCCAGCAAGTATAAGTATTACTCCAAATACCCCATGTAGGTTCCAGATTAAATCCTCAAATATTGTGGAGAGCGCCAGAGCGACGATCTGATAGAGGATGGTAACATACGCCGCTCTGCCCGGTCCGATGCGGCCTAATAAGGTGAGGTAGGTGCCGAAAGCGATCACTGAGCCGAAAAGCGCAAGGTAGACCAGTGAGAGAATGTAAGACGCAGAGGGGTCAAAGGTCAGCTCGGTGCCCTGGAAAAGCACCAGGAGAAGCGTAAAGATTGTTCCATAGGTCATGCCGAGTGTATTCGATTGCAACATAGGCAACCCGCTGCGTTGATTGCGAGCCGCCACGATATTTCCCAGAGAAGCAGAGAGCGTAGCGCAAATCGCGAAGGTTAAACCCAATGCCCTACCACTGGATAGGTCAAAGGATCTCAATTCAGACCAAAAAACGAACACGAGGCCTAACAGCCCAATGAGACCACCAAGTATGACCCGAAGACGTATGGGGTCCTTTAAGAGGATCGCGCTAAAGATGACGTTGGTGATTACGATGCCGGAGAAGACGATTGCGACCAAACCGCTGGTCAGGTATCCCTCGGCGAGGTAGACGAGGATGTAGTTTAAGGAGAAGAGGAAAAAGCCTTGTAAGGCCATAAACGCATGCTGCCGGAGGGAGAAGCGCATGGGTAAGCGGCGGAGGGTTGTATAGAGCCAGAGGAGTCCAGCCGCAAGCGTGAAGCGATAAACGATCGAGAGTGCCGGCGGCACGACGCCTAGCTGGAATTCAATGGCCAGCCAGGTCGAGCCCCAGATGAGTGCGGTGATGAGATACAGCAGGGCGTTCGGCACCCAAGTTCCTCCAAGTGAAAGAAGGTGGATTATACAATCCTGAAGCGGAAGCGGCGACAGCGGGTGGGAGAAATCTGAGTATCCCTTCGGCTTCGCTCAGGAAAAACTCCGCGACGAAGAATCGCGTTCGTGGCAAGAAGAACCCTTCCCGTACTTGTCATTGTAGTAGGAGCCCGTCAGGGCGACGTGGCAATCTCCGCGCAAGAAAGGATGAGATTGCTTCGCTTCGCTCG
>CAYLOO010000100.1:0-9285 GCA_964385355.1 uncultured Anaerolineaceae bacterium
AAATTTATTTTCAAAGGGAAACTGGCGCTGCAGCAGAGAGTGCTGCCGGCGTACCGCCAACCATTCTTCGATCGCCTGGCGGGCGCATGCGAGGGGGGCTTAAGCGTCTTTGCCGGGGAGCCTCGCCCGGAGGAATCAATTCAAACTGCGGGTGATCTCGCAGTTGCCCAATGGGAAAAAGGTGACAATGTCCACCTATTACGAGGCTCGCTATATCTATGCTATCAACGCGGTCTGATCCAGTGGCTCAAGAAAATCAATCCAGATGCCCTGGTCATGGAGGCGAATCCCCGCTATCTCTTGAATCGTCGGGCGGCAGATTGGATGCATTCCAGCGACCGGCCGGTCGTGGGTTGGGGGTTAGGTGCGCCAGCCGCGGAGGGGCGCAGTGTCGGTTATCGGCAGGGCTACCGCAAAAGATTTCTGGACGGATTCGACGCACTTATTGCTTACAGCACAAAGGGAGCAGATGAATATGCAGAGCTCGGATATCGGTCCGAGCGCATATTCGTTGCTCCCAATGCCGTTGTCCCGCCGCCAAGGACCGCGATAAAGCACCAACCCGCAAAAAAGCGCCCTGGGCGGGTGTTATTCGTCGGGCGGCTGCAACGCAGGAAACGTGTCGATTTACTGCTGCGGGCGTGCGCCAGGTTGGAATCAACGCCGGAAGTGATTATTGTGGGGGATGGCCCCGCGCGCGAGGAATTTGAAGAAATTGCTAGCCAGGTTTACCCAAACACTCAATTCGTCGGACCCAAGTTCGGGTCGGATTTAGAGCAGTATTTTGCGTATGCAGACCTCTTCGTCCTCCCCGGGACGGGGGGTTTGGCTGTCCAAGAGGCGATGGCAGCCGCGCTGCCGGTCATCGTCGCCGAAGGGGACGGAACGCAGAGAGACCTGGTCTCCGGAGGAAATGGTTGGATGATCCAACCTGGCGATTTGGATGGGTTGACCGCAGCGCTACACGAAGCCCTTCGTCATCCGCGCCGGTTGGTTAAGATGGGAGAGATATCCTTCAACATGGCCGTAGAGCAATTCAACATCGAGCGGATGACTGAGGTTTTTGTCTCGGTGCTGCAAACGGTGATGGAGCGATAGGGGATGAGGTTGGCATTCATCGCCGACGGGCGAAGCCCGACGACGCAGGGCTGGATTTCGCTGCTCACAGAGCGGGGACACGAGGTGCATCTCCTCAGTACATTTCGGTGTGCGCATCTGCCCGGGATCGCGTCGATGCACTTCATCCCTGTCGCATTCAGCGGCATCGGCAAGAAGGGGGAAAGAGGTGAAGTCCATGCCCCGGGCGGTACGCAGGGGATCGGGATGCGGTCGTTAATTCGCCATTGGCTTGGCCCGTTTACACTCCCGCGCGCAGCTGGGACTGTGCGCAAAATCCTGGAGACGCTCGAAGTAGACCTTCTACATTCACTGCGCATCCCCTTCGAGGGGATGTTGGCGGCATCAGCGCAGCTCCAGATACCACTGGTCGTCTCGGTATGGGGCAATGATTTCACCCTGCACGCTCGTTCCTCGCCGGGCATGAAATACCACACGCATCAAGCTCTGAGCCACGCCGATGCTCTGCACGCGGATTGCGGGCGGGATATCCGCCTGGCTGCAGATTGGGGTTTTCAACCGGACCGCCCCTCTGTTGTCCTGCCGGGCGGCGGTGGCGTTGTACGCGACTTATTCAAGACCGCCCTCCCTGAAATGGGGATATTGCGACCCGAAGTGAGAAAGCAGCTTGAAGATCTGCCTGTGGACAGCCCTATCGTGGTGAACCCGCGCGGATTCCGAGCATACGTTCGCAATGACACCTTCTTCCAGTCTATTCCCTGCGTTGTCGAAAGGGTTCCAGGGGTGATATTTCTCTGCCCGGCGATGGCAGGTAATGAGGAAGCCAACTGCTGGATCGCTCAATTAAAGATTGAGCAAAGTGTCCGTCTGCTGCCGGAACTTACGCAGAGTGAAATGGCAATGATTTACCGGCTGTCAAAGGTGATGGTTTCGCCAAGTGAGCATGATGGAACGCCGAACACATTCCTCGAAGCGATCGCCTGCGGCTGCTTCCCTGTGGTGGGGGATCTTGAGTCGCTGCGGGAGTGGGTTGTAGACGGCGAGAACGGCTTTCTCGTAGACCCAGACGACGCGGAGGCTCTGGCCCTGGCGACGTCTCGCGCGCTCCTGAGCGCTGAGCTTCGCGAAAAAGCTAGCAAGATCAATCAGAGCCTGGTGGATGAGCGCGCTGACCGCGAGCATGTAGCGATTACCGCAGAGCGATTTTATAAACAGGTTGTTGAGAGGGTGAAAACTCGAGGCGGGGAAGACGGGGGCTTTTTTAGCTCTATGTCTGATGAGCAGTAGACATTGCTGCAATCCGAGCAATCAGGATTCGGCTGCCGCATTGAACGAACTTACGTTCTCCTGAGTGTGCATTGATTGCAGTCGTAATGCTATAATCGCGCCGAGTGTTGATACGAACGGTAAAATAAATCGAGCCATTGGATCAATCACTCCAAAAACATGATGAAACAAGTCGTGCAAGATGTTCGCAAGGGTAAGACGAGTGTTTTAGAAGTGCCTGTACCTCAGGTTTTGCCAGGCACAGCGCTCATTCGAACCGTCGCCTCACTAGTTTCCGTGGGGACGGAGCGAGCGCTTGTCGAGTTCGCTGGAAAGACGCTTCTCGGGAAAGCGCGCTCGCGTCCAGATCTCGTTCGGCAAGCGATTGAGAAAGCGCGCCGCGAAGGCTTGCTCACAACGTTCGATGCAGTCCAGAATCGGCTGGATCAGCCGCTCCCATTGGGATACTCCTCTGCCGGGGTAATCGAAACTGTAGGAGAGGGGTTGTCCGGTTTTCAAGTGGGTGACCGGGTTGCTTGCGCGGGCGGCGGTTATGCGGTGCATGCTGAATATGCTGTTGTTCCGCAGAATCTGATCGCAAAACTTCCCGCGGGGGTGGATTTTGAATCGGGCGCCTTCGCCACACTGGGAGCCATCGCTCTTCACGGGTTCCGGCTGGGAGAGCCTCAGTTGGGAGATCGAGTAGCTGTAATCGGCCTGGGATTATTAGGTCTATTGGCCGCAAAGATCGCTCAAGCGGCGGGTTGTGCTGTTTTTGGCATCGACACAGATACCGAGCGGGTGAAATTAGCCGAAGAACTGGGTATTGAAGCTGTCAACCGGGAGGTTGCCGAAACTGAAGGACCGTCGTTCACTGGTGGGGCAGGATTTGACTTGATACAGATTTGCGCTGACACGCCCTCGAATGACACCGTCCAGCTCGCCGGTGTTCTGGCTAGAGATCGGGGAATTGTTGTGGCAACCGGCGCTGTTGGGACCGAGCTGCCGCGAAGACCCTATTACATGAAGGAGCTGCGCTTTGTTATTTCACGCTCCTACGGCCCCGGTCGCTATGATCCTCTCTACGAGGAGGCCGGCGTGGACTACCCACGAGGGTATGTGCGTTGGACCGAAGGCCGCAACTTGGATGCGTTCTTAGATCTCCTCGAAGAAGGCAAACTTGAAACCCAGCGGCTCCTAACACACCGTTTCCCTATAGAGCGTGCGATCGAAGCCTATGATCTAATTTCGGACAGCAAGGGGGAGCCAGCTCTCGGAGTCCTGCTGACCTACCCGCAAGAGCAGGCACGGGTCGTTTCAACGCAGCGTAAGGTGGAATTCAGAGAGCCGGCAATTTCGGCTCAGGATAGCGTCCGCTTGGGCGTAATAGGCGCGGGAAACTTCGCCACTGCTACCTTGTTCCCGGCAATGAAGGATGTAGGTGGATTGGAATGGGTCGGTTTGGCGACGGCAACCGGGATGAACGCAGCGCAAGTTGGAAAACGTTTTGGGTTTGCTTACGCCACGACGGATGTAGAAGAACTTCTGAGCGATCAGCGCATCAACACGATTGCCATCCTCACCCGTCACCACCTTCACGTCTCACAAGTGGAGGCTGCGCTGGAAGCCGACAAGCATGTTTTCTGCGAAAAACCACTCGCGCTCACGCGCCAGGAACTGGAACGGATTGAAGCTGCACTGCAAACGAAGGACAAGCTGCTAAGCGTCGGGTTCAACCGCCGGTTTGCCCCATTAGCCATCAAGATGAAGAACTTCTTGGATAGCGCCCGCGAACCGCTGGTGATGCACTACCGGGTAAACGCCGGGCCTCTACCGTTGAATCATTGGCTCCATGACCCCGCCATGGGTGGAGGGCGGCTTATCGGTGAGGCCTGTCACTTTATCGACTTCTTGACTTTCCTGACGAATTCCGTCCCGATGCGAGTGTTCACGCTGGGCCTTCCTGATGACGGAAGATATCGTGAGGATAACTTCGTCATTGCGCTCGAGTTCGCGGATGGTTCGGTCGGCAGTGTGAGCTACCTGGCGAACGGCGATCGGGCACTCCCTAAAGAGCGAATCGAGGTCTTTGGAGGTGGGAGAGTAGCAGTTCTGGATGATTTCCGGCAATTGGATCTGACCCTATCTGGACGTACTAAAACCCACAAATCCCAACTTCGTCAGGATAAAGGTCATCGCGCTGAGTGGTATTCATTCCAGCAGACGATCACACAAGGCGGTTCTCCACCGATCCCCTATGAGCAGATCTTCGCGGTCTCGCTTGCTTCATTTGCTGCACTCGATTCGTTGCGTTCCGGTGAACCACGAGATGTGGGACTGATTGCAGAGCAGTAAACATTCATGCACTTCAAGCCGTTCTATGCGCTACGCGAACTTGGTCTAGTACCGCTGGCGCGCTACGCGTTGTATCAACTCGCGCTGCGAAGCGGCTGGCTTCGTTGGCGCACACCTGCCTTCGCCTGGGAAGAGAGACCGCTTGATATGTGGCTGCGAAGTCACATCCCCTCAGGCCCTGAAGGATATGTTCAGTACCGTGGGACGGGCACCCAGCCGTTCTTCTTTCAAGATGTGGGGCGCCTAGGTGTTTCTTTAAAAGCCATTCTGGGTGACGACGTTGATGCGCTGGTGGCCGAAGCCGACTCGGTGCTCGACGGACGGTACCGTCTGTTTGGACAGCACGAGATCGCGCTTGAGAATCCGCCGAATTGGGGCGCCTTCGCATTAACCTCGCCCGTAAGCGAGAGGACGGCGGTTGGTCTTGAGCGCCACTGGACCGAATACGGCCTGAATGATCTTCCTCAAGACGTCAAGCTCCTCTGGGAAATCTCCCGCTTTGGCTGGGCGTATTCATTGGCTCGAGCCTATGCGCTGACGGGAGACGAGCAATACGTAGATGGTTTCTTTGCCCTGCTGCATTCCTGGCGGGAAGCAAACGCCCCGAACAAAGGATTAAATTGGCACTCGGGTCAGGAGATCGCCATCCGTTTGCTCGCGCTGGTGTTTTCGTTTTACGTATTCAATCAGGCGCTTCGGGAGCGATGTGATGATCTGGCGGAACTGGCGACGATGATCGTTGTGCACGCGGATCGCATCCCCGCTACGCTCATCTATGCCCGTGCGCAAGATAACAACCACCTGCTTGTCGAAGCGCTCGCGCTCTATACGGCGGGAGCGCTTTTCCCGGAGTTCAAGGACGCCGAAAAATGGAAACGCCTCGGGCGGCAATTTGTTGTGCGCGCGCTCGAGGGACAGGTTTTTCTTGACGGTGGGTATACCCAGCAATCGATGAATTACCACCGTCTCGCTTTACAAGCGGGGACCTGGGCTGTGCGTCTGGCTGAGATTGAGGGCGACCCCCTGCCCGAGATATCCATAGATGCCGTGCGTAGAATGACGCAGTGGCTCGCTGCGCTTGTGGATCCAGCGACGGGAAAAGCTCCTAATTGGGGGCCTAACGACGGTGCACTCCTGCTCCCCCTGAGCGTTTGCCCGTTTGGGGATTTCCGGCCCACGCTGCAAGCCGCGGCATTGACGGTGCTGGGTGATTCAATATTCCCTCCGGGGTTGTGGGATGAACTGGCTCTCTGGCTTGGGGTGAAGGTCGCTAGAGACGGCATTTCGATGGATGAAGCCGGGCAGCGCAGAGAGAGTTCTCATCAGCACGAGGCTGCTGGAGGTCAGGGGGATGTGCGTCCTGATGATTTCCGTCAATCAGGGATCTATTTAATGGGCGGCCAGAAGTCCCGGGGGATGTTGCGCGCGGCACAATTCCACAGCCGCCCCGGGCATAGTGACCAACTCCATTTCGATTTGTGGTGGGGAGGGATTAACCTGGCACGCGATCCCGGGACGTATCTTTACAACGCCGATCATCCTTGGAACAATGCATTTGCGGGCGCCTGGTGTCACAACACAACCCTGATCGATGGGTGTGATCCGATGCTGCGCGCGGGTCGATTCCTTTGGCTGAGATGGAGTGACGCCAGACTTCTTGGGCGTTGGCGCTCGAAAGACGGACGCCTGGAGATTCTCTCAGGGATGCATCAATACCGGAGTCGCGAACACGCTGTTCACCAACGAACGATTTTGCGCGTTGAAGATCGATTGTGGATGGTGATTGATGATATTCTGGGGGTCGGGGAGGCGGGAGTTCGGATTGGTTGGAATCTCCCGGATGTCCCTTTTGAAATGGATGGGCGCACGCTTTCTGCCGATTTACTGGGGTCAAAGGTGAGTATCCGGTCGGAGGGGATCTGGGATAGATACGCGCTTTACCGAGCAGGAGAATTAATGGCCGGGGAAGAGCTTGTGCCGGATTCGAGACCTTATGGCTGGTATGCTCCGACTTATGCGCTGAAGCAACCGGCGCTGCTCTGGTTGAGATGCGCCCATGCTCAGCTGCCAATGCGGGAGGTTACAAAATGGTTGCTTGATAAGACGGTCATGGATGACGTCGACATCGGTTGGTTGGATCCAGCTATGGGGCAGCCGGCGCTTTCCCGTGTTGAATATCGTGGGATGAGAGTGGAAACGTAGCGTGCATATCCTGTTGATCCATCAGGCTTTTGCCGCAATTAATGAGCCGGGCGGCACCCGTCATCATGAGTTCGCCCGCCAGCTTGTCCGTCGCGGTCACCGCGTGACAATCATCGCCAGCCAGGTGAGCTACCTAACGGGGCAAACTGTGGCTGATGGGGGTTGGCTTGCGCGTGATGTGGATGATGCTGGTGTAGAGATTCTTCGCTGCCGGAGTTATTCCGGATGGCATCGCTCCTTTCTCCAACGGACGCTGAGCTTCCTCAGTTTCATGGTGGTCTCCTTCTGGACAGGGTTGCGCGTAGCGGATGTAGACCTGGTGTGGGGCACGACCCCACCGATTTTTCAGGCTGTGACCGCCCGATGGATTGCGGGGCTTAAGCGCAAGCCTTTTCTGCTTGAAGTCCGCGATCTCTGGCCTTCCTTCGCCATTGCAGTCGGCGTGTTGACAAACCCGTTTCTAATTCGTATCTCCGAGTGGCTGGAGCGGAGGCTGTATCGTCGTGCGGATCGAGTTGTCGTCAATTCACCAGGTTTTATCGAGCACGTGCGTTCACAGGGCGCTCAGCAGGTGGACGTGGTCCCGAATGGGGTTGATCTGGCCATGTTTGAACAAAAAGCGAAAGATCAAACCTTGAGGCGTAAATTAGGGTTACCGGGTGGCTTCCTGGTCATCTATGCGGGAGCTCATGGGATGTCGAACGATTTAGAGACGGCGCTGAAAGCCGCGGAGCTCCTTCAGAACGAAGACGACATCCATTTTGTATTCCTCGGAGATGGCAAAGAGAAAGCTAATCTGATGGCGCTTGCGGAGAGGATGAAGCTGCACAACCTTCACTTCCTGCCGTCAATACCCAAAGACCAAATTGCATCGACGCTTATTCAGGCGGATGCAGGGCTGGCAATTCTACTTCCTGTAGATGCGTATAAAACAACGTATCCCAATAAAGTGTTCGACTATATGGCCGCTGGCCTTCCTGTAGTCCTGGCCATTGACGGGGTTATCCGCAGCGTAGTAGAGGATGCTGAGGGGGGGCTGTTCGCTCAGCCCGGAGACCCTGAGGCTATCGCCGAAGCAGTGAGGCGGCTAGCAACGGATCCTGTCTTAGCCGATAAACTGGGACAGGCCGGCAGGCGCTGTGTCGAAGGGAATTTCGATCGCCAGCACCTAGCCGCAAAGATGGCGCTCATCATGGAAAAGATAGCTGCCAATGGGCACGGTCGTTCATCCGATGGTGCGGCCGAGGAATTCGAGTCAGGAGGGGAGGATGACGGCTAAACTCCTTCCGCCTGGCGTTCCGCTGAGCAAGCGATTGTTTGATTTGATTCTGACCCTTCCCGGTCTCGTTCTAATCAGCCCCCTGTGGGGGATCATTGGTCTGCTAGTGCGTATTTTTCTGGGATCCCCGGTGCTTTTTCGTCAGATGCGGCCAGGCAAAGACGGTGAGCCCTTCATTGTTTATAAATTCCGCACGATGACCGATGAACGGGGCTCTGGCGAACACTTGCTTTCTGACGCAGAACGGATGACGGGTTTGGGTAGATTTCTGCGCAGTCTAAGCCTCGATGAACTCCCCGAGCTGTTCAATGTGCTGCGTGGTGAGATGAGTCTGGTTGGTCCGCGGCCGTTGTTGATGCAGTATCTTGAGCGATACTCAGTTGAGCAAGCACGCCGCCATGAGGTTCTCCCGGGGATCAGCGGGTGGGCGCAGGTCAACGGCCGTAACGCAATCACCTGGGAGGATAAGTTCCGCTATGATGTCTGGTATGTCGATAACTGGTCCGTATGGCTGGATATTAAAATCCTACTGACCACGGCCTGGAAGGTGATTACGCGTGAGGGGATAAGCCAACTCGGGCACACAACAGCCAAGGAGTTCATGGGCAACGATAAACAGAACCGATCGTGCTAGTTATGTCAAGAAATGAGCGCACTTTGTGCCCTTTCGCTCCTTGCGGAAAAAACAAATCACGGGTACGATGATGCAGGAATATTGGTAAAAAAACAAAGCTGAGGAGGAACAAAATGAAGGAATCTTTGGAATTCTACGATGTGAAGTCGAAGACGAAGTTCTCGGCAACAGAATGGCGGATTGAAACCAAAGTCTCAGACGATGGCAGGACCCGCTACTTTGCTGTGACGAAAGCCCCTGTAGGCACGCACGAAGCCTGGCGAATCGTGGGCAAAGACTTCGCCCTTAAAAATATGTAAGATTTTTGTTCCTGAATATGGAGTTAAGCAGCTCTGCTGACGTACTGCAGCAGAGCTTGCTCATTCCGTACTCGTGATGGAGTCGCGAGCCGCCTTTACAAAGGGCGGCTCGTGTTTCGTCGTACGCCCGGCATGGGCGATAGCTTGGAGGTGAAAGTCCTCTGCGGACGTTG
>CAYLOO010000101.1:0-9204 GCA_964385355.1 uncultured Anaerolineaceae bacterium
ACAACATCGACCACTGCATCCACGTCCTTGTAAGCTTTTGGCGCTTCTTCTGCCAAACCGGGCATGGAGCCCGCGCGAATGATGATGCCCTGCGCCTCAAGCTCTTGTCTCAGGTCTTGGCCCCAAATTTCCCGCTTTGCCTGCCGGCGGCTCATCACTCGTCCAGCGCCATGGCATGACGATCCAAACGACCTCGTCATGCTCTCCTCAGTTCCCAGCAGAACCCAGGATGCAGTCCCCATGCTGCCGGGGACCAGGACTGGCTGACCGAACGGTCGATAGATTTCTGGCAGCCCCTCGAATCCGGGACCGAAAGCACGAGTTGCCCCTTTGCGGTGCACACAGACACGCACTTTTTCACCATCGACGATATGGGTTTCGGTCTTCCCCATATTATGGGCGATGTCGTAAACCTGGTGAAGGTCCCAATCTGGCACTCTGCCCGCGAGCACTTCCTCAAAAGAACGGCGGACGTGATGTGCCAGTACTTGTCGATTGCAAAAGGCGTAATTTGCTGCGCATGCCATCGCCGCTTTGTATCGTTTACCCTCAGGGGAATTCAGAGGCGCACATACCAGTTCGCGGTCAGGCAGTTTGATTCCGTAACGCTTAACAGCGCTCTGAAATTCTCGGACATAATCTGAGCAAATCTGGTGCCCAAACCCACGCGAGCCGCAGTGGATCTGGACGGTGAGCAACCCTTTCGCTAGCCTCATAGCGTCCGCGGCTGCTTCATGGAAGATCTCTTCAACGACATCGATCTCGATGAAGTGATTGCCTGCTCCTAGTGTCCCGAGTTGGTTCTTGCCGCGCTGCTTGGCGCGAGAGCTGATACTGGAAGGCTCGGCGCCAGGAATCTGACCTTGCTCTTCTGTGCGCTCGAGATCATCCCTGCGGGCGTAATTGTTGTTCAATGCCCAGAGACTACCCTGTCGGCAGACTTTTTCCAACTCCCTGGTGGTGAGCCGCACACTTCCACCGACGCCGACCCCGCTTGGACAATTCGCATCGAGCGCAGAAGCAAGATCGGGTAGTTCTCCCCGTACATCTGCAAACGAGATTCTGCTCGCGAGCAGCCTCACACCGCAATTGATATCGTAGCCGATCGCGCCTGGCGAGATAATGCCATCCGGATACCTGCTCGCTGCAACGCCGCCGATCGGAAAACCGTAACCCTGGTGAACGTCCGGCATTACGACGACGGGACTCACGAGCCCCGGGAGTGTCGCGGTGTTAACCGCTTGATCAAAGGATTTATCGCCCAATGCGGCCTCGATCAAAGTTTCATCCGCGAAAATCCGCACTGGAACGCGCATATCCTCTCGATAAGAGGTGGGGATTTCCCAGCTGACATCCGTGATTTTTATTAGATCTTTCTTCTCTACCATTATCGCCATCTCCTCATGTTACACATCAAAAACGATAATCGTCTCATATCCGGATTTAACGGCACGAATATCAAGTTCGTTAAAGGTGACGGCTTTTATTTCCTTTTTAATTGATGCTATTTTCTTCAGCTCGATCGTTGCCTTTAATTGGACTTCTTCCAGTACTTCAACCTGGAAATCGACAACGGCAGCATTCTCAACCTCGAGAGAGTAGAGCAGCTCTTCCAGCCAGGAAACCAGCAACGTCTCAGCATCTTCCGCCTTAAGTTCGAAAGAGCGGCTTTCCGAATTTCCAGGGACAGATTCAATGTCAAGCAACGAAAGCATGCCAAAGGCGGCGTTGCGGAACAAATCGGTGAGATTTCGGCCGCGAACGCGTAATGCCCAATCGGCAGTATGTTCGATCTCTTCGAATGCGGGTTGCATCACACATCCAGTATATAGTACGAATTGCCCTTTTAACGACGAACGGTGGATAGGTATAATCATAGGAATGGACGATCGATTAATTCAGATTGCTAGAGCGATAGAGAAAGCGCTTAAGAAATCCTTGGGGCATCTTGATCTCCAAGATCTATCTCTGGAAGAGTTTGCTACCCAATTTGCTAAAGAGGCGATTGAGGCCGCGCGCGTTGATTCTGATGGGCGTGAATTTGCCCCCGATCAATTCACATTGAGCGTCCACCCTGTAGGTCTAAGACAAATCGGTCAATTGCCGGACGATCTTCAAATGGATATAGCCCGGGATTTTCGGCAAGCTCTGCAAGATGCTTATTTTCTATTTGCAAGAGAGGTACATTTCACGCTTGCCACGGACCCCACCCTCCCTCAAGATGGGGTTCGGGTCATTGGTTGGCACAGCAGTAATCCACTGGATATTCAGGGCGAGATCACACCGACCGAGGAGTATGATACCGATAGCCCCCCAGCAGGCGCTTTTCTCGTTGTCGAAGGCAGACGGTATTTCCCGCTATCAGCTCCGTTGATCCAAATTGGTCGTCGGTTGGACAATGATCTGGTAATCGATGATCCTCGAGTTTCAAGACAACATTTGCGGCTGCTAGCCAATCGCGGCAAGTTTATCCTCCATGACCTCAATTCTACAGCCGGGACCTACGTGAACGGGGTTAAGGTCAAGGACCATTCACTCCAACCGGGGGATGTCATTAATGTAGCGACTGTCGAATTGATCTACGGCGAGGATACGGGTGGCCCACCAGAAGTGACACCGCCTTATAAGCCGGGGCCTGAGGCAGAGCCCGCGGATGATCGCATAACCCCTATGAATTTTAGGATCACAAAGCAATTGAGAGACCCTGATTGAGATTCCCGTGACGAGAACAAATAAATCTTATCTAATATTTGTGCTATGATTGCACGCAGAATGGCTATTTTTCCGGTTAAGAGACACAGTAATTGTGGCTAATCCAATCGACAACATCGAGTCACAAATTGAGAGATTCGTAGAGGGAGCACTGGGTAAATTGCTCGGGGTTCAGTTTTCGCCCGCGCTGGTCGCCGCCCAACTCTCGCGGGCGATGGATGAGGGAATCCGTAGGACGGAAGACGGCAAACCCTTCGTCCCCGATCAGTACGCGCTTTCACTGAATCCCGATGATGCACAAGCGATTCTAGATCAAGCGCCACATCTGCAGGATAGCTTCTCGCAAGGGCTTCTACAAGTTGCGAGAGACTGTGATTACCTGGTCTTTCGTGAACCGATTGTGACGATCTCAGTCGACCCTACATTAGTGCCGAAAGAGGTGAGGGTTGTCGCATGGCACAGCACCAGCCCGCTTGAGTTCACACAAGCTATGCAGAGTGAACCCAAGACCAACCCGGGTGTGCTGCCCAAGGGCGCGTACTTGATTGTCAATGGGGATCGCCACTTTCCCCTGGATCGACCTGTCGTAAACATCGGTCGCCGGTTAGACAATCAACTTATCATCGATGACCCGCGTATCTCGAGGACTCATTCTCAAATTCGAGCAAGAGAAGGGCGGTTTGAAGCATTTGATCTAGGATCCTCCGCAGGCACTGTGATCAACGGGCGTGCAATTAAGCATTATGTCCTACAATCGGGAGATGTAATCAACCTGGCGGGAAACCGGCTTGTATACGGAGAGGATCCTGGAGGACCGCCAGATGAAACGCCAGCTTATTCACCTCCATTCCCACCACGCCCTTCCGGTGACCAACGAACCCGAGTGATCCCCAAGAAGAAAAACCAGCAGGAATGACTCCAGGATTAGTACTTCTTGTGATCAGGATTGTCTTGGCTCTGATCCTCTACGCTTTTCTGGGTTTGATCCTTCTCTTTCTATGGAAGGAGATACAATCCCATCAAGCCTCTGAAATCCACAACCCTCCCGCAATTCTTGTATTAGCTGATGGTTCGGATGTTGATGTGAAACACTCCCTCACCGTAAATAATAGGATTGGTCGAGCAGCCGATAATTCGTTGGTACTTCGCGATGACACAGCTTCCGCGCATCATGCGCGGTTATCCTTTCACGAGGGACAATGGTGGTTGGAGGATTTAGGCTCGCGGAATGGAACGGCAGTTAATGGTATAGCGCTCGAAGGACCGTTGGTCGTCACATATGGTGACCAGATTGCCTTCGGCAGAATTGAATTCCGAATGGAAGCACCCGTTCTTGAAGATGACTTGAAATAATTGAAACGAACATCTTTTCGGGGTAACGTCATTCACGCGAACCAAGAAAATTCTTATAGTCACTAATGCTACAGTGCAACTGGTGCATGAAAGTGGAGATTTCTAGCTCGAGCTTATGCTAAGATAGCAAGAAACAAGAGAGAGATTATGGATGAAAAACCTGTTCTCGGTGTGATTGGTGGGTCGGGCTTATATGACATACCAGGTCTGACTGACGTAGAGATGCAAGAGGTCTCGACGCCATTCGGTGAACCAAGTTCGCCGCTTGCGATAGGCAAGTTAAATGGTCGAAAAGTGGTCTTCTTAGCCCGCCACGGGAAAGGGCATATCTATCCCCCGACCACCGTGAATTACCGCGCGAATATATATGCCCTGAAAATGTACGGGGTGGAGCGTGTTCTTGCGGTCAGCGCCTGTGGATCGCTGCGGGAGGATTACGTACCGGGTGAGATTGTCATCCCTGACCAGCTCTTCGACCATACAGTTTCTAGGCCACGCTCGTTCTTCGAGAGCGGTTTAGTGACACATATCAGTGTCGCCGACCCATTTTGCCCTGATCTCTCCGATATCCTTGCCTCAAGCACAGAGGAAGTAAGTGGGAGCGTCCATCGTGGAGGATGCTACATCACGATCGAAGGACCACGCTTCTCCACCCGTGCGGAATCCAATATCTATCGTGCTTGGGGAATGTCCATTATTGGGATGACGACTTCTCCTGAAGCATTCCTCGCCAGGGAGGCTGAGATGTGCTACGCCGTGATGGCGCATGTCACAGATTACGATGTCTGGCATCAAGCCGAGGAGCCAGTCACTGTGGAAATGGTATTCCAAACCGTAAAGAAGAATAACAGCCTCGCCCAGGAAGTTATCGAGCATCTTGTTGGAGAACTCCCTGAAGAGGTGAGCTGCGAATGTCACACTGCGCTAGAAGATGCAATTGCCACTAACCCGGACATCATTTCAGAAGCGGCGCGTAAGAGGTACTCTCTTCTTGTGGATCGATATCTTAGCTGATCAAGAACGGACAAGCGAGGAGCGCGAGGTGATCCTAGGAAGCCTCGCGTTCCTCTTTTTGCTCCTCACTGCCTTTGCATTGTCTTTCGCGACTGCAGCCCGCCTGGATCAATGGCTGACTTTTGGAGACCGCTGGGGCCATTTTCTCGTTCTTCCAGTATGGGTTTTTGGTTTTTGGCTCACGCGCCGGGCGCTCCAGCGCACGAATCCTGAGCGCGATCCCATTTTACTGCCAACGGCTTTTCTACTTACCGGCTGGGGCTTGCTCGCTATTTGGCGTCTAATTCCGAGTTTCGGCTTTCGGCAGACGGGTTGGTTCATTGTTGGTATCACCGTCCTCTATGCAGTCCTCCATGGGGACAGGCAGCTATCATGGCTGCGGCGCTACAGATATGTGTGGATGAGCGTGGGTCTGGTGCTGATGGTATTAACACTGGTTTTTGGCACTCATCCTACTGGAGGTGAGCCCAGACTCTGGCTAGGATGCTGCGGAGTTTATCTCCAGCCATCAGAACCTCTCCGGTTGCTTTTAGTTGCCTTTCTCGCATCCTTTCTGAGTGACAAGCTGCGTTTTACATTCCATCGAGACGACGGACTCACGTCGTTTTCCACGTTGCTTCCCTTGATTGTCATCTGGTTGCTCTCGGTGGTTCTACTGCTCGTCCAGCGGGATCTGGGGATGGGAATGCTCTTCCTCGCGCTCCTTGCCCTTCTACTTTATTTGGCAACCGGACGATGGGGGACCATCATCCTTGCCTCGATTTTTGGAATACTGGCTGGCGCACTGGGGTATTTCCTCTTTGATGTCGTTGGCCAGCGGATTACGGCATGGATTAACCCATGGCCGGATTCGATTGGCGGGTCGTATCAACTGGTGCAGTCGTTGATCGCGTTAGCCTCCGGCGGTGTATTTGGGAGTGGTTTTGGTTTGGGATCACCAGGATTCGTTCCCGCCGTTCATACAGATTTCATCTTCGCTGCGATTACAGAAGAATTTGGTCTGCTTGGTGGCTTGGCAGTCATCGCACTATTTGCCGTACTTGTAAACAGGGGATTGCGTGTCGCTTTTCTTTCACGGGACCCATTCAGAGCGTTGCTCTCTGCAGGGATCAGTATCTCGCTCGGGTTGCAAGCAGTGTTGATTATTGGAGGGAATATCCGCCTGCTTCCGCTGGTTGGGGTGACGTTACCCTTCGTGTCCTATGGGGGATCATCGCTTGTCACCAGCTTCCTCCTTCTGGGTATTCTTCTTCTACTCTCAGGGAAAACCGAGAGGAACGAAATCTTCACACGCCCACTTACAGCGTTGAATTATGGGAGTCTCATCGCATGGGGCATGCTGGCAGTCACTTTAGGTTGGTGGACAGTTTATCGAGCGCCTATCCTTGTAAGCAGGACCGATAACCCGCGCAGGGCGGTGGAAGCGCTGTATGCGAAACGAGGGTCGATAGTGGATGAGGCCGGAGAACTGCTCGCTGAATCAACGGGCAACCCCGGCTCATATAAACGGTTTTATCCACATCCTCAAAGTGTGACGGTTATTGGATATGACTCCTTCACCTATGGTTTATCAGGTTTAGAAAGCGTCATGGATGGGCTCCTACGGGGGAGTGAGGGTGATAATCCGATTGCGATTGGGTGGTCACAGCTTACACGCGGACATCCTCCACCAGGCAGCGATCTTCACTTGACATTGGACAGCCAATTACAGGAAGCCGCCGCCGATCAACTCAAAGGCTACCAGGGCGGAATTGTCCTGCTGGAAGCACAATCCGGTGATGTTCTTGCCATGGCATCGTCGCCGTCATACGATCCGAATCTATTGGATCAAGAGTGGCAGGACGTAGCGACAGATCCTGCATCTCCATTATTAAACCGGGTCACTCAGGGAAAATACCAACCCGGAATGGCTCTAAGTCCTTACGTTCTTGCATGGAGCATGCAGACGGGAGTCGCTGAGCCGGGTGATTTGGCTCCGAACTTGGAGACCCCTGTAGAAGTGAACGGTCAATCACTTGCATGTTTGGTCAAGCTTCTCCCTGACAGCAATGCAGACTACATCAAGGCCCTCCAGAATGGGTGTCCAGCACCGTTTTTCAAGCTCGGCCTGGAGTTAGACACTGATGATTTCAATCAGATGCTCGAGGCGTTTGGTTTCCTTGAGCGCCCAGAAATTCGCCTGCCAACCGGTGATTCGTCGGGTCCAAGCGGCCTCCCAGGTGAAAGCACCTTGGGATTGGCGGCGGTTGGGCAGGGCGATCTAACGATAAGCCCGCTGCAGCTCGCCCGGGCATTTGCGGGATTGATTTCCGACCCGGGTCTGCCAGCGCTCCGGGTCGTGGACGCCTACCGACCTCAGGGAGGGGATTGGAATGAAATCCTACCTTTGGATACAGGCCGTCAAGTCTTGGACCCAAGCGTTCGAAATCAGTTCATCGAGGTGTTTGTTGATGCAGCAGGTCTACCCTTTGGTCAGCGCTCAGAAGCCCTGACGGGTGAAGCCGGTGAAAGCCTTGGCTGGTATCAGGGGGGGGGCCTCATGCACGGAAACAGCTACGTTGTGGTTGTTGTGATCGAGGGTCAGGATTCGATTGTTGCAGAGCGTATTGGTCGAAACATCCTCGATCACATGAGGAGCGAAGGCATACCTTGACCAAGACCATCGGGCAGGCTACAATTCTGCAGTTATAAAGTCGAATACGACTTACGACCCGCCGGACGGTCGCTGTTCGTAAAATGACCGATCGGCGGATTGCGTATTGGGGTTATTTGCGAACGTGTTTGAGTCACTTTCGACCAAATTACAAACTGTCTTTAAAGAGCTCAGCCGGCACGGCAAACTTAGACCTGGGGATATTGATACTGCCCTGCGTGAGATCCGACTGGCACTCTTAGAAGCAGACGTACATTACCAAGTTGTTAAGGACCTGTTGCAGCGTGTTCAAGCACGCGCTTTTGGTGAAGACGTATCGCGCTCATTGAATCCAGCGCAGCAGGTGATCCGCATTATCCACCAGGAGTTGGTCGCTGTGCTGGGTGAACCGGAACGTTTACGGCTCCAAGGCGCCAAACCACGTGTTATCCTGCTGGTGGGTTTGCAGGGATCTGGAAAGACAACAACGGCCGCGAAGCTTGCCCGCAAACTCAAGGGGCAGGGCGAACGAATCATGCTCATCGCCGCCGATCCCTATCGGCCCGCAGCCGCCACACAGTTGGAAGTCCTGGGGGAAGAGATCGATGTTCCGGTCTTTATAGGCACGGATCGAAATCCGGCGAAGATTTGCACAGATGGCTTTGAGAAGGCGCGCAAGGGTGGGGTGAGCGTTGTCGTCATCGACACAGCCGGGCGCCTGCAAATCGATGAGCCGATGATGGAAGAGCTGCGTACGATCAAAGCGGCTGTCGATCCTGCCGAGACTTTACTCATCGTGGATGCGATGACGGGACAGGAAGCTGTCCATATCGCGCAGGGTTTCAATACAGCGGTGAACCTCACGGGCTTAATCCTGACGAAGATGGATGGTGATGCCCGTGGTGGTGCAGCGATCTCGATGCGTATGGTTACAGGCATGCCGATCAAGTTCATCGGTGTTGGTGAAGCACGCGATGCACTGGAGACGTTCGATCCAGAACGGCTGGCCTCAAGAATTCTCGGGATGGGCGATGTACTTTCCATCATCGAGAAAGCTGAAGCTGCGATCGAAAAAGGAGCAGTGGAAGCGCAGGCAGAGCGGCTCTTGCAGGGGGAATTCACGCTCGAGGATTTCGCTCAACAACTTGCGATGATGCGTCAAATGGGTCCGGTAAGCAAATTGCTAGAGGCTTTACCCTTAGGTATGACTGGCAATCAGATCGATAGCCAAGACGCCGAAAGCCAACTGGTCTTCACGCAGGCAATCTTGCAGTCGATGACCGTTCATGAGAAGCGAAAACCGGAAATCCTGAACGCAAGCCGGAAGAGACGTATCGCCCGGGGGTCGGGCACGAGCGTCCAACAAATCAATCAGCTTCTGCGTCAATACCGTCAGATGCGGAAGATGATGAAACAGATAGGGAAACGCGGCCTTCCAAGAATGGGATCCTGGCCGTTATAATTAAAGCCTGTTGGTGGTTGAAAGGTTAACA
>CAYLOO010000102.1:0-9167 GCA_964385355.1 uncultured Anaerolineaceae bacterium
GAAACGCTTCTTGATATATTCGCTCATCGCAGGCAACTTCATCATTGTGAGCACTTAGCTATCAGCTATCTACTGTCCGATCGATACATGGATGCGAAAAAAAAAACGAAAATAGAAACTTTTATAGAAAAGGAGAATAGACTATGAGTGAAAACAATGGACCAATGGTTATCGTCTGCAACAGCGATTCAACAGGCGTCATGCCTACCTTCATATTCGGTGCCTCAGGTGTGGGAATTGGCGAAGACGTCATAATCTTCTTCTGCCCATCAGCTGCAAATGTGCTATTGAAGGGTGAATTGGAGAAATTCCAGGGCAAGAAAGGCCTCCCGGATCCAGTCGATCTCTTCAACACGATCTTGGACGAGGGCGGCAGGATTATCTTGTGTGAATTGGCTCTCGAAGCCAAAGACATCAAGGTAGAGGACATTCGCGACGAAAGGATCGAGATCTTGAAGGCTCCGCCTTTCCTGCTTGATGCTCAAGGAGCAGGATTAACCTTCACCTTCTAGAGTCGCATGGCTCTTGCTCGATCGCATTTTTTAATCGATGAAAGCACACTGAAACAAACGTCGGTCGACATAGTACGGCTTCACCCTAGCGTGACCGTTTATGTCGACCGATGTTCTCTTTAAATCTACGCAGGAGTCCACCCACGGGGTAGAACGCATCTCCGTATCTTGACGAGGACCTGATGGATTACCTGGTCTACTACGCCTCGAGCAAGAATGCGACTTTCTGGACCAGGTCGTCGGGATCGATCGGCTTATCGATAAATTCGTTCACCGGGAGGTAATCTTCCGTTGGACCGAACCGCATTGGAGTCGTGCTGTGTATCGCGGTGAGTATCAAGATTGGGATTTCTCTGAAGGCATAATACTCCGACGTGGGGTCCTGGCTCTTAAGCTTGAGTGTAACCTGAAAACCTTCCGTAGTTGAATCCATCATCACATCTAAGATGATCAAATCTGGGCGTTGATTTCTAACCCTCGCCAAACATTCTGTCCCATTCTTGGCCTCGATCACCTCGTGACCCTCCGCCTCCAGGCACAGGCGTGTGGACATCACAACATCTGGATCGTCATCAACTACTAGTATCTTTGCCATGGTTTGCATCCCTCACTAATCAAATAGGTTCAATCAGACACATTGCACATTTATCATATGCGCGGAGCAGGAAATGCATGGATCGTAAGCACGCACCAACATCTCAAGCGACATCGTCATCTCATCTTGTGTACAACCGAGCTGCTGAGGGACCAAGGTGCTTCTCCTCCTAAAATACTGGCCAACCTTTGAGCAATTGCTGGTACGACCTCTTGCATGAGCGGAGATATCTCCCCAAATTCCACCAATTCGGGCTGGATCCCAAGCAAGGCGATGTCGCATCCGAGTTCGGAGGTTAGATACTTCGCCAGGATATGAAGCGGCAAGGTGTGCGTAGAAGCGCCAACACCAGTTACGTCTTGGCAGGAAATCAACTGCACAGTTCCAGGCACCTCATCCATCTGCGCGGCGTCGATCATGAGCACTAGGTCAGGTTCAAAACGGCGCAGCGCTCCGCAGCAGTTCTCTGGGGCTGGTCCGGCGCATAGAATTAAGCGTTCTTCGGATGGTCTGATTAAAGACTGAAGGCGCCTGGCAATGAGTACTCCTGCCGCGTCATCGCCTTGTAGCTCATGGCCTATACCCACGACCGCAATCCGCAGCGAATGCGTGGTCTTCCGCTGGCGCCCTAACTGCTCAACGAGCAGGATGTCCCAGGATCTATCCATTATCCAAGCAATGCCCGAAGACGATCTCAAACGCACTCCGATCTAAAGCCGCCAGTTCCCATTTCTCATTCGACATCTCCAAGCAGCCCTGACGGCAGCTGTAAACGCACTGCGCGCAGAACGTACAGCGATCAAGGTTGTAACGCAGTTGATATTTTTTAGCTTCTTTATCGAGCACGATTAAATCAAGCGCGCCTGCCGGGCAATCCTTAGCGCATAGACCGCACCCAATGCATTCCTCCGGGTGCCAAATGAGCAAGCCGCGCAGTCTTTGCGGGGTTTCACTCCGCTCAAATGGGTAGAGCTCCGTACTTGGTCGGCTGAATAGCGAGAGCACTATGTCGCCCAACATTGTGCCTAGTTTCATATCATCACCCCTTGCCAAATAATGATGCCCAGCCACTGCACCAGAACGAGGAGCGTGCCATACCTCCACCAGAGGCCAACGGTCTGATCTATTCGCAGTCGGGTGAAAAGCGCATGGATGCCAACAATGACCAGGAGCAGTGCAAGCGTCTTAGCCAGGAATAACAATGGGGTAGCCACACCACCAAGGTAAAATGCGGCGATTAAAGCCAGTCCAAGGACCAAGGCAACACCTTTTCCCAGCCGGAAAAGCGCCAACCCCCTCCCGCTGTACTCGGTGAGTGCGCCGGCAACGATTTCCGTCTCGGCTTCAGGCGCATCAAGTGGAGGGATCTCTAGTTTACCAATGAGCCCTATCACCGCCACTATGAATCCAAAGGGTTGCGTGATAATCAGCCAGTGTCCATCCGTATAGCCGATGATCTCGTTAATCTCCCAACTGCCGGCGACAAAAGCTGGCCCTAATAGCGCGAGCAAAAAGGGCGCCTCGTAGGCAAATAGCTGTGTAAGCGCGCGCGTTGCCCCCATCAACGAGAACCGATCCAACGTATTCGCTCCCGCCAAACCCAGACAAATTGTCAAGAGGCTGAGCAAGAAGATGGTAACGATAAGATCTCCCGGAAAACTACCTACAGGCGGAAGGCCGGGAAAGGGTATGTAGATTGCAGCCGTCAACACTCCTGCTAAAGCGATAATGGGCAATCCAATAAACAATCTCGCATCCACTGCGTCCGGGACCACTTCCTCTTTGGCCAGCAATTTAATGATATCTGCCCAAGGCTGGAACCAGCGAGGTCCCACACGGTTCTGCATGCGTGCGAGAAGCTTTCGATCAATCCACTCATAGGCCAAGCCCACAAACAGCAGAAAGAGGCCTCCCGGGAAGATGAGGAGCGCTATTAAACTAAGCAGAATGTCGCTGATAGTAGTCGATTCCATATTGCCTCAATGCCTCCCAAGTAAACAACTGCTCCATTTTCCGGCCCCGATTTAAGACCACCATGCGATCGTTGCAGGAGAAGCAGGGGTCAACGCCCGCCAGTATCATCGGGACATCCGCCAATTGGTGGCCAACCAAGAGTTTGACCACCGACATCATGTTGCAAATTGTCGGCGTGCGTGCCCTTATTCGTTCCGGTGTATCGCTGCCATTGCTTTTAATAAAATAGAAAAGCTCACCGCGCGGGGCTTCGACACGACTGACGGTCTCACCCGCTTTAATTCGCCGTGGTATGCGTGTCGTTAGATCTCCATCAGGCAGCGTCTCGAGGATTTCCAGAATAACCCGGTAGCTCTCGAAAAGCTCTGTAAGCCGGACGACGAACCGTGCCTCCAAATCGCCGCGACTATCGAGAATAATTTTCACGGGGTACTTATCGTATGCCGCATAAGGCGCTTCTACGCGAATCTCTCGATAAACATTGGAGGCGCGGGCGGTAGGACCAACCGTGCCGAGCACTTCGGCTTGTGACCTCGTCATAACACCTATGCCGCGCGTTCGCTGCAGGAACATCGCATCCTGCGTGACTACATCCAGATAGTGATGCGTCCGTTCTTCGAGAAATGAAATCGCTTCTCTGATAGCGATCTCTTGCGTATCGTCAATGTCAAATTTGACCCCTCCTAGAACATTGACTGAATAATTGACACGATTGCCGCTAAAGCCCTCTAGTAAGTCCATGACTTTCTCGCGGTCGCGCCATGTGTACATGAAAAGTGTGTCAAATCCAGCCTCATGCGCTGCCACACCAAACCAAAGGAGGTGACTGTGAATGCGCTCAAGTTCAGCCACGAGAACCCTGATCGCCTGTGCGCGCGGCGGAACCTCAACACCGGCGAGCTGCTCGACACCGAGGCAGTAAGCCATAGCGTGAATATGTGAACAGATCCCACAGATGCGCTCCAACATGTACAAGCTCTGCACCCAGGTTCGACTCTCCACAGCTTTTTCAATTCCCCGGTGTGCATAGCCAAGCCTAACAGTCGCATCTGTGACAATTTCCCCATCTACAGAGATCAGGAAATGCTCAGGTTCCTTCAATGCGGGGTGCTGCGGCCCAATGGGAACAGTGAAGCTTTCTCTCTTACCAACTTCGCTCATCATATCTCCTGCAGTGTTACGGATTGAGAAATCTCCTGGTCGGAAATATCCTTCCGCATTGGGAAAACGTCCTCTGGCAAATCTTCTGGAAGGTAAAGCCGCATCTTGTTACGCAATCCAACAACCTCAACGCCGAACATCTCGCTAAGTTCACGTTCGAAGGCTTCGGCACTGGGAATGATCTCGGTTAGGCTGGGCACGGATGCGTCCTGGCGCGGTATACGGATACGCAGCGTGATTACTGCTGCGGCGGTGCAGAAATGGTAGAGAATCTCTAGATCCCCTTCATCCGGTCCCAGGTCAAGGCCCGTAATCGCCGCCAGGTAGCCAAGGCGGATCACTCTCAATCCTACGACGATGGGGATGAGGTCATCCACCGTAGTGAGAGCAACATCTAATCGATTAGGCTCAGGACGTTCGGTCTTTGTCTTAAACTCCCACTCTTCTACCAATTGCCTGGCAATGGATAGCGCTTCTTCTGTCTTCATTTCGGTTATCTCACCTCTGCTCCAGTCTCATCTATAGAGACTACTTGATCACCCTCGCTGACTGCTGGCGCCTGTAAGCTGGAAAGCAATTTGACGACGCCGTCAATAATCGCTTCCGGGCGCGGTGGACACCCCGGTATATATGCGTCAACCGGGATCACCTCTTCGATTCCTCCCAAGATGTTGTAGCAATCACGGAAAACACCGCCGGTAAGCGCACACGCACCGATGGCAACGACAAACTTAGGCTCATGCATCTGCGAATAAATGCGCAACAGTCGGTCACGCGCCTGACGGGTGACCCCTCCAGTACAGAGCAAAATATCTGCGTGGCGAGGGCTTCCCTTAAGCTTGACTCCAAATCGCTCAAGGTCGTAGCGGGGGGTCAGCGCCGCCAGAATCTCAATATCGCATCCGTTGCAGGATCCGCTGTTGAAATGCAACACCCACGGTGAATTTATCCGCGACCATGTTTTCATTCTAGAAAGAAGGTTTTGGAAGTAGTTATTACGTTGATGCATCTCGCTCGCTCCTGCTTCTCAACCTAGGATCAACACCAGAAGTACGATGAACAACCCTCCAAGATATGCACCTGTCATGAGGGAAAATTGACCGCTGCCCAACACGAGGACTCCCAGGTGAAGGACGGCGAAAAAGAGAGCTAAGACAAAAAAAGGCCTGTAGCCGGGAACGGCGGCTTTAGTAGGAGGGGCCTCTCCGCTGGCATATGTGCTCGATTTCAAGGGTGTGTCGCTTGCTGGACCTGCCAAACCACGTCCGATGCCGTTGAGTGCAAGAGCAAATAAGACATAAATCACGAAGACGATTGGCGGGCTAAAAAGAACTTCTCTCATATCGTTTCAAACCTCCCCACTGCAGTTTCGTGACTGAAGTTCAACAAACCTGATCATCGTGGGCTAACCCCCGATGCTGGCCAATAATGCAGTGCCGGCCGGCTCAGTAAGCCAGTTCATCAGCGAAGGCCAAATACCGATGGCGATAATCCCCAAGGCCATGAGCACAAGCGGCAGCTTCATGACGGCAGGAAGTCGTTTCCCGGAGAGCACAATCGCGGATGGTTCACATCGATAGACAGCGTTTACAAGCGGTGCATAGTAAGCTAGCGAGAAGACGCTATTAAGCGCTGCGAAAGCGACCACCGCTATAATCCAGGCATTGTGTGTGTCAACCCCAGCGACGAAGATCTGCCACTTGGACATGAAGCCCGCGAGGGGCGGCAAACCTGCAAGACTGAACAGAGCGATGCTGAGCGTAAGCGCTGCACATGGATAGCGTTTCGCTGCTCCGGCAAGGTCGTCGAACAGAAGCGGGCGATGGTCCCCCATGGAAATGTGCAGGGTATAGAGCATTGATCCTGCTGCCAGGAAAGCTAGCCCTTTCATCAAGCCATGGGTAAACATGTGGAAGAATCCACCTTGCGCTCCGATGACGTCTCGCATGCTAAATGCAATCCCTAATCCAATTAGCATGTAGCCAACATGCACGAGGCTGGAATAGGCCAGCATCCTTTTTACTTGAGCCTGTCCAAACGCCATCAGGTTACCGACGACCATATTCAAGATCCCAAAACCCATGAGCAGTGGGCCCCAGAGGGTCGTCACACCGGATAATGCTGAAAGCGATCGAAGCATGGCAATAAGCCCGGCTTCGATAACAATTCCAGAGAGCATAGCGCTAATACCGCTTGGCGCTTGAGAGTGAGCGTCTGGCAGCCAGGTGTGCAGCGGGACCAGAGCTGTTTTAACACCATAGCCGATCACAAATAATATACCGGCAGCCATTAATGCCGGCGATGACTCCGCAGTTTGACGAATCTCATCTAGATTCAATGCGCCTGTCTCCGCCACCACAAGCCCTATGGCAAGGAGAACAAGGATAGAGCCTGCCGCGCTCTGAACCAGGTATTTAATCCCCGCTTCTAACGAGGTGGGCAGGTCTCTGTAGAATGCAACCAGAAGGTAGGAAGTGATTGCCATCGCCTCGAACCATATCCAAAGATTGAATAAGTCATTCGTACAGCCAAGCCCGATCATCACCCCGATCATCGCCACGAGCATTGCGTAATACTTCTCTTGCCCTTCTTCGCTAGCCATATAGTGACTTGAGAAGACCACCACGAAGCTGCCCAGCACCAAGGCGATCATAGCCAGCAGCAGGCTCAAACCATCGAATTTGAGGGAGATCGAGCCAACCATACGCTTTGAAATACCATTCAGTTGCAAATCTTGTGCTGCCAAAACGAAAGCCACCCATGTCGCCGCCAACGCAAGGAGTGCAGTTCGTTGAGCGAAGACCCCGCGTGATTTGCTCAGATGACCGAAAAAGTAGACCAACGGGGATGTGAGTAGCGGCAAGACGATTATCCAGGCCCAAACAGGTAAGGTCATATCACACTCCAATAAACAAAAGGGCTAAAAGAACACTCAACATGCCGACGATCCCGAGAATATTCCAATTGAGCTGCCCTGTCTGTGTGAGATGCAGCGCTGCGGTGAGATTCTTGGTCACGTTGATGATCCCCTGATTCAACTGCTCAAACCCCAGCCTATTCTCAATAATTCGAGCGACCGGGCGCATTAAGTTTTTAATTCCTGCCAGGGGTTCTCTCAGAATCCAGATCCCAATCCCCAATGCGATCACAGCAATGGAGATCCATGTCGCTGGTGCTAAGATGATTTCCTTTGCCAGCTCGAAAGTGCCAATGGCATGGACGCCATGAAACGGCAGAGTCTGTGCCATGAGATCGCTCAAGACACCTGCCAGCAGCCATGTCGTGAACACCCCGATGGCGAGCGCGGTGAGAGAAACCCGCATCCAGAAAAGTCCGTCATGGATGGGTTCATCCCCGTGACTCTCCCCATAGAAAACCATGAAGACCATGCGTGACACATACAGCGCCGTCAAACCGACGCCCAACAACATGCCGATGTATGCCCATATCGGGCCATATATAAAACCCTCTTCGAGGATGAATTCTTTGCTGAAGAATCCGTTTGCTACCGGCAAACCAACGAGCGCGAGCGAGCCAATGATGAACACTGTAAACACGAAGGGCATTGTTTTCCTGAGACCGCCCATCTGCCGCATATCACGTGTGCCAACAGCGGGGATCACCGCACCTGCGCACAAAAAGAGCAATGCCTTGAAAATCGCATGGCTGAGGAGATGAAACTGACTGGCGAATATCGCACCGACGCCGACTGCAAAGAACATATAGCCGAGCTGGCTGATCGTTGAGTAGGCGAGCGCTCGCTTGAGATCGGCCGCGACGAGAGCCATCAACGCCCCCAACAGAGCTGAGAGCATACCCACAACCAGGACGCTCGTCGTCCACCCCGGCACATCTTCGAAGGCTGGAAAAAATCGCGCCACAAGGTATACACCTGCATTGACCATCGTCGCTGCATGGATCAGCGCGGAGACCGGGGTGGGCGCTTCCATGGCATCGGGCAACCAGGTATGCAGCGGCACTTGAGCGGATTTTGCAATCGCTGCGGCGAGGAAGCAGAAAGCGAGCAAGACCAGGACGTTAAAAGGCAAGCTCTCCGCTTCTGCCATGAAAACACTGATCTGGTAGCTGCCGATAAACGAGTTGATGATGAGCGCCCCAACCAGCAAGCCGATACCACCCAACTGAGTTATGATCAACGCTTTGATGCCTGCTGCGACCGCCTTTGGGTCATCGTTATGGAATGAGATGAGCGCGTAGGAACAGAACGCCGTGATTTCCCAGAAAAGGAACATCAGCAGCAAGCTGCCCGAGATGCCCAACCCAGCCATCGCTCCGATGAAGAACATAACCAAGGCGTAATAACGCCCAAGCTGCTCATTTCCCTTCATGTAATCGATGGAGAAAATGACCGCCAGGCTCCCGACCACATTGGCGATAACTGCCAGGAGAACCCCTAGAACATCGGGCACAAATGTAAAAACACCAAAAACGCTGCCCATGGGGATGCTCAGAACGGGCTGATCGCTCGTAAACCACAGTAAAACAATGGCTGAAATACCCGCTGCGACCGAAATTATTGACGCTATTGCATGTTGCAGCTTCGGACGCTCATTACCCGTCAGCAATACCAATAGCGCGCCGATCCATGGAAGTCCGATTGTGAGAAGGACCAAGAATGCTGCCATGACTCATCCTCTCAGAGAAGAAAGTTCATTGGTGTCGAGTGTGCCAACTTGGCGCCGGATTTGGATGGCAAAGGCCATACCGATGACGGCGACGATGGTGTCGGCGACGATTACGGTAATGGCCATGCTTTGCGTGATGTACAGTTGGCCACTTATTATGCCTGCTGTAATCAACCCCAGGACAGCCGCCTTCACAAGAATTTGAAGCATGATCACGACCTTGATCAAATTACGGGTCGTAAGCAGTCCATAGAACCCTACTGCGACTAATCCTATGAC
>CAYLOO010000103.1:0-9102 GCA_964385355.1 uncultured Anaerolineaceae bacterium
TGACCTGCCCCCACTATTTGGTCCACAGTCTAAGTTAGACTCACCTGCTCCAGGGGTTCGGTTATGGCAATCCAGGCCGATGGAGCTGGTGGCTTGTAACCCAATGAGCTGTGCGGTCTGATGTGATTGTATTCCCATCTCCACATCTCAATCAAGTGCTTAGCTTCCTTCATTGTGTAGAAGATCTCCAAATTGAGCAGCTCATCTCGCATTCTTCCATTGAATGATTCAACATAGCCATTTTCCCAAGGGCTGCCCGGCTCGATGAACAGTGTTCCGATACTGAGTTTGTTCAACCATTTTCGGAGCATCTTTGCCGTGAACTCAGGACCATTGTCTGAACGAATATGAGCCGGGATACCCCGCTGACAGAATAACTCTGTCAGACATTCCTGAACATCTCCGTGCCTTATATGCCTCGCCGCAAATGTTGCCAAACATTCCCGGGAGTACTCATCGATGATGTTCAAGATCCGGAAAGCTCGGCCGTTATGTGTTCGGTCCTGCACGAAGTCATAGCTCCAAACATGGTTAGGGTACTGTGGGCGCAGCCGAATGCATGAGCCGTCATTCAGCCAGAGTCTGCTGCGTTTGGGTTGTTTTACAGGCACTTTCAGACCTTCTTTCCGCCATATTCGCTCTACTCGTTTGTGATTCACTCTCCAACCCTGGTTTCTGAGCATCGCAGTGATCCTGCGGTATCCATAGCGTCCGTACTGGCTCGCTAGCTGGATGATGTATTCGGTGAGCACAGCCTCGTCTCCAGATCGATTACTCAAATATCGCTGCGTTGATCGGGGCTGCGCAAGAACCGTGCAAGCCCGGCGCTCAGAGACACCCAGGGTCTGCTGCACTCGCTCAACAGCCCTGCGTCTCCTTGCCGGGCTGATCAGTTTCCCAAGGTGGCTTCCTTCAGGATTGCATTGTCTAATGCGAGATCCGCTACCAGTTTCTTCAGTCTGGCGTTTTCTCTTTCGAGGTGTTTGAGCCTGCGGACTTGCGAGGTTCGCATCCCACCGTATTCTTTTCTCCAGCGATAGTAGGTCTGCTCGCTCACGCTCAATTGCTTGGAGGCTTGAGTTACAGTTTGCCCCTGGCTAAGCAGGACTTCGGCTTCACGGAGCTTGCTGATGATCTGTTCGGGGGTATATCGTTTTCTGGGCATATGACCTCTCTCCATTGTCTGATCCTAACTTTACAACTGGATCAGTTTTTGGGGGTCAGGTCAGTTCAATCGAGGATTGGGAAATCACCTTACCGTGGACCTCACGGCTACCCAAATCAGCTATCCTTGAGGTCTACAGTCGGGGCGGCCGGATTTGAACCGGCGACCTCACGGACCCGAACCGTGCGCGCTACCGGGCTGCGCTACGCCCCGATGAACCATGAGTATATCGTTAACTACACCAATGGGTCAACGCGAAGTATGCTTTGCATAGTTTTCGGGAGGTTCTGAGGGGTTTGGGTGCTAATACGATTAAAGAAAACCACCCCAGGGAACTCTGGGGTGGTCTGGTTAAGAAGAGTGGCAGATGAATGAGGTGTTGAATCGACTATTCGTGATAGATCATTCGACCCGTCAGCCTGGGATTCGGCGGTAGCAATCCTGCTTCTGGGATTCATCCGTAACGCAGCATGCCATCCACATCCAGGCGGTTGGATGGGAAGGTGATTGCTGAAGGACCCAGCTCAGTGCTTCTTTTCCAACTTGGATTTCTCCACGGGAGATGGCTTCGGAGGCGAACTCCATTGCTTCTTCAATTGTTGTGAGCGATTGTGGTGCCATTCAAGCCTCCTGCCTCGTAAATAACACACGTGATTCAATCGATCTGTTTGGGTGCCTAATATTGATAACGTAAATCTGTTGAAAATATTACACATCATCGCCATACAGCGGCCTTACAGCAATCCGCAGTAAAGAAACTGTAAGATTGGTAGCGCAGTAGGCTTCAGCGGTCGGTGCATTATTTGTTGTGCATCTGTGACCAAGCGGATATGCGCCGTAACAGCCCCTTTGATGTGTAGGGCCGATTCGTGTGTCGGCCCGTCATCTCCTCATCTCGGGAGCACACGCGGGTGCGCCACCACAACCCCTTTAATGCGTGGAGGCCGACTCGTGTGTCGGTTTGTCCTGTCTCCGTTTTTGAGACTTGAAGAGGTATGCTGACGGCTTGCCCTTTCGCCAGCGGTTCTCATGAACGCCACGGATTCTCAATCTCCCGCACGTTCAAAATAGGAAGGAGTTGTAGAGACGCAGCGTGCGGCGTCTCTACAAAGAGGTTGAAGGGACTGAAATGCCACCATGCACCCCTGGAGGGATAATTGGGGGAAGAAAAAGCGATTTATAAAATAATTAACTCTATACAAGCATCATACATGGTATGCTGCCTTTCCAATTTTATTCTTATAAGCGAGCGTTGGATCTTGCGGTGAAGGGGTGTGTCTAACTGCTGCGAAAGACGTTCGCGACTTTCCGGGCTTTCTCCTGATTGGCGGGGACCATGAAGCAGAACAAGCTTCCGGTTCCTTCCTTGCTTTCGCACCAGATCTGACCATTGTGCATCTCGACCATCGCCTTGGCGATCGATAGTCCCAATCCCATGCCACCGTGTTTCCGGGTTAGATGAGATTCGACCTGGTAGAAACGATCAAAAACACGTTCGACCTCATTCTTGGGAATGCCAATTCCTGTATCGACAACAAAGACTTTAATCATCTCGTCGTCGCCCTCTGCTTTTATCCCAATCTGACCACCGGCATCGGTGTAGTTGAGTGCGTTATCGACAAGGTTCGAAAGTGCGACCTCGATTTTCTCCTGGTCGCCGTCCATGATTAGTGCGTCATCTTCAGGGATGTCGAAGCCAATTTCGATCTGTTTCTCTTTTGCAGAATCGCTGAATTGATTAAATGTTTCTTCAACTAGCCGGCTTACCGAGAACGGTTTTTTACGAACGCGAGATTGTCCCTGCTCGTTATGGGCGATGGCAGACATATCTTCGATGATCGCCTTGAGTCGCATAGCGCTGCGGATGATGACCTCCATCTGCTCCTGGTGGTCAGGGGGGATGAATTCCTGTAAGAAGGTTGCGTGTCCCAGGATCAACCCCAGTGGTGTGCGGAGTTCATGAGAGGCGATGGCGATGAAATCTGACTTCATACGATCTAGCCGTTTTAATTTATCGTTCGTTTCCTGGATGTTGGCGAGCAAACGCACATTCTCAATTGCGATTGCAGCTTGTGCTGCAAGCGTCTCTAGTACCTCTAGATCGTCTTCAGTATAATCAGCATTGTCTAATTTGTTTACCGCCTCCAACACACCGATCGTTTCGGTTTTTACAGAGAGCGGTACACCGAGAATCGATAGGGTTTCATACTTGAGTATCTCATCTACACGGCGGTACACTCGTGGATCGCTGTGCGCGTTTTGGATAACCATTGGTTTCGAGTTGGTGAAGATCCAACCTGCAACGCTAGAATCAAGAGGTATACTAATTTCACGCAAATCATCTCGGTGCATGCCGGGAGAGGCTTCGAAATGTAATACTCCGGCGCCTGCATCGTAAAGGAGAATGGATGCGACCTCACTCTGTGTGAGTTCGCAGGCAACATCGATTATCATATCCAGTAGTTGAATGAGATCGAGGGTCGCCGACATAGTCCGGTTGATCTCAAGCAAACGTTCAAGACGTTGTGATTTACTCATCTGACCCACACGCTCAGACATAGAATATCCTTGAGTAAGTTACGATTGTAGCATAGCAGGAGGAGTGGGAGAAACACAACAAGTCCTTTCTCCCATCAACAAATTGGCATAGTGAATAAGAATTACAACGGAGGTGTCAGAAATGCCATCGAGCAAGAAAGTCAAAGTAGCGATCATCGGGGTTGGTAATTGCGCTTCATCCCTGGTTCAAGGCGTCGAGTACTACAAAGACGCTAAACTGGACGACAACATACCTGGGTTAATGCACGTCGATATCGGTGGATACCACATTCGGGATATCGAGTTCACTGCGGCGTTTGACGTTGTCGCCAGCAAAGTTGGCAAGGACTTGAGTGAGGCGATATTCGCCCACCCGAATAACACCGTAAAGTTCTCGGATGTACCGAAAACGGGCGTGACTGTTCAACGGGGAATGACGCACGATGGCATTGGGAAATACCTCTCCCAGGTTGTAGAGAAAGCCCCCGGCCCGACGGCCGACATCCTAAAAATATTGAAAGAAACGAAAACGGATGTCGTTGTGAGCTACCTGCCTGTAGGCTCAGAAATGGCGACGAAATGGTATGTTGAGCAGATTCTTGATGCCGGCTGCGCCTTCATCAATTGCATCCCTGTGTTTATCGCCAGCTCGGATTATTGGGCGTGTCGTTTCAAAGAACGCGGCCTTCCCATCATCGGTGATGATATCAAGAGTCAGGTCGGTGCCACGATTACGCATCGTGTTCTGACGTCCCTTTTTGTCGACCGCGGCGTAGTTCTGGATCATACCTATCAGCTGAATTTTGGCGGAAATATGGATTTTTACAATATGCTCGAGCGCGATCGACTCGAATCGAAGAAGATCTCGAAGACGGGAGCGGTGACGAGTCAGCTGCCTTATGAACTCCCAGCGGAAGCTATCCATGTAGGACCAAGCGATTACGTGCCCTGGCTCACTGATCGGAAATGGTGCTACGTTCGAATGGAGGGCACTACTTTCGGCGATGTCCCGCTGAATCTGGAACTTAAGCTGGAGGTTTGGGATTCGCCAAATTCGGCCGGGGTTGTAATCGACGCGGTCCGCTGCGCCAAGTTAGCGCTTGATCGAGGTCTTGCTGGCCCGGTCCTTGAGCCGTCTTCGTATTTCATGAAGACACCTCCGGTGCAATATAGCGATGATGAAGCGCATAGAAAGACGGAAGCGTTCATCCGCGGTCCCAAGAAAAAGAAAAGCAAGAAGTAGCGAACAATACCGTTACACGAGTCCGCTGTTTTCCCAGAGGTGAATGCTCTCAATGGGGCTGTCTGATCATGGTTCAGGCAGCTCCTTTTGCGCATCGCCCGTGGGCGTATCCATGAAACGGGTCCTACTCGCAGTTCTTATCATTCGGGATAGAGCAATAGTGTTCAGGACAGCAGGTAGCCTCCTCCTCGATTTGTACTACGCAAGTGAGAATAAGCTCCTGATAAGACAGGAAATCTCATGAGAGAGGAACCATTACGGATAAGGAAAAACGTGTATAGTAGGTTTGCAGATGCCCGAACCCTCATCTCGAACAGGAAACCGGCGAGTGGGATTGCATCGATAGAGATCTTTAGGTAGTTTAGAAGGGGAATGTAAAGATGCGTGCTATGCTGCTTAGCCGTGCCGCACCTATAGATGAGAAGCCTCTGGTGTTGGTTGACTTGGGTAACCTCAAACCAGGTGAGGGGGAAGTGCTTCTTAAAGTGAGTGTCTGTGGACTCTGCCACACGGATTTGCATACTGTAGAGGGGGAGATCATCCCGCCAAACTTTCCTGTGATCCCCGGGCATCAAGTGGTTGGCACGGTGATCGCCGTCGGGTCGGGTGTAAGTGACCAGTTGGCGGGGGATAGAGTAGGGGTCCCTTGGCTTTTCCGTGCGTGTGGAGAATGCGAGTACTGTAGACGAGGCGAGGAGAATCTCTGTCCTCAGGCTTGTTTCACAGGCTTTCACGTCGACGGCGGGTATGCGGAGCAAATGATCGCAGATGCGCGGTACCTTCTTCCAATGCCGGATGGGATCAAGGATGAGGATGCAGCTCCATTTCTATGCGCGGGGATTATCGGTTTCCGCTCGCTTCATAAGGCGGATCTTCATCCCGGGGAACGTTTGGGTCTGGTCGGCTTTGGGGCCAGCGCACATCTGGCAATTCAGGTTGCTCGATATTGGGATTGTGATGTCTTTGTTTTCACGCGCAGCGATGGCCATCGGCGGCTTGCAGAAGAGCTCGGAGCTGCCTGGGTAGGGGGGGCTGAAGATCGCGCTCCAAAGCTCTTAGACCGCGCCATCATCTTTGCGCCAGTCGGTGAACTCGTGCCGGTGATGCTTGAGAAAATACGTCCAGGGGGAACGCTGGCGATAAATGCCATTCACATGAGCCCGATCCCGGAGATGGAGTATGCCCTTATCTACGGTGAGCGGACCGTGCGCAGTGTCGCAAATGCGACCTACCAGGATGGGATTGAATTCCTCCACTTGGCAGCGGAGATCCCGATCCGAGTCTCAACGAAGCTCTATGAACTTGGAGAGGCGAATCAAGCGTTGTTAGATCTCAAACGGAGTCGGATTGACGGGGCAGGAGTTTTGAAAATATGATCCGTTTAGGAACTTCGGGTTTTTCGTATGACGATTGGATCGGATGCGTGTACCCAGAAGATTTACCGAAGCGATCTTGGCTGGAATTCTACTCACAGCAATTTGATACGGTTGAACTTAATGTAAGTTATTACCGGATTCCGGCATTGAAAACTGTCAAGGCCTGGGTGGAGCGGACACCGGAAAGGTTCGCATTTTCGGTGAAAGCTCATCGCAGCATCACCCATGAGCGAGAAGAGCCCGCTTGTGAGGCATTCGTCGAAGCCTTCCAGCCAATGGCAGAAGCAGGAAAATTGGCCTGCGTTCTGGCTCAGTTTCCTCATTCTTTTCACCCTTCAATGGAGAATCGGATTTACCTGGAGCAACTGCGGGAGTGCTTCCAGGATCTACAGTTAGTTGTCGAATTCCGCGATCACGCCTGGGTATCGGAGGAGACCTTCAAGCGTTTGGAGAAGCAGAATTTGGGATTCTGCTGTGTCGACGAACCCCGGTTGAAAGGATTGATGCCGCCGGTGGTGCGGGCGACGAGTGATGTCGCCTATGTTCGCTTCCATGGTCGTAACGCCGGTAAATGGTGGAAGCACGATCATGCTTGGGAGCGTTACGATTACACATATTCTGAGCAGGAGTTAAAGGAATGGATTCCTCGCATTCGGGAACTCGATTCCGCCACTCCACTCACGCTGGTCTACGCTAATAATCACTACCGCGGGCAGAGTGTTGACACCTTGCGAAAACTGGATAAGCTCCTTGTTAGTGTGTGAAACCCCGCGTATTGCCGGTGTTTGCTTGGGCTGGATTCTTAAGTGGAAGGCCTAAATGGTATAATGGTTTATTGCCTTCACCGGCAAATAAAATCCACGCCATTGAGCGATTGAGGGAGCAGAAAGCGATGTCTGGACACTCAAAATGGTCAACGATTAAGCGCAAGAAAGCTGTGACTGATGCCAGGCGAGGGGCAATTTTCACGCGTTTGGCACGTGAGATCACGATAGCAGCTCGCGAAGGTGGTGGAGATCCAGAAACAAACTTCACGCTGCGGTTAGCGATCGATCGCGCTAAAAACGATAACATGCCCAAGGAAAATATCGAACGGGCAATTAAGCGTGGTACCGGTGAAGATAAGGATGGCGTTAATTACGAACAAATCATGTATGAAGGTTATGCAACTAACGGCGTTGCCTTGATGATTGAAGTTGTGACCGATAATCGCAATCGGACGGTTGCAGATCTCCGGCATGAGCTCACCAAATCCGGTGGGAAACTGGCCGACGCGGGAGCCGTCTCCTGGCAATTTCGACGTGCTGCATATTTCTACATCCCGATAGAGGAGGCCGATCAGGAAAAAGTATTCGAATTGGCGGTTGAAGCGGGCGCAGATGACGTCGTCATAGGAGAGGAAGAGATTGAGATTTTCGCCCCCGTGGATGTGTTCAAGAAGATTAATGACCAGTTTGATGATGCCGGGATTAAACCGTCAGAAGCTTCTCTGAGAATGATGCCCAACACGTTATTAGGTATTGATGGAGAGCAAACCGTTAAAGTAATGCGTGTTATCGAGGCGATAGAAGATCTCGATGACGTGCAGAATGTCTACTCAAACCTGGAAGTGACCGAAGAAGCAGTCTCGATATTAGAGACTGCTTGATGTTGCAGGCGACAGATAAGAAATGCTTGTCATCGGGATTGATCCAGGGACTGCGAGAACTGGATACGGTTTAATTCGGCAATCCGAATCTGGAACATTGGATCTAGTTGAATTTGGCGTAATCCAAACGTCGCCCAATCAACCGATGAGCGAGCGATTGCTGAAAATCCATTGCGATTTAAAGGACTTGCTGTCTCAGCATCAGCCCGTAGAAGCCGCCGTAGAACGCCTTTTTTTCCAGAAGAACGTAAAGACAGCGCTCAGCGTTGGGCAGGCGCGCGGCGTTGCGATTCTGGCTCTGGCTGAATTGGGTCTCAACATCAAAGAGTATTCCCCACAAGATATCAAACTAGCGGTTACAGGCTACGGGGGGGCGGAGAAAGGTCAGGTTCAGCGGATGGTTCAGAATTTGTTAGAGATGGATGATCTCCCCCGACCGGATGATGCCGCAGACGCCCTGGCTGTTGCTATTTGTCACTGCCAAGTCTCTAATCTGGAGCGGCGAATCGAAGGTGCGGAATGATCAGGTCCATTCGGGGAATGGTTTTACATATTGGGGATGGTGAACTGACTCTGGAAGTGGGGGGGATTGGGCTGCGCATAGCCATAACAGGGAGCGTCCATGCAGCGGGACCGGAAGTTGGAAAGCCCTTTTTCTTGCATACTTACCTCAGTGTTCGGGAAGACGAACTGAGTCTGTATGGTTTTCAATCGGCTGAGGAGCGGGGGCTCTTTGAAGTCCTGCTTAGAGTCTCGGGAATCGGCCCTAAGTTGGCTTTATCCGTGTTGTCGAATCTCTCTCCGGATGTCCTTCGCAGCGCGGTCGCGAATAATCAACCCGAGATATTGACAAGAGTACCTGGTATTGGCAAAAAGACAGGAGAAAAGATCATCTTCCATCTTAAAGATATCCTGACCGCACCGGCCGTAGAGATTCACATCCCCAGTGATGTCGATACTGAAGTGCTCGGAGTGCTGACGGGTCTGGGGTATAGTCTGGTCGAATCACAAACGGCAGTACAATCCATCCCCGAGGATGCCAAGGAAGACCTTGAGGAACGTGTCCGCTTGGCGCTTCAGTACTTCTCCTCGCCTTAACCCTCATAACCGTTTTTTAGAAAGTCCAAACAAA
>CAYLOO010000104.1:0-9089 GCA_964385355.1 uncultured Anaerolineaceae bacterium
TCCAATTCCTTCTGTTGGTATGGTGAACTCGGGTTTTACCTCAACGCCGGTGCGATTCATGATATACGCATGCAAGTGGTTCGGGTCATCGTCATCCATCCACACCAGGAGGTATTCTTCGTTACTCGAGTTGTATGCCGCAATGGGGAAGGTTTGATCCGAGAGGCCTCCGCTGATGAGACGATCCCATGGTCCAGGTTCAGACCCATCACCCGCCCCCTCCGCACCGAAGGTCTGCATCGTCATATCCATGGGTTCCACGGATTCCCCAAGAGCAGGTAGCTTGGATGGCAGCAGGGGGTTGTCGGGATCGGGAGTAGGAGTCGGCGTTGGGTCCTGAAGCAACCCTTCCATTCTTGATAAATCCGGAGAGTTCAGCTCTCTACCTACCCGAGGTCGTGGATGCTCAAAGCGTGGCGCCTGATATTGGAGTGCTTCCGGTTCAGATATAGAGGAGTGGGGTAGTTCAACGATTCGTGTAGAGTCATCTCCGTGGTTGGGAGCAGCCACCACGGTGGTGCTCGGAATCAACATAGACAAAACTACCAGGACGTGTAAGGTCCTGGTCAAGGCCGCTTTCGGACGAATTACTTTCCTTGAATGATAGATTGTGGAAAGAATAAGTGCACTGCTTGCAGTATCGAACGGATCCATTTCATCCCTCCTGCCGTCCACATCTCTTCGAATATGCAGCCTTTCGTCGGCTGCGTTCTAAAGTCCTCGCTGTTCGCCTCTCCAGAATACGTGGATGCTATCCTGTCTTCATATTGTACGAGCAAAGAAAAGCATATAAACCCTGTCCACAAGCGATAGAACATAATCTGCTCTCATCCTAGAAAACAAACAAGCCTGGTGAAGAGCCAGGCCTGCGTCTCGTTTGTTTCTACGATAGAACCCCCTTCCTTTTATCCCTATAAGATGCCTGATCTTGTACCACGGCTCTGGGAATTGATCTCATCTTACAGGAAAGAAGACGGGAATTCAACCACGCCTACCTGACGATGAATCGGTGGATATCATCCTCTTGTCCAGGGTAGGGATACTTATCGATCTACTGAAATTCCCTCAATTCTTCAATGAACTGATGCACATTAGAGAAAACAGAGAATCGGAAAAGCCTGGCGGTCTACGTTTCGTCCGGAGGGCCGAAATTCAGAGTTCAAGAGCTAGACTCACACCGCAACGTAGCCGGTGCGGCACTGTGTAATCCCCAGGTTACGGGTTCGAATCCTAAACAAGGGGGCTTGGAAGGAAAAAGGCACCCTTTCAGGTGCCTCAAGGTAGCGGGGCTCAGATTCGAACTAAGGACCTTCAGGTTACACCGTGGGGGCTGTCCCAAAAGGGCAGCCCCTTAAAAAGGTGGGCGGAACAGGACTCGAACCTGCGACTTCTTCTGTGTAAGAGAAGCGCTCTAACCAACTGAGCTATCCGCCCTGTCTGGATTATAGCGCCCGTCACACGCACGGTCAACGGAAGTGAGACCGATGATGAATTTGCAGCTTCCTTAATTGCCGCCTTTTTACGTTGGCTTTAGTCGCAACTGCACCTGACAGTCTGCAAGGGAATATGGACCCGTTGTTGCCCGTATCGGTCTGTATGCTATAGTAGCGAAACTTCAGCGGAGATCCCTGATTTTGTCAATGTGGGTATTCATCCCCCTACTACTCCTCCTCGTCATGGGAATAGCATATTGGGAGATATGGGTCTGCGAGGGCGCCCATCTAGGACGCCGGTTCGTCATTTGGCTCTACGATATCGCCGCCGTTCGCTACGAACGAATCAAGCAGTTCGATCCGATGTGGGAGCAGCAGTTTTTGGCGGAGCCGGTCGCGAAAGTCCTTGGAATCCTGCCAAACACCTTGGTGCTGGATGTGGGTGCGGGGACCGGTAGGCTGGCACACAACCTATTTAAACTGCCGAACATACAGGGGCGTGTGATATGCCTTGAACCATCGAAAAGCATGCTAAAGCGCGGTCTAAGTCGCACACCGTCAGAGAGTACCCATTGGGTACGCGGCTGGGCAGTCCCACTCCCCTTCACTGATGAGAGCTTCGATCTCGTAGCCAGTTTGGAAATCCTAGAATTCACACCGCATCCCTTACAAACGATCGAGGAATTGGCTCGGGTTTTGCGGCCGGGCGGCTGGCTTCTGGTCACGAACCGTGTTGGCAAGGAGGCGCGCTGGATCTTCGGAAAGTTTTTCACCCGCGAGCGCTTCCCTGAAATTCTCGGGGATATGGGTTTTGAGAACGTGGAGGTCTTCCGCTGGCAGGTTACCTACGACCTAGCCTGGGCGCAAAAGGAAAATTGAACCTGCGCTGCTGTGAGACAAGGATATAATGGGTCCCGTTAATCCATAACGTGGCTACCTCCAGCACGACGAAACTGAGCCTTGATTTTCTTAAGAAGGGATTTCGCATGCGCATCGTCCGATATTTGAAGAGAAGCGGATCGAAACCTGCCTGGGGCTGGGTTTCTGAGGATCGTGTCGGCCGGCTTGACAGCTCACCGTTTGGCCCTTATGGACGCAAAGAGGCCAAAGACCCCCTGGAGCGCGTCCGCCTGCTCCCGCCGGTTGAACCGGGAAAAATTATCTGCATCGGGCAAAACTACGCCGCGCACGCTGCCGAACACGGTGCACAAGTGCCTGAACAACCACTGATCTTCCTGAAACCCCCCTCTAGCGTGATCGGCCCAGGCGAGCCGATCCTGCTCCCTCCTCAATCCGAAAACGTTGAACACGAGGCCGAGCTTGCTCTGGTCATCGGCCGTGGCGGTCGCTGGATCCGCCCCGAAAAAGCTGGCGAACACATCCTCGGTTACACCGCTGCCAACGACGTCACAGCGCGCGACCTACAACGCATCGACGGACAATGGACGCGTGGTAAGGGATTCGATACTTTCTGCCCAATCGGACCATGGATTGAAACCGACCTCGATCCAGCGGATGTACTCCTCACCTGCTATGTGTCCGGGCAAATGCGTCAGATGGGATCTACACGGGACATGGTCTTCCCTGTTTTCACTCTTGTAACGCTCATCTCATCCGTCATGACATTGAACGCCGGTGACGTAATCCTGACCGGAACACCTGCCGGTGTCGGACCGCTCCATGACGGAGATGAAGTTACTGTTGAAGTCGAAGGCATCGGGGAATTGACGAACCCTGTGCAGTTAGAGAAAAGACGGGTTGAATGAGAATCACTTCTGGAGGTCTATTATGGGATTAAAGCCCGATCATTGGATTGCGCGCATGGCGCGAGAAGAACACATGATTGAACCGTTTGAGGAAGGTAAGGCTCGTGAGGGTGTGATCTCCTACGGGGTTTCCTCCTATGGATACGATATCCGTGTCGCCAATGAGTTTAAGATCTTCACGAATGTTTACTCTGCGATCGTGGACCCGAAGAACTTCGACACAGCTTCGATGGTGGACTACCAGGGAGATGTCTGCATTATTCCGCCGAATTCCTTTGTGCTGGCGCGCACCGTTGAGTATTTCCGCATCCCCCGCGGGGTGCTCACCATATGTGTCGGTAAATCGACCTACGCACGCTGCGGGATCATCGTGAACGTCACACCCTTTGAGCCGGAATGGGAAGGTTTCGTGACACTGGAGATCTCCAACACCACTCCACTGCCGGCGAAGATCTACGCCAACGAAGGCATCGCCCAGGTACTTTTCTTTGAAGGAGATGAGGGGTGCAAAATTTCCTACGCGGATAAGAAAGGCAAATACCAGAAGCAGGATAAGATCATGCTCCCGCGTTTGTAAGCAAACTAATCTCTTCACATTGAATGACCAACTGGCGTTTCCATCCCGAGGTTCCGATTACGTTTTCCCTAAGTTCGAGCCAGAGCTTTCCCGTTTTCCTCGACCACTTTCACCTCGCGGTATAGAATACAAAAGTAGGTTGAAACAATACCAGGGAGGCTGCTCATGGTCATCGTGCATGTATACGTTCACGTGGAGGCGGATGAAGTCCAAGCCTTCCGTGATGCTACATTAGAGAATGCCCGCAAAAGCGTCCAGGAGCCGGGGATCACACGCTTTGATATCATCCAACAACAAGACGATCCTGAGCGATTCATACTGGTCGAGGTCTACCACTCCGAAGCAGACATCGCCAAGCACAAAGAAACACAACACTATACAGTCTGGCGTGAAACCGTAGCGGAGATGATGGCAGAGCCGCGCCGGGGTGTGAAATTCAGCAATGTCTTCCCCCCTGACGAAGGCTGGGAGTGAGCATGCGTTTCGAATTCGCCACGGCAAACCGTGTCATATTTGGCGCTGGCGCACTGGCTGAGATTGGCGAACTTGCGAAGGGATTCGGAGAGCAGGCTTTTGTTGTAACCGGGTCAAACCCCGATCGCGCCGTCCCGCTCCTCTCAATCCTAAACAAGGCGGGGCTTAAATCTACCGTAATATCCGTACAGGGTGAACCGACCGTCGCCCTTGCCAAAGAGGGCACGAGGATTGCCCATGAGGCTGCCTGCGATCTGGTCATCGGCTTTGGAGGCGGCAGCGCGATCGATGCAGGCAAGGCTATCGCTGCACTGGCGAAAAATGGGGACGACCCGCTCGATTTTCTTGAGGTGATCGGGCGCGGTAAACCACTCACAAATCCCCCACTGCCCTTCATCGCCATTCCAACCACCGCCGGCACCGGCTCTGAAGTCACTCGCAACGCCGTATTAGCATCCAAAGAACACCGCGTCAAAGTCAGCCTGCGCAGCCGGGAAATGCTTCCGCGCGCAGCCCTAGTGGATCCGGAATTGACATTCTCGATGCCCCCGCCCATCACTGCCAGCACAGGCCTGGACGCGCTCACGCAAGTTATCGAGCCCTATCTATCAACCCGACGCAACCCGCTCACGGATGGCTTTTGCAGGGAGGGGATGAAACGAGCGGCGCAATCGCTGCGGCGAGCATATGAGAACGGCGAAGATATCAGAGCGCGGACCGATATGTCGCTTGTCAGCTTGCTGGGTGGTCTGTCATTGGCAAATGCGGGATTGGGCGCAGTGCACGGCTTCGCCGGTCCTTTCGGCGGGATGTTCGATGCCGCGCACGGCGCGATCTGCGCCGCGCTCCTACCTCACGTCATGGCCATTAACCTTCAGACCATTCGAATGCAGAATTTAAGCGCAGACCTGACCGCGCGCTTCGATGAAATTGGACGTCTTCTGATCGGGAACCCAGCCGCGGTTGGGGAAGATGGCGTCGCATGGCTCTTGGATCTTTGTCAGGCAATGGAGGTTCCTTCTCTGGGGAGTTACGGACTTACGCAAGCGGACTTCCCTGCGTTGATCGAGAAATCCTTTGTATCCAGCAGCATGAAGGGAAATCCAGTCCAACTCACTGAAGGGGAAATGACGACGATCCTCGATCGAGCTATGTGAGCGGCTGGCTCCAACCACTTATCCCCGTCTACATAAACAGCCGGTACCTTACTGTAGCTCTTATGCACCTAACCCTTGATCTTGCGGTTTCAACCCAACCGAGAATGATGAAACAAGCTCCGGGGAGATTGCCACGTCGTCCAATCGGGCTTCTCACAATGGCATTTTCGGGAAGGCCTCTCTACCGCTTGTCATTTCGAGTGAGCCGCGCAACTGCGACCGAGAAACCCCCGGGATGATTCACCTGAGAGTTCCTTCTATGAAATGAGCGCCATCATTATGCGACTGAATCCACCCCTTAATATCATTGCGAGCGAAGCGAAGCATTCTCCTCCCTTGTTGCAGCGAAATTGCCACGTCGCCCTATCGGTCTCCTCGTAATGACATAATCGAAAAGGCTAAATAATAAAAACGCCGGCGTGTCCAAACAAACACACCGGCGTCCCTTTTCGTTTTTTTCCTGTTCAGATTTTAAACTCCCCCGACTCATAAAACAGTTCTCCGTCGACGAAAATCTGACCGCCGTCGCGCATATCACAGATCATATCCCAGTGAATCCCGCTCCTATTTTTGCCCCCGACCTCCTCAAATCCAGCGCCGAGGGCCATGTGAATCGTCCCACCGATTTTTTCATCGTAGAGGATGTTCTTGATGAAGCGATTGATGCGTTTATTCGTCCCGATCGCAAACTCGCCCACATAGCGGGCGCCCTCATCGACTTCGAGCATTTCCAAGAGGAAAGCCTCGTTCTTCTCTGCGCTCGCATCAACAACTTTCCCCTTATTAAATTTTAACTCTACACCTTCCACCTCTCTGCCCTGTCGGATCGCCGGATAGGTGAAGCGGATCCAGCCATCGACCGAATCCTCGATCGGGCTGGTGAAAATCTCACCGCTGGGCATGTTGTCGACGCCATCGGCGTTAATAAAAGCCCGATCCTTGATAGACAGGGTCAGATCAACATTCGAACCTTTCACTACAAGTTCCTCTTTTCCTGAAAGCCAGTCCACATAGCGCTGCTGCTCGTCATGGATCCTGCGCCATTCCTTTACCGGATCCTCGGTGTCGGCAAACATGGTGGAGTAGACATAATCCTCAAATTCCGCCAGGCCCATCTCCGCGTCCTGCGCATGGGCGTTCGTGGGGAACATCGTGACCACCCATTTTAGTTCTCCAGTAGCAGCCCGCTCCATATACCGCTTCATAAGGTCAGCCTGCGCCTTTGCTACGCGGCTTTGCTTCGCCGGATCGATGCTAGTCAACGCCCGTGTATTCGCTAAGCTGTAGAGCGAAGCCAGGCACTCGAACTCCTCAAAAGCCATTTTCATAACAGGTGAAACGAAGTCAAGTTGATCGTCGTTGGATTCGGAAAAGCGTATGTATTGGCTACCCGGGAAGGATGGAAAAAGATGCGGATACCCACCCGCACGGAGCACCTCACGCTGGACCGCCAGCATCAACGGTTCGCTAAGTGTGCTGCCGGTAACAGCCACACGTTCCTTAGGTTTCACGCTCAGGCAGTACTCGACAATAACTTTCGCCAGATTTTCCACACGATAGTCAGCCATTCAAACTCTCCTCAGAGATAATTTCAGCCGCACTTCCAGGCTATACTTTAAACTCCCCCGACTCATAGAACAGCTCCCCATCGGCGAAAATCTGACCGCCGTCGCGCATATCGCAGATCAAATCCCAATGGATCGCGCTTTCATTCTTCCCGCCGATCTGGGCGAAACCGAATCCAAGCGCCATGTGGATCGTCCCGCCAATCTTCTCGTCGAAGAGGATAGTCTTAATGAAGCGGTTGATGCGCTTGTTGGTCCCAATGGCAAACTCACCCAGGTAACGTGCTCCCTCATCTGTGTCGAGCATGCTGATCAGGAAATCCTGGTTCTTCTCTGCGCTCGCATCAACAACCTTCCCCTTATTAAATTTTAACTCTACACCTTCCACCTCTCTGCCCTGGCGGATCGCCGGGTAGGTGAAGCGCACCCAGCCATTGACTGCATCTTCCACCGGGCTGGTGAAAATCTCGCCGCTGGGCATGTTCTTCTTCCCATCCGAGTTGATGAAATCCCGACCTTCAATCGATACTTCCAGATCAACATTCGGACCTTTCACCTCGAGCAGTTTCTTCCCTTTCAACCAGTCCACGAGCCTTTGCTGCTCATCGTGTATCTTGTTCCACTCGGCGACCGGATCATCTGTATCAGAGAATGTTGTGCTGAAGACGTAGTCTGAAAATTCCTCGAGGCTCATCTCCGCGTCCTGTGCCACGGCTCTGGTTGGGTACAGAGTGATCACCCAGCGCAGATCGCCCGCAGCGGCGCGTTGCCTGTAGATTTTTGTCACATCTGTATATGCCCGTGCCCTCAATTGCTGCTTCGACGGATCGACGTTGCTCAAGCGGCGGGTGTTCGACTGGCTCTGGAGAACAATCATCACATCGAATTCTTCACGCACCATTTTGTCAAAACGATTGACGTGCTGAATCTGATCATCATTCCCTTCCGTGAAGAGGATATATTCCAGCGCTTCCGTCTCGGCGCGCGAGCGCAACCCTCCAAGCAGAACATACGGATACCCACCGGCTGCCAGCGTCTGGCGGTAGACCTCCTCCGCCAGAGGCAGCGCCACCGGTTGGGTGAGGATGCCGATATAATCCCCGGGTTTAACCTCAGTGGAGTAATGGACGAGAGTTTTGGCGAGGTTTGTTATTCGTAAATCAGCCATGAAGTGTATCTCCTTAAGAATATGACGCGGTGCACATGAAATCAGATTATAGTCCCACCCATTCTACAACCACCATCCTAAGAGGGTTCATGTATGGGGGGAAACCAAGAAGTCTATGGGGGTTTTCGGCTTTGGACTTGGATAGAATGTGAAGAATAACTCGTGGGTCTTACACAGTCAACTGATGGGGGAGGATGATGTCCCTACGGCAGATTTGACCCTACCATTCACCTTCAAGAACACAACCATCATTCAGAATAAGCTGTAATGAATAGCCCGTGGTACCCGCCGCATATTTGAAGGTAATCGTGATGTAGGTAGATTTTCCTGCTTGAATCGTGTTGTCGACGCCCTCGACCCGATGGAGTTCGCCATCTCCCTCGGCATCACCTTGCCAAAGCACGAGGTCACCCAATCGGATTTGTTCGGGCAGACCGTTCGTCAGCAGCGGCCAGCCCGGACTAATATCCTCCAGGTGAAAATCATCACCGGCATTGTCGATCAACCAGATCACTTCATCCCCTGCCACACTCGGTTTGAAAAGCGCCAACCCTGGGCATGAGCTGGATGTGATCGGCAGCGACGGCGAAGTCGGGCTCGGTCCTGGTTCACTTGTGGCAGTGGAAGAAATCTCCGCCGAGGCAGTCTCCACGTCCGCTGGGGATGTCCCATCATTGGCAGCGGGTGTGATCACCGTCGACGCGCCACTGCCCAGGGCGCGCACCGCCACAAAAGCGGCGATCGCCAGGACGGGAATCAATGTGGCGACAATCCAGCCGGCACCCCGACGCCGAGGGACAATCTCGGGAGCTGCCGCGGGAGATGACACAGCTCCAACTGGTTCAATGTAGGTAGTTGGCGTTGCGGCGATGCGCTCGAACTCCGGAAGAGGTTTCCCGGCCAATGCGGCCTGGTAAGCCTCTTTCAAGGCTCGGACGCTCGGGAATCG
>CAYLOO010000105.1:0-9058 GCA_964385355.1 uncultured Anaerolineaceae bacterium
CGAAGGCGGAGGCATGACTTACGGAGGCATTGGGGTGGGCAAGGGAAATATCATCGCCTTCAACCTCTACTCCGGGATTGATGCGGAAGGGCCCAACCAGAAGATCCTGGGGAATGAAATCTTCAGCAATGGCGATTATGGCATCGCCGATGGCACTCTGTTCAGCCGAAATAGTATTTACGACAACGATAATTTAGGAATTGCTTCACGCCCATCCATTCCTGAACCTCCTGTCCTGGTTGGCTCCGTTGGGAGTACCATCAGCGGAACGACCTGCAACCACTGCCTCGTAGAAGTCTTCCTGGCAGAACCTGACCCGACCGGTGCGGGTGAAGGGAAGGAGTACTTAGGATCGGTAGTTGCTTCAAATATTGGTGATTTCAGTATGACCTTGCCCCCGGGATTGCCATTTTGTGCAAATATCACCACGACGAGGACGGACTCTTATCAACTCACCTCATCGTTTTCCCATAACGTAAATGTCAATTGCATCAAATTTGGACCCTACTTCCTCATCCCCATCTGGACCTTCATCATCGCCGTGTTCGGCGTATTCGGCGTCCTTATCCACCGACGCAGACCCGATGGATCACGCTGGATCATCCCAGGGAGTCTTGCGGTTGGTGCCCTCGTAGGCGGTGGGTTGATTCTGCTCGCCGGCACCCTACCGAACGTCATCGTCGATTTCACGCCCGAACAACCCGTGCCCTACTCGGGGCTGGTTTCCACCTGTGATTCCTACCTCGATCCCGCTGGGGCTTCTCCTCAAGATGGAGCCCTGCTCGAGCTCACAGGAGATATCCCCCTAATGTGGACACCTGCAGACAATGTGCCTGAGGGCACCTTGCGCTGGGGTGTTGAACTGGTGGAAGTAGGCGTGGATGCGGGCATCCAAACTACACAGCAGAACAGCGTTCCCATCTCATCCTTCGGCATGACGCCGGGAGCCGGGAGCAGCTATGAATGGTCGCTTCTCGGACAGAGGCTGCTGCAAGACGGGGAAACCTGGTTGACATTCTGTGCTCCGGACGAACCCTGGGTTTTCTCGATCGAAGAGGAAATCTCCGAGGTACCAGAAACTGAGGAAGAGGAAATCTCCGAGGTACCAGAAACTGAGGAAGAGGAAATCGAAGAACCCGTATGTATATCCCCTTTGATCACGGCGTTAATGAACATGACCTGCCGTAAGGGGCCAGATCAGGCTTATGAGGAGGCGGGCTACCTCCTTCAGGGTGAGACGGCTATCCCTGAGGGCGTAAGCATGGACACCTTCTGGTACTGGATCCCCAACCCGGATTGGCTTGGTTACTGCTTCGTGGCGGGTAACGGCGTCCAGGCTGAATGCGTAGATGGATTACCCCCTATCGCCGCACCGCCATTGCCAACCGCTACCCCGACGCAAACCGCCTGTATTCCCACACTAGACCACAGCGCCTGCAACGATGCGGGTGGTATCTGGGAAGCCGATACGGGTACCTGTATTTGCCCGTGAGCGAAGCGACGAGCGGAGAAACCAAATCCTGCTTAACATTCAACCGGGCTGCCCATCCAGGGCGGTCCGCTTGTCCCCATCGACGAACCGGTGATTGCTGGTCAATGCATCAGCAAACGCAGCCACCTAGTGTGGGAGAGCAGGCAGTCAATCATGACACCATGGAGCGCCAGAGGATGGTCACCCTTCCCCCAAAACTACTAACACGACCTACATTAACCTGTTGTACCCTTGGCTTTACCAACCGATCACGTAGGAGATGATTCACGATGAAGCGCAAAAACACACTTCTTTTAGCACTATTGCTCATACTGACGCTTGTACCCTCGATTGCGTGCGGAGCGATCCCGATCCTGACCAGAAGCCAGGACGAGACACCGACCATGGAGCCTGCCGAACCTGAAGAGCCGACTGCAGTGGATGAGCCTGCCGAGCGTGTGCAGCTTGACCCCTGCTCACTGCTCACTGACGAGGAAGTCGGCGCTGTGCTGGGAGGACCGGTGCAGGTGCAGCCTCAGCAAGGTATGGGTGGCTGTGTATATATACTGCAATCCGATGATCCAACCGTAAGCACGCAGCTGGCTATCAGTGCAGCCCAGGGTAACGAGGCCAAGGCGTTTACGATGTTAAGCCTCGGCATGCTCGCCGGTTTCAGCGGTGACCCAGATATGGCCGCGGAATTTGAAGCATTGAATAATCAGATCGCCGACCTGTCGCTGATTGAGGTCATCAACCGCATGGCTGGGATGTTCGCGGGGACAGGCGTGAACGTAACACAGGCGGATGGGCCCGGTGAGAGCGCCCTATGGCTGCTTTTTGAGAGTGAATTCTATTCGCAGGGCACGATGCTTGTCGTACGCGGCGAGACATACGTGTCGCTGTCACAGATCGGCGGTGACATGGCTAGTGCACCAGATCAACTCGCCTCCCTGGCGGGAACGGTGTTTGACCGGCTGCCGCCAGACTTCTACGTGCTAGACGAAAACGGCGATGGCGACTTCAGCTTTGAATACAGCAGTGAAGGGGAATCTGATGAAGGGGAGGAGCCTACGGCGACGGTTCAAGCCCTTGAGGGCGTGAACGGATTGGTGTGGGTTACCGCGCCCAACGCGGGTCAGGTGTCCGCGATCGACCCGATGACGCACCAGGTCGTCGCCACGATCGACGTTGGCCGCTTCCCCAAAGACGTCGCCGTTGCCGAAGGGAACGTATGGGTCGTCAGTGAGACAGAGGGTACTCTTTGGAGAATCGATCCCGTTACATTTGAAGTGGTCGATACAATCTCGTTAGGCGGCAACACCATGTACGTTGCTGCCGGACAGGGCGCTGTGTGGGTGTCGGGCGGATTGGGCGTACGGAAGATCGACCTCGCGACCGGCACGCGCTACGGCGTCGTCTACAACAATTGTTCAAGCGTGGCGATCGGCGAGAATGCGATCTGGGTGGGTGACAATCAGAATCCACAATTGCTCAAGATCGATCCCGAGACCCGAAGAGTCGTGGCGACCGTTAAGCTCGAAGGCAAACCAAGCGAGATCGTCTACGGTCAAGGCACCGTCTGGGTGATATTATCCGACAAGGACGAGGTTGTGGGCATCGATTCGAACACCCATCAAGTGGTAACTACGCTGTCCTCAAACGCCTTCATCCATGGGCTGGCAGTCGATCCAAACCGCGTTTGGCACACCCACCCCTACGCCCTTAATTACTACGAACCGGCATCTTTAGGTTCTGGCGGTTTTAGCATCGCCAATCCTCCAGTCCAGATTGAATTCTACGCAGGAAGCTTATGGGTCTCGAGCCCCAACGAAGGACTGATCACACGCATCAACCCTGAAGACCACAGTGTCATCGCGGTGATCGATCTGGGTACAGATCCGTACGCAATTGCAGCCGGGGAGTAGGTTGCAAGCCGCGCGGAATTGCCAAACCTCTGCCAGGCGGGAATCTGTGACCCGCTTGGCTCTAGCGTTCATAATGCAGGGCTTTCCATTGCAGCAACGGCGGTCATGGCCACCGCGCTGCAGCCCAAACCACTGCTGGAGATCGCGGACCATACTCCGGATAGCGCAAACACAACACTCAACTGCAGCTGCATATTCTCCCAAAGCACTGTGCGATCACCAGTGACATAGCCCAACGGACGACGCTCTTTTATCAACTCAAATAATCGATGCTTACCAGCTAATGGAATTTACAGCGCATCAGCGAACATTAGCCCATGCAGGCATATAAACGTCGTACAGGTCCAATACTCGACCCTTATTATTCACGACTCCATTATTACGAGTGATAGAATGAGTCTAGAATAAGGCTGAGGTATCCAATGCAACATCAACCGATCGAGAACTACGGCATCATCGGGGATCTGCGCACAATCGCCCTGGCAGGGATGGACGGATCCATAGATTTTCTATGTTTGCCAAGGGTTGACTCTCCATCGGTCTTCGCCAGGCTGCTTGACCATGAACATGGCGGCTACTTCCGGATTTCACCAATTTTAGGCGAAGCCCAACAGAAACAGATCTACGTGAGCGACACAAATGTCCTGCTTACCCGTTTTCTGTCTGAATCTGGTGTCGCTGAAATCTCTGATTTCATGCCGATATTAGATCCTGCACAACCCAGCATGCTTGTACGCAGAGCGAAGACGGTGCGCGGTAATCTTAAGTTCGAGATGGTCTGTCATCCTGCCTTCGATTACGCCCGCGCAAACCACAAGGTCGAAATCAGAGATGATGGAATCTTATTTATTTCAGATGATGGTGTTGTCTTGCGACTGCGAACCCAAAAATCCGTCAAGATCGAAAACGGAGCAGCTTGCACCCGCTTCCGTTTAAGCGCAGGTGAAACGGCGGTTTTTATTCTGGAGTATGTCGATCCTGATAAAGAATCACAAGCTGGGACACCGAACTTCGTTCCCAGGGCATTTAAAGATACGGTTAACTTCTGGCATTCGTGGATAAGCCAATCGAAATACGAAGGTCTCTGGCGCGAGGTTGTTAACCGCTCAGCGCTGACCCTAAAACTGCTCACCTCACGGGACTATGGCTCGATAGTCGCCGCGCCTACCTTCGGACTTCCCGAGACCATCGGGGGGGAACGGAATTGGGACTATCGCTACACCTGGATTCGAGACGCATCCTTCACGCTCTACAGCTTGATTCGCCTAGGCTACACATCAGAGATGGCTGCTTTCATGAAATGGCTCGGGGACAGATGCAATGACATTGAGACCGGGGGATCCTTGCAGGTGATGTACGGGATCGATGGACGCACGGATCTGGAAGAAGAAATGTTGACGCATCTTACTGGCTACCGCGACTCCACTCCGGTCCGGATAGGAAACGGTGCAGCCAAGCAACTTCAACTGGATATCTATGGCGAGTTGATGGATTCTGTGTACCTATATAATAAATACGGAGAGGCAATTTCCCACGACTTTTGGAATCACTTGGTCCCTCTTGTCAACTACATATCTGAGGCGTGGAACCAACCAGATGAGGGCATCTGGGAAGTTCGAGGAGGCAGGCAACATTTTCTCTTCTCCCGTCTGATGAGTTGGGTGGCTATCGATCGTGGCGTGCGTCTCGCGCAGAATCGATCCTTTCCAGCCCCCCTCGATGCTTGGATCCGGGTGAGAGACGAAATCTATGGCGACATTTTCAGCAATTTTTGGGATGATAAAGTTGGTGCGTTCGTCCAGCATCTTGGCACAGATGCCTTAGATGCTTCAAGTTTATTGATGCCTCTCTTCAGATTCATCAGCCCAACAGATCCTAGATGGCGATCCCATCTCAACGCAGTTGAGCGTGAGCTTGTGTCCGATTCCCTCGTATACCGCTACAGCGTAGATTCGGCCGCTCCGGATGGACTTAGCGGTGATGAAGGCACATTCAGTATTTGTTCATTTTGGTATGTCGAATGTCTCTCTCGGGCAGGAGAGGTTAACAAAGCACGGTTCTATTTTGACAAGATGCTTGGATATGCGAATCATCTCGGATTGTATGCAGAAGAGATAGGTCCTCGGGGTGAGCAGCTCGGCAATTTTCCACAAGCTTTCACGCATCTCGCGCTAATCAGCGCGGCGTACGACATTGATCGACGGGTGACGCGAAAGGCTGGCCGTTGAACTTATGCTTATCACTACTTATCTCTCGGTGATAAGACGACCCTATTTCCTTACAGACAATATGTAAACCGTTTGATCGTCCCCCGCGATCGCCAACCGGGTCCCGTCTTGAGAAAATGCGAGGTCGCCCAATCTAGATCCGCCTACTTGGCGGGTCGCATACAGCGCTCCATCGGATTCCCGCCACATCAGCAAAGCACCATCTCTAGATACACCGACCAGGAGTTCACCATCGGGTGAATAGACCAATCCGCGGATGTTGACCGCGTTGGCCTCGAACGTTTTTATCACCTTGCCCGTCTCCGTTTCACGCAGCCAGATCTCGGAGCGCCAGCAGGTACTCCCTTCCGAATTAGCGCAGGGTGCTGCTGCTACGACCGTTCCATCGCTTGAAAGCGTCAGCCCTACCACCTGACCCGGGAAACCCATCATGTAGAGCTCTTCACCATCCGCCATACGCCACGCCCGGACGTTGCGCGAAATGCCGCCAGCGATGATTTTCTCCATGTCGGGCGTGAAGAGAATCTCAGGGATATTCCAGGACTCTGCAAGTTCGTAAATCAGCCCCCAATCGTCCACTGAATACAACCACACCGCTGCATCGGGCCATTCCTTAACCCCACCAAAGGCGAGGTAACGGCCATCCGGCGAGAATTTAACGGCGGAAATTTCTCCGGTCGTCGGGAATATGTGCACCCAGGAACCATCTTCCATATCCCAGATCTTCACAGAAAAATCACTCGAAGCGGTGGCGATGTAGCGATCATCGGGTGAGATATCCACATCGAAGATGATGTCATTATGCGCTTGTATTTGATGCCTCACCTGACCCGTTTCCACCTCCCACAGCCACAATTCGAAGGCTTCAAAGTTACCCGTTCCAGCTGCGAGAAGGGTTCCATCCGAGGAAAAATCCACCGCTCGGGCAGTGTCATTTACTGGCAGGGTGCGTTCAATCTCGAGTTGGCCGATGGTCTGTATATCGATGGTTTTTAGATCTCCCATCATCTCATCTGGAACGCTGGCGATATCTACTTGTTGGTATAACCGCGTGACCATCACTTCCGGGTCATCCGGCCACGTCATGGAGGCCGCCAGGTTACTGCAGCCCAGGATCTGTGCATTCTCTACTTCAGCAAGGAGGAGATCAGATCCATCCGTGAGATTCTGCCGATGGATGCCGGTTTCATCTGCAAAGACCACATCATCAGCTGAGCACCAAGTAGGTTCATGAGTTAACCCTTCCAGTATCGTGGCCGTTTCTTCATCGAAATTCAGAACCGCATAATACATGTCACGATCGGCATCATAGAGAGTCGTGATGATCCGAACCCCATCTGGACTCCAACCGACAAAACCGTCAAATTCCTGATAAAAATCATCAAGACGCTCCGGGATCTTCATCTGACCCGTGGCGAGATCCAGGAGATAGAATTGATTGGCTCCGTATCCGTAATATGCCAGACGATGACCTTGCAGCGATGCTTTCACGGTTGAGGATATACCGCCTGAGTAAGGCGGGTCTCGTTGTGGCGCAAACCAGTTGTAGGATTACGAAGCTCCGGGGTCCATGACCCAAACAGACATCATCATTCCCATGGTCATATACGAGGGGGTCCTCTCCGCCGCCAGCAACGATCTCCCATCAGGCGCCCACCCGAGTGGGTTTAGATAGGTTGAGATATGAGGGCCGTATTCCGAGATTTGCTGCGGATACTCCGAATGTGTCCCAGAGAAGAGGGGGGTTTCATCGCCGGTCAGAAGATCGACGTTGAGCACCCGGTAATCCCCAGTGGGCTGATCCGAAGCAGGATACTCAATCTCTTCACTGGGCTGCGCAATCCATACGAGCGAGGTCCCATCCCGACTTGGCAGGAATCCGTCGAATCTCGAAGCTGGCTCGAGATCGATGTGCTGCAAGTCTCCGGTGTTCAGATCATAGAGATCCACGCCAGCATCTCCCTGCAGTATCAGGCGGTGTCCCTCCAACGAGGTCCAGTAACGAGACGGAGCATCCACCGCGAAATGCGTCTGGTGTTCTCCCTCCCCGTTAATGCTGTTGATTTGCCATTGCGGTGGATCGGAACCTTCGATAGGTACAGCGAATATTAGATAGGAAGCCCCGTCACCCGTGGCTTCGAGAGCCTCATCCGGGGAGGGTTCCGAGATCTCGGTCCCCTGTACATCGGGCGATGCGGCAGGTGTGTCCATATCGACCACCACTTGCGGTTGGGCGCACGCACTTAGTGTGATGACTAAGACGCCAATGAGCGTTAGGGTAAGTTTCTTAATTTTCATTTTTTCCCCTTTGTTCAATCATCCTTTTTCCGGAGGTCGATATTTAGCCGACGGACGCACCTTGATCTCGACAATCGACAAGGTCCCATCCTAAGACGCGGAAATTCTTCGCCGAGCGCATCCGTTCGATCGTTAATACTCCTAATCTAATGGAAGAAACGATTCTGAGGTATCCCCTTTTCGTAACCATCGCGTTGAAACCACTGAAATACTGATAAAACTGGCTCCGCACACATATTTCATATAAAAACTATATTATTATTAACCGCATCTCCCTTAGCGAACATCATCTCTAGACCCGTAATCTTCATCCGGCGCTCTTTTCAGCGCTATCAGTTAAATCAGCATTTCGGCGTTTCGATGCACTCCTCTGCAGAGTCACTTGCGCTTATGACCAAGGTCCTTCAAAATTCATCACGCTGAAGATATCGCTTTTATCCATACACATTACATCTTTGCTCAACCTTAAAAACTTTTTTTCGGATGTGTCCAGGGATTTGAAGATGCCTACCCAGGCTTTACAATCGAGGGACGATGACTAAGAAACACGTACGCATTTACACTGACGGAGCCTGCGAGGGCAACCCCGGACCCGGCGGGATCGGCTTCGTGATCCTGTCTGAAGGATCGGAAGCAGAATTCTCGCAGGGATACCGGCACACGACCAACAACCGCATGGAACTTATGGCGGCAATTGCTGGTCTCGAGAGTCTGAAAGAGAAATGCACGGCTACGATCTTCAGCGACTCGAAATATCTTGTTGATGCGGTTACGCAGGGATGGGCGACTGCCTGGAGGGAAAACGGCTACGTCCGCAAAGGCGGGATCCGCGTCCCGAATGCAGATCTCTGGGAAAGGCTGCTCCCATTGATCGAGGGGCATGAAGTTCAATTTTCGTGGGTGAAGGGGCACGCGGGAGATGCGCATAATGAACGAGCGGATCATCTATCCTATGCTGCCATCGAAGGAGATAATCTACTCGAAGATGATGGCTACTTGGAACAGTTGGAATTAGAGAAGCTGGCCCCTTCTAAGATCACCGAGGTTGGGCAGCCCTGCCGGAAGTGTGGGACCCCGGTTGTAAAAAAGAAGCCACGCGGGAAACCCAAGGCGGGTCAGTCATCCTATTACGAGTA
>CAYLOO010000106.1:0-8884 GCA_964385355.1 uncultured Anaerolineaceae bacterium
GAAGATCCAGGTCTTCGGGGTTTGAATATACTCATAAACGTGCTGTGGAAGCTCATCTCATGCCCCAAATCTTGGGGCATCTTTAATTCATGGGATGATGGAAGCGAAGAAGTCCATTCAAGTTCAGCAAACCTCGAAAAAGCCAAGAGGATTGCGTCATAATTGGCCTTTATTGATGATCCCTACGGCCATCCTTTTTGCTTTGCTGCTTTGGGAATCAGCGAGCCGATGGAGCGGTTTACCGGCTTTCATCCTCCCATCGCCTGCAGCTGTATTCAATCGGACCGTGCGTGCCATCCAGGATGGAACCTTAATCCGCCATACACTGGCGACGCTTGTTGAAGTTCTTGGAGGATTAATTCTTGGCATGATCTCTGCCATTATCTTAGGCTACGGCCTGGCGAAATCGAGAACCGTTGAACGGTTTCTATCCCCGTATATCGTGGCATCACAATCTATTCCTATCGTCGCTATCGCACCACTTCTAGTCATCTGGTTCGGTCCCGGCCGGCTCTCAAAGATCATGATTAGCGCACTAATCGTCTTCTTCCCAATCTTGATAAATACCATCGTGGGGATTCGATCAGTCCCTGAGGATCTCCGCGACCTGATGCGATCGCTGAGGGCAACACCCTGGCAGGTTTTCAGCCAGCTCGAGGTGCCAGCGTCGATGCCGGTTTTGCTTGGGGGGTTAAAAGTTGGGGCAACGCTGTCCGTCATTGGTGCTGTGGTCGGTGAACTTGTCGGCGCAAATGAAGGTCTCGGATTTTTAATAAATATCGGTCGCGGTGTATACGACACGACACTGGTTTATACCGCCGTCATCGCGCTGGTCGTTTTAGCGATGACCTTGTTCAGCCTGGTGGTCCTGCTTGAGCGACATCTTCTCGCCTGGCAGGATACAGGCGAGATAAAATTGTGAGGTTGTCGATGAAGAGAAATGTCCACATCCGTTTCGCCATGATTATTGTGTTGTTGGTTATCAGCGCGGCTTGTACTAGCCAACAAGGTCAGCAAACACAGGGTCCCATCCTTGATCACGTCCATATCACAATGGGTTACCGACCAGATATTCAGTTCTCACCATTGTATGTGGCGATTGAGGAGGGATTTGCGGAAGATGAGGGGATCGAGATCGAAATTACACATCTTCCTGAAACGGAGGCTGTTCAGCTTGTCGGTGTAGATGAGCTTCAGTTCGCCATCGTTTCTGGAGAGCAGGTTCTTCTAGCGCGCGCCCAGGGGCTGCCCGTTGTTTATATCATGGCCTGGTGGCAGGATTACCCCGTCGCCGTTGCCGCCCCAAAGGGTAGTGGGATTGAAACTCCTTCAGATTTCGAGGGGAAACGGATCGGCATCCCCGGATTGTATGGTGCTTCTTATATCGGTTTGCGGGCGCTCCTCACTTCGGGAAACCTTACGGAAGATGACGTGCAATTGGATGTTATTGGCTATACCCAGGTCGAAGCACTTAGCCAGGGCATGGAGGATGCGGTTGTTGTTTACGCCAACAACGAGCCCCTCCAATTAGCGAAGTTGGGGACCTCCGTAGATGTGATCCGGGTTGCAGACTATGTTCATCTCGCTTCAAATGGTCTTATTACCAATGAAAAGACCATAAGGGAGAATCCGGACCTGGTACGGCGCATGGTTGCAGCCTTCACGAAAGGTGTGGCCGCGACAATCGAGGATCCGGAACACGCGCTTGAGGTGTCCAAGCTTTACGTCGATGGTCTCGATGCCGCAGATCAATCCGTACAATTCGGAATTCTTGAGACCAGCATTGAATTTTGGAAAAGTGAGAATCTGGGACTCTCAGATAAGATTGCATGGGAAAACATGCAGCAGGTCCTCCTCGATATGGGTCTCTTAGAGGAGTCGTTGGATCTTGACCAAGCTTATACCAATGAGTTTGTGGAATAGATGACCCCCCCCCACGATCTCCTGCGAGCAGAGAACATATCCCTGACCTTCTCCAACGGGAACGGTGGTCTGCACGTTTTGGATTCGGTCTCTCTCGAGGTCTCACCGGACGAGTTTGTCTGCATTGTTGGACCTTCGGGATGTGGGAAAACTTCGCTGCTGCGTATCCTCGCAGGCTTGCTTGAGCCAAGCTCAGGCCAGGTGGTTTTCAGTGGTGAACGGCTGGCGAGACCACAAAGACGAATCGGATTTGTTTTCCAGCAGGCAAATCTAATGCCCTGGCGGACGGCGATTAACAACATTTGTCTTCCGCTGGAACTGGCAGGGTTAACCAGAGAAGAAAAGCAAGATCGAGCCCACTCGTTGATAGAACTTATGGGGCTGCAGGGGTTCGAGGAAATGTATCCGCGAGATCTCTCTGGAGGGATGGCCCAGCGCGTAGCTATCGGCCGAGCATTAGTGCACGAGCCGGACGTGCTGCTTCTTGACGAACCTTTCGGTTCTCTCGATGCACTGACACGCGAGAGAATGGGGGAGGAACTCTTACGAATATGGAAGGCCCATCGCGGTACGCTGCTCATGGTAACTCATTCGATCCCCGAAGCAGTGTTGCTTGCAGATCGGGTGATTGTCCTCAGTGAGCGGCCTGCGCGCGTCGTCCTAAATCTCGAAATTCCGATACCTCGACCCCGCTCGATTGACCACACCTACACGGAGGAGTTTGGCTCCCTGGCGGCACAAATCAGGGGGGCGATCCGGGTAAACGTGGAATGAGGGATGTGGGGGTTAACCGATGAGTCAGCCACGAGCGAGAGCTTTAGCAGCGTGCTTGGGATGTCGGTCTGTTTTGTCACATAGTGTAAAGATTAGCCATAACTCCTGAGTAGATGATCAGGATCCAGTACACTGGTCTGTCCAACTCAGATACACCGCGGGGGCTGTCTAAATCATTTTTAGACAGCCCCCGTTTTTTGTCAATGGAGTTTTGGAGGTAATCAATCTTTCGCTTCGGGGGTTACCTTTTGTGCCCGCCGCCGAATGATTATCCAACGGATAACCCAGAATGGGATCGATAGAAGCAGAAGCACTGGAAGCATGAAGATCACGAACCAGATCGTCGCATTGGCGAGGAATTGTAATGCACTGATCAGGGATTGCAGGGCTTCTTTTGCTGTTCCCTGAGGCTGCCATCGACCGATTTGCAGAGGTTGGGATACGACGTCCGGCAGGAGTTCGACGCTGATCGCCGAGAGGCGAGCGGATTGTTCGAAATACTGCATACGACCTTTAATGATTTCGATCTCCTGTCTCACTTGGCGTAGATTCTCGTAAACGCGCAGCACGTCTTCGGCCTTGGTCAAAGAACCCATAATCTCGCGCAGATCACCCTCGGCTGCTTCGAGATTGCGCAGCTGAGATTCCAGGTCTGTGTACTCCTGGGTGACATCCTGTCCGCTGATATCCTCGGAGCGGACTTCGACTGTGCCTTCCTTGATTTTATCGAGCGCTTCATTCAATCGCTCCGCAGGGACGCGGATTGTGGTTGAAGCGTACGTTGCGCTAATGCCATCCCCGTATGTTGATTGATAGACATTGAGTGAGACGACATAGCCGCCCATCTGCTCGGCGAGTTGGTTAATCGCTGATGCAGATGCAGATGGGTCTTCAACTACGATGACGAGATTGGCGTTGCGAATTACAAGCCGCTCAATTGCTGCAGGTTGGTTTGCTGTTGTTGTCTTGAACTCTCCCCTGAAGGAGTCTTCCATATCGACGCTGCTTTCAACCGCGACACCTTCGAAGGCAGCGGGTGCAGGCATTTCATCATAGGAAGGAGATTGTGCCAGACTTCTGGCACCACAGGCAGCCAAGGAAATCCCCAGCAACCCAAGGATGATGAAAGTGTATCGTTTCTTCATGGTGAACTCCTCCAACTATTGATGCAGAATTTTGTTAACTCTAAGACGTTGAGAGGGGCGTTGAGGTTCCCGGTTACCAGCCTGCGTCCAAGCGAATGGATTGACGCTCTGGTAATCCGGCTTTGAGGATGCGAGATTGCACAACTTTAATGTTATAGACGCTTCGTCTCATCTCCCAGGTCATATTCTCTGTGTCTAGAATAGCGTAGGATGCGCGAGGATCTCCATCTCGGGGTTGGCCAACCGAGCCAGGGTTAAGGATCATCTTTGGCGAAAGCGCCATGATTTCTCCCCAAGGGACTGGACGCAGCATGGCGAATGAATCATCAAATGGCCTGTGGAAGATCAACGGTAAGTGGGAATGACCAACGATTGCGTAGTCCTTTTCAAGCTCGTCAAAGTTGCGGTCAGCTGATGTTGGATCGAGAATATACTCCCAGACTGGTTGGTTGGGACTGCCGTGGGCGAGCGTAAACCCTTCTACCTGAATCTTGCTGGGGAGGGTCTGAAGGAATGCCTTACTCTCATCCTTTAACTCCTTTTGTGTCCAAGCGACAACATCCCCCGCGTCTCGATTGAAACGTGAAAGCGGTATCTCGCCGATAGCAGCTTTGTCATGGTTGCCGATCAGACAGAGGAGTTCTGGAAGTCTCTGTACTCGTTCGACGCACTCGTTAGGATCAGGGCCATAACCAACCAGGTCGCCCAGACACCAAACAGCGTCATAGGGAGGCGCATCGTCGATGATTGCGTCTAACGCGGTGATGTTTGCGTGGATGTCAGAAATTACGAGAACGCGCATGCATGTGATGGTAGCATGGAGAGAGAATGATGGGAAGAGTAGAATGTCCTTGAAACCGTGCTTGTTGGGTCTTATTCGCTAGCGTATAATCGCGAACTTAAGATGCCTATTTTAGAAGGGCAAAGTCTCGACTTCCAAAGTCATAGCCCGGAACAAACGATTCGAATCGGTGTTCGTCTTGGCGAATTGTTGGAACCATCCGATTTGGTTTGTTTAGCTGGGGATTTGGGTTCCGGTAAAACAACAATCGCACAAGGGGTCGCGCGAGGCTGGGGATCTCTCGACGTCGTAACAAGCCCATCCTTCATTCTCGTAAACCAATACCGGCGCGCGGACCAGCAGATTCTGTACCATGTAGATGCCTTCCGCATGGCAGGTGTCGACGATGCCTACATCATTGGTTTACACGAACTCATCGAGGGCACGGCGCCCATCCTGTTGGAATGGCCGGAGCGGATTGCAGAAATGCTGCCGCCTGAACGGTTGTGGGTCACGCTGCGCTGGGTGGATGAGCTTCACCGCGGTTTGCAGGTCACTGCGCAAGGCTTACGTTATGAGCGGAAGTTGGATCAGTTCCGGCGATCGGCTTTTGGGGGCTGAACATGCTGTTAGCGATTGATACATCCACGAAAATGCTGGGCATCGCTCTCCATGGAGGAGACCGCGTTATCGCGGAGTGCGTTTGGGAAGGTGAGGGGCATCATACCGTTGAACTCGCCCCAGAAATTGCGCTCATCATGCGCAGAGTTGGAGAGCCGATATCATCTATCGAAGCCATTGGCGTGGCGATTGGCCCAGGATCCTTTACGGGATTGCGGATCGGTTTGGCACTTGCGAAAGGGCTATCACTTGCACGCGGTCTGCCCACAATCGGGATCTCGACGTTAGACATTTTAGCTCTCACTCAACCGAAGCGAACGGAACCGATGTTTGTCGCTGTGAGGGCGGGGCGCAAACGAATCGCGGGTTTGTGGTACAACTGGGCCCGTGGAGGCTGGAAGCCGCAGGGTGAGCCGGATGTTCTCACCTGGGAGGAACTCAAAGAATCATTGGAGGAGAAAGCATACATCTGTGCAGATATGGACAGCCAGACGCGGGCGCTGTTGCGCGGTATTCCTGGTGTAGCGCTAGCCCCTCCCGTGCAGTGTGTCCGTCGACCAGGATTTCTAGCCGAGCTTGCTTGGAAGAAGTTGAAATCCCGTAAGAAGGGGTCGGTGGGCGAGCTCTCTCCAATCTATCTGAAGCCGGTATGATGGATATCACTCAGGTATTTGAACGTATCAGTATTCGCATTCGACCCATGTCTTTATTGGACGTGGAACGAGTCGTTCAGATCGATAGACTTTCATTTTCGCTCCCATGGTCAGAGAGAACTTACCGCCTTGAGTTAACCAAAAACTCGGCCGCGCATCTATTCGTCGCCGAATTGGAAGATCAACACGAACAGCCTATCGTAGGGTATGTTGGTTTCTGGTTCCTTGTAGATGAGGCACATATAAGCACACTTGCTGTGCACCCGGAGTACAGGGAACGGGGAATTGGACGCAGGTTATTAGAAGAAGCGCTAATAGAAGCTTTGCGCCTCGGGGCCGATCTCGTCACACTCGAGGTCCGGGCATCGAATGAAAGGCCGATTGATCTGTATGAGAAATTCGGTTTCCAGGTCAAAGCACGGAAGGCGCGGTATTATCGGGACAATCACGAGGATGCGCTGTTGATGGTCCTTGATGATCTACCAGGATGGCGCGAAAAGAGTCTGGAGGGATAGAGTGGGAACGGCCGAAAAACTAAAGGCAATTGCGCAGGAAATTGGGGTCTGTACTGCTTGCAAACTCCATGCCTCGCGAAAGAAATCAGTGCCGGGCGAAGGACCGGCTGATTCTGATTTGATGTTTATCGGTGAGGGACCGGGATTTCACGAGAACGAACAAGGAAAGCCTTTTGTGGGAGCTGCGGGTCGGTTCCTTGAGGAATTGCTTGCCAGCATTGATCTTAAGCGGGATGATGTGTTTATTGGCAATGTTGTAAAGTGCCGACCACCCGGCAACCGTGATCCTCAGCCAGAAGAGATCGAAGCTTGTGGGAAATACCTGGAACGCCAGATCGAGGCTATCGACCCCAAGGTGATTGTCACTCTCGGGCGATTCTCCATGGCTCGATACTTCCCAGATACTCGTATTAGCAAGATTCATGGACAAGCGAAGGAGATCGATGGAAGATTGATCGTCCCGATGTATCACCCTGCAGCGGCATTACATCAGCCGTCACTCAGAAAAGTTATCGAGGCGGATTTTTCCATGCTTCCTGCACTCATCGAAAAAGAGGCTTCCATCTCCCAACCGGATGAGCCAACCCCGGTGGATCCTGAGCAGCTCGAGCTTTTTTGATTCAGCCGCTATTTTGGAGACAGTAGGTTCCGCCTGTGCCCCGAGGCTGATCATCGGGACTCCAAAGACTTTAATATAAGAACTCAATCTGGAGTTAAATACCAATATGTCAAAAAAAGAGTCAATGTTGCCGCCCGCTGCACTGAAACTTATCGAACGTTTCAAACAAGGAGAAGCCACGATAGGTGTTGTCGGCCTGGGTTATGTTGGACTTCCACTTGCTGTCGTCTTGGGGGAGGCCGGTTATCAAGTAATTGGTCTTGATGTCGATCCTGCAAAAATAAAACTATTGCGGGATGGAAAAAGTTACATCGAAGATATTGGCGATGAAGTTTTGGCTCGGCTTGTGGACGAGGGGTGCTTGAAGTTTACGACCGAGTACGCAGACTTGGCTGAAGTTGATGGTGTGAGCATTTGCGTACCTACACCATTGCGAAAAACAGGAGACCCTGACCTGTCCTATATCATCTCAGTCTCGAAAACCCTGCGCGAAGTCCTCCACACCGGGATGTTGATCATCCTTGAATCCACCTCCTATCCGGGAACGACGCGTGAACTCGTCCAGCCCGAGATGGAATCCACGGGTCTAAAGGTGGGTGATGATCTCTTTCTGGCCTTCTCACCTGAGCGAGTCGACCCGGGCCGTTCAGATTGGACAACTGTAAACACACCGAAAGTGATCGGTGGGATTACACAGGCTTGCACTGAAGTCGCAGCGGCGATGTATGGTCAGGCGATGAAAACTATCGTTCCTGTTGCTTCGACAGAAGTCGCTGAAATGACGAAACTGCTCGAAAATACATTCCGGGCGGTCAATATTGGCCTGGTCAACGAAATGGCATTGATGTGTGATCGTCTGGGCATGGATGTTTGGGAGGTTATCGAAGCTGCAGGGACGAAACCCTTTGGATTCATGAAGTTCACTCCCGGGCCCGGGCTTGGAGGACATTGCATCCCGATTGATCCGCTCTACCTCTCCTGGAAATTAAAGAGTCTTAAGTACAACGCTCGTTTCATCGAATTGGCAAGCGAGATCAACACGAACATGCCCCGCTATATCGTCCAGCGGGTTCAAGATGCCTTGAATTTAATCGAAAAATCGATCCATGGCTCGAATGTTCTCGTGCTAGGTGTGGCCTACAAGAAGGATGTTTCTGACGTCCGGGAGTCGCCCGCATTGGATGTCATTGGGCTGCTTCTGGATAAAGGTGCTCAGGTGGAATACCATGATCCCTATGTCCCAGAGGCCAAGGGAGATGGCTGGAGCTTAAAATCCAGGAGCGATGTTTTAGGTGCGGTGAAGCAGGCAGATTGTGTCGTACTTGTCACCGACCATTCTGATTTCGATTACAAGGGGATCGCGAATGCCGCCAAGTTCATCTTTGATACTCGCAACGCGTTCCGTTATCGTGGGATCGAATCACCGAAGATTATGAGGCTCTAATGGCGCGTTATCTCCTTACAGGTGCAGCCGGTTTTATCGGCGCTCGGGTTGCCAGACATCTTCTGGATTTGGGTTCTACCGTCGTTGGCATCGATAATATCAACGACTCTTACGACCCACGTCTTAAAGAGTGGAGGCTTGAACAGTTCCGGAATGACGATCGCTTCACTGTAAAACGAATCAATATCGCCAATCGAGACGAACTTGAGAGTGCACTTGGTGATGAATCCTATGATGGCGTGATCAACCTCGCCGCCCGGGCCGGAGTTCGTCAGAGCGTAAGCGATCCATGGGTTTATTATGAGACGAATGTCATCGGAGCTTTGAATCTACTCGATGCTTGCCGCTCTCGGTCCATTCCTAAACTTGTACAGGCTTCGACGTCAAGCTTGTACGGGCTGCACAACCC
>CAYLOO010000107.1:0-8516 GCA_964385355.1 uncultured Anaerolineaceae bacterium
CGTCCGCAGAGGACTTTCACCTCCAAGCTATCGCCCATGCCGGGCGTACAACAAAGGGGCTGCCCTTTTCGAGCAGCCCCTTATTATAGATATGCTTGTTTTATTCTCGGCAATCTAACTGCTTAGAAACTCGTCCAGGGCTTCTTTCGAGATCCGGTAAGCATTCCCGATCTTCTTCGCTGTAATATCTCCGGCTTCTACCGCGGCGATCACGTCTTCCTCAGCCACCTTCAGATACGCAGCAGCTTCGGAAGGAGTCATCACCGGCGGCGGCCCAGACGCTCCAGCGGGCGCATCTGCCCCTGCCTCACCACCTGATTTCTTCAGGCTGTCTGTAATCGCGCTTCCGATGCCCATCCCTGCCCCGATTCCAGCCGTGAGACCAGCACCACCAGACGGATTTTGCGCCGCATCGCGCATCGCATCTGCAGCTTGAAGCTGTGTGTAGGTATCCATGTCGAGCATACCCATTGCCCGCAACTCTTCTGCGGATCTTTCAGATGGTTTCAAGCTCTCAATATAGAAGGACAGAAGAGACAATCCGATGGCCTTGAACTCATCTATCGCTTTGGCTTTGACACCAACACCGAGTTCCTCGACCAGGCCAATGAGCTCGGGAACACTCGTCTCTGATGCAGTCTCTCCAAGAAGATCTTGAAGTTTAGAAAGCAGCATTGCCCGCAATCGTGCTTCGATATCTTTTGTGGAGTAGATTCCAGTTACACCAACAATTTGAGCTACAAACTGCTGAGGATCTGCAACCTTGTAACTGTATGTCCCAAACCCCTGCAGTAGAGCTACGCCGAGCCCCATACCTGGATTGCGCACTAGAATTGGTTGGGGGGTTCCCCATTTCTCATCCGCGAATTCACGTGTCGATACAAAATACACCTCAGCCGTGAACGGCGAACGATCGTTAAATGCCTTGCCGATAAGGTTGATCAACAAGGGAATGTTCGCAGTCGCTATCGTATGACGGCCCGGACCGAAAGTGTCGAGCGCCTTCCCATCTCGGTAAAATACCGCTATTTGAGATTCCCTAACTACAACCTGACTGCCGATGCGAAAATCTCCGGCAGTATCTTCCGGGAATCGATGAACGATCTCACCTTCCATCTCGCTTGGGTATTCGATAACGTCAAATATTCGAGCCATCTTCTTTACTCCTCACTTCCAGTTGATTCGACGGTCGTTAAGATTACTTCCTCTCTACGATCAAAGGCACTTATCATCTCTTCGCTGAGAGTAACCAGGTGCCTGATAGCAGCGGGGAAGCCATCCGTTCCGAGTGAAGCACTAAGATTGTCGATAGCGCTGGAGACCTGGTCGACTCCCTCCAACAGAGCGACATCATATTCATAGATTAGCTCTAGTTCCTTGCTATTTATCTGGACGGCATCAAAAAGCCCTGAATAACCATAGGACGCGGTCCTAATCCGGTTCACAAAAGTACGCAGCTTAATCGCCGCTTCTTCTAAGTCATCGACTTGATCAAGCTGCTTTTCTTTAATCAACCGTCGCTGAATCTCGGCTATTCGCTCCCATTGTTCATCCACACGCTGGGCCACGGTCAGTCGCAGCAATTTATCCGCTTCCCTCCGGTTATCTCGATCAACATAACCAACAAAACCGGCCAGGAAGTTCTTAACCTTACCCAAAAGATTATCGCCCGCAGTTATTTTATCCAGGGGATCGTTCATAATTCTCTCCTCACTTCATCTATACTAAGAATACACCAATCCGTGTAAATTATATATTCTTGCCACACTTCTCACAAACAATTGACTGACGAAATGCTGACAATGATACATCCACTATGAAGTGAAACAAGTATAATTCAGATATAGTAACCGTACATCGAATTGAAAGGATGGGATTTCGATGGCCTTAATTGACGAATTGCTGCGAGTCGCAAAACCGCTCGGTGATTCTATTCGTATTGGTAAGGGGTCCGTTGTATCGGTACGTGATTCCAAAGTAGTTGCAGACAATATCGACAAAATTGTTCGAACGGCAGCGATCGGAACTTCGCGCGAGAAAGCGCTCGCTCAGTGGCTTATTCGGGCATGTGCCATCGAGATGGGTGTAATCCCTGCATCGATCCATGATTTTTATCTGGCACGAGGTCAAGGCAAAACACCTGATAATTTCACCGTCCCGGCGATCAACCTGCGCGCCCTGGCCTTCAATGCTGCAAGAACCGTCTTTAAATCCGCCGTAGCGGTTGACTCATGCGCGATGATATTTGAAATCGCGCGTTCAGAGATGGGCTACACCGACCAGCAGCCCGCGGAGTATACAGCCAACATCCTCGCCGCTGCAATCGCCGAGGGTTATAAGGGTCCGGTTTTCATCCAGGGGGATCATTTTCAAGTGAGCGCAAGCAAGTATGCTAAAGACCCGGGCTCAGAGATTGAAGCAATTCTTGCCCTATCGCGCGATTCGATTGCGGCTGGTTTCTTCAACATCGACATCGATACATCAACTCTTGTAGATCTGAGTAAAGAAACGATTCCTGAGCAGCAAGAAATCAACTATTCCCGCTGCGCTGAACTCGCAGCCGGTATGCGCAACCTTGAGCCGGAAGGGGTGACGTTATCTCTGGGTGGTGAGATCGGCGAGGTCGGCGGGGTGAACAGCACAGAGCCCGAGCTGCGAGCTTTCATGGATGGCTTCAACAAAGAGCTTGAAGCAAGGCTTCCAGCCGCTCCAGGACTCTCCAAGATCAGCATCCAGACAGGCACGTCCCATGGCGGCGTTGTCCTTCCTGATGGCTCTATCGCAGAGGTTAGTTTGGATTTCGACACATTACAACACCTATCAGCCATCTCCAAGGAGTATGGGATGGGCGGCGCGGTCCAGCACGGTGCCTCCACTTTGCCAGAGGAAGCTTTCAGCCGCTTTGCCGAGGCGAACGCGCTTGAAGTCCATCTAGCCACAGGCTTCCAAAATATCTTCTATGATGAACTCCCTTCTGATCTTCTCGAGGAGATCTTCGCCTACCTCCGCGATAATCACAGTAACGAACGCAAGGAAGGTCAGACCGACGATCAGTTCTATTACAAGACACGCAAGCGGGCCATTGGCCCCTTCAAGCAAGCGTTCTGGGATCTACCCGAAAGCACGGTCCATACAATCGAGAATAAATGGGAGAAGCAGTTCAAACTCCTCTTTGAACGCTTGAATGTTGGTGGAACGCGTGAGTTGGTCCAGAGATTCACCAAGGTGGTTCCAATTCAACCCAGCATCGAAACTTACCTCGCCGAAAGTGGCGGTGTGGGGGACGTCAGTGGCCTGGATGACTAGAGCGAATAAGAGTTCCTGATGTCGCTCCCGGGCCAGCGAATTCAACCGGGCAGATATTTAGTTTTACCCCGCTGCTTATCCTTCCTGCTGCGCCAGGGGCAGGTCCTTCTCATCCGGATTGCTGAAGACCGCGGTCCTTGGTCTGGCCTTTTGAATGGTGTTGGGGGTCATATCGAGAGGGGCGAAGATCCCCGGAGCGCGGCTCTACGCGAGATCAAAGAAGAGACGGGGTTGATCCTATCCCCTTCTTCCCTCTATCTTTCTGGTGTAGTCACTATTGATGTTGGGAATCCCCCAGGGGTCGGCTTATTCATCTTTGTCGGCGAAACCGAAACCTCGGAGGTTCACAGTTCCGGCGAAGGAACGCCGGAATGGATCGATCTAGATGACTTTGAGAAGCAGAAATTAGTGGAGGACTTACCTGCGCTCCTGCCTCGAGTTATAAAGAGTTATCACAATAAACAACCTTTTTGCGCCGTGACCACGTTCAAAGAAGATGGGAGTCCAATAATCCACTTCAACCCATGAAAACCGCAGATACACTTAAATTCCCTGTATATGGCATCTTCGGCTTCGCCATCATGGGCATCGGTGAAATCCTGCTTGCCCGGGACATCCACTTTGCTGCCGTCTGGCTAACACCGATTATGTGGACGGGATACATCTTAGCCGCAGATGCATTCCTTTATCGCCGTAAAGGAAGGTCCTGGATGACGACCCGCCGAAGGGAGTTCCCTCTCGTCTTGCTGCTTTCAATTGGGGTTTGGCTGCTCTTTGAAATTCTCAATTTTCACATTCAGAACTGGACCTACCATTGTGTTCCAGACAATCCCATTGTTCGTGATTTCGCTTATTTTTGGTCTTTCGCTACAATCATGCCTGGCGTATTCATCACCTCGGAGATCATCTCAACATTCATCCCCACACGATTTCTGCACAATCATCAAATCAGGAGTGATGAAGTATTCATTGGCGCCGGCTGGCTCTGGTTTCTGTGCGGACTACTCATGGTTGTGATCCCATTATTGCTTCCCACACCGATCGCTTCTTACCTGTTCGGATCCATCTGGATCGGATTTATTCTGTTGATTGATCCGATCAACGACCAGATAGGAGCGCCATCGTTTCGAGGAATGCTGCGAGAACGGACCTATTGGCCAATCCTATCCTTGCTCGCAGGAGGACTTGTGTGTGGCTTCCTTTGGGAGACGTGGAACTTCCAGGCACTCCGTTCTGGAGGTGGGCATTGGCTGTATCTAGTGCCTGAGCCACTCCGAATCTTCGGATTGCACTATGGGAAAATGCCTCTCCTTGGCATGCTGGGCTTCCCGCCATTCGCGTTAGAACTCTTCACAATGTATTATTTTCTGCGGAAAATTCTGGACGGTGACCAACTACTCGGCAAACCTGTAAATGGTGAACTATTCCTTGTAGAACGTTAATGGGCGATCAATAAGACCGCCCACAGTTCAATCATGAACACCCTCACAACAAATCACATACTGGGCCATTCATAAAAAACTAGCAAGGTATTGCCGTACCGCCGCTGTTCAAATTCATATAAATTACTTAGTTTCATTTCTTCGTATTCATCCGGATCAATCTGTGCGATGACCCATGCATCTGGATTCAACCAAGCCATATTTTCGTCTATCGCTCTAACCCCTTTGATCCACATCCCCTTGTATTGTGGTGGTGCAACGTAGATATAATCAAACGGATCTCCCTTCGGCTTATACCTCAGTAATTGGAAAGCGTCTCGTTGCTCTACATCCGCCTCTTCTTGCAGTCTCGTGTGCTCGAGATTCTTATGGATTACTTCAATCGCCCTTCTATTCTCATCGATAAAAACCACCCGAGCTGCGCCTCTGCTTAACGCTTCTATACCTACACTTCCCGTACCTGCGAATAAATCTAAGAATCTCGCCCCGCGAATATCAGCGCCAATGATATTGAATAGAGCTTCTTTTACACGATCTCCAATTGGTCGTACGTCTAGACCCGGGACCATGTGCAGCTTTCGCCCTTTCGCTTTGCCAGCGATCACCCTGATGCCTGCCATTCTCGCCTCAACTAGAGCATTTTCCCTTTAACTAAATGGCTATGCGCATTTTACTGCGGCGCGAGCGGCTTCAATATTCATTCGTGGCGCATGCACAGGGACAACACAGCCGGTGCCGAGAACGACTCCGCGTCCACCTAGAGACTTTAGAGCCTGCTCAGCCTCCTCCTGCACCTGAGTCGGATCGCCACAAACCATCGTCATCCGTCGTATACCGCCGCACACTGCGCCAGAAATCCGCGGCGCACCCTCCGCTAAACTTGGCGGAACCTCACGATCATGCCAGTTTACAATCTGCACAGGATACTTTTCCGCAAGGTCGAACATGATCGCTTCGCCGTGCAAATGGAGCACGTTCAACCAAAATAATTCCGCCGCTTCGAAAATCCGATGGTTAAAAACATCAGCAAACTTGCGATAGTTCTCAGAATCGAATATCCGGTATGAGCCATACTGTATGGCGTAAAAAATACCATCCATTCCGCGATCTTTCATAGCCTCGATAAAATTGACTGTAGATTGCGTGATGATCTCCAATCCGGCGATCACCTCTCCCGGCTCTCGGTGGAGATGTTCAAACAATACCTGCCGACCAGCGAGGTTTTTCGCTTGTGATAGAGGGCTGAAGACCGTTTGGATGATCGGTTGAGTTTCTCCGAGTCTCTCGCGCAATAGCTCAAGACACTTCAACTGTTTGCCGAGACACCCTTTCTCCGCGTCAAGCACCTCGAGCTTCCGCCAATCCGCAGGCTCCTTGACCACGCGTCGCGTGTACTCCCTGGTTCCTTCAGGATTCCCTTTCCACTCATCCTCTACTCCCCAGTCTAGCAAGCAGAAAGAGGAAGAGGGAGTGACTTTAACAAAGTCATAGTCATACCGCGCCTGATAAAGGGAAGTGGATTCAGCCAATCCATAAGCTGTTTGATCGTCAACTGGAAAATGACGCCATAAAGCAAAAGGAGGACGATCAGCTACGTCTTTTGCTATCGCCGCCTCCAGGCGCTCACGTTTTGAAACCATTAGATGTGCTTCCTTTGTCTGGTTATCAATAGTCGATATTGTTTGTGCCCCCGCGAATACGTGAACAAAGATCCAGATATATTGTTCAGTCTCCGTCTCTCATTGAAGTAATCCTGGTATCTCTTCCGGCCGGTCCGCGGTCATTACTCCGGCAGCCGCCAGAGCCTTAATCTTCTCCTCCGCGGTACCCTCTCCGCCCTCTACAATCGCACCTGCGTGGCCCATTCGCTTTCCCGGCGGTGCGGTCTTGCCCGCGATAAAGGCAACAACCTGTTTCGTCATATGGTCGCGGATATATTCAGCAGCCTGCTCCTCATCTGTCCCACCGATCTCTCCAATCAAAACTACCTTCTCAGTGTGAGGATCTGCCTCAAACAACTCCAGGGTATCGACGAAAGACGTGCCGTTGATTGGGTCCCCGCCGATGCCAACACAAGTTGAGACACCCATCTCGTTCTGTTTTAGAGCATGAAGGACTTCATATGTTAGTGTTCCAGATCTTGAGACGACGCCAACATTCCCGGCTATTGCGATATCTCCAGGGATAATCCCAACTTTCGCTGTACCTGGCGAAAGCAGTCCCGGGCAATTCGGTCCGACCAAGCGGACGCCCATTTGATCAAGGTAACGCCTTACTTTCATCATATCCTGGATCGGAATACCTTCTGTAATGCACACGATCAAAGGAATTCCCGCATCAGCAGCCTCGAGAATGGCATCCGCCGAAAAGCGCGAGGGGACAAAAATCAAGCTGGTATTCGCTCCAGTAGCTTCAACCGCCGACTTCACCGTATCAAAAACTGGAACCTTCCCCCCCATCACCCATTCCCCTCCCTTTTGGGGCGTAACACCAGCGACGACATTCGTGCCGTACTCAATCATTCGAGCAGTGTGGAATAAACCCTCTCTCCCGGTAATCCCTTGGACAAGGAGCTTTGTACTCTTATCGACTAAAATACTCATGATCCCTCCACCGCTCCAGCCGCTGCAATCGCCTTTTTAGCAGCGTCTGCGAGCGAGACAGCAGTTTCCATGTCTGCATCTGCGAGCAGATGGCGACCCTCTTCCGCATTCGTTCCAACCAAGCGTACGACCATAGGAAGTTTTGATGGTGTTTTCTTCAACGCTGCCAGGATACCCCGAGCCACCTCATCACCGCGTGTAATCCCGCCGAAGATGTTAAAGAGAACCGCCTTCACATTTGGATCACGTATGATGATTTGAATTGCCGCGGCTACTTTCTCAGCGGATGCACCACCCCCAATATCGAGGAAATTAGCGGGCGAGCCGCCATAAAGATTAATCACATCCATCGTTGCCATCGCCAAGCCGGCGCCATTGACCATACATCCAATCTCCCCATCCAGCTTCACGTAGGAGGATCCATATTTACGCGCCTCTCGCTCCTCCGCGGCCTCTTCATCCAGGTCGCGCATTTCGGCGAGTTCAGGGTGCCGGAATAGACCGTTGTCATCGAGCACCATCTTCCCATCCAAAGCCATCAAATCCTTATCGGCTGTAATCACGAGAGGGTTGATCTCCGCTAAAGTTGCGTCTGTTTGAATAAATGTCTGGTAGAGGCCCTTCGTAATCGACATGAATTCGCGCCAATGCTCACTGGGCATTTCAGTGCTGGCAGCGAGATAACGTGCCTGGTAATCCTGCAATCCAAGCAGCGGGTCGATCCACACCCGTACGATCTTGTCTGGATTCGTTTTCGCAACCTCTTCGATCTCAACTCCGCCTTCAGCCGAAGCGATCATTACCGGACAGCGCCTGGCGCGATCATTCGTGATTCCGAGATAGATCTCGGTCTCAATATCGACAGCTTCATCGATAAGTACTTTCCGAACCGGGAGATCCTTTATCTTCATCCCCAGGATCTGAGTAGCGCTCTCTTCTGCTTCATCAGGCGTGTTCGCCAGACGAATACCACCCGCTTTCCCTCGCCCTCCGACGAGCACCTGGGATTTAACGACGACTCTCCCACCGAGCTCCTCGGCGATCGATTTCGCCTCCGACGCATTCATCGTCATCTGCCCATGTGGGATTGGAATACCGTGTTCGGCAAACAATTGCTTCGATTGATATTCATGTAGCTTCATCCGCTCTCCTTACTCTGATAATC
>CAYLOO010000108.1:0-8288 GCA_964385355.1 uncultured Anaerolineaceae bacterium
TTTTCAGCGTCTTAAGCCCCATTAGTGTCTCAACGGTTCAAATACACCAAATCCTCTGTCATCCCAACGTCATCCCTCGATATTCACCAACTTCACTTCCCCCATCGCGTCCAGGAAGCACAGTGCAGCCTGCGGCGTCTCGCCCAATAACTGCTGAACCGCAGCAATATAGCGTCCGATCTGAGGGCGATGCTCATCGAGAGCCTTTGCTAAGTCATCATCATCCCGAATCTCATCCGACTTGAAATCCATCAGATGCCAGACATTGTTCACGCGGTACAGCAGGTCGATACGGCCGGAATCCGATCCCCAGGATGGATGTGGGTGTGTATAGGGAATCTCATGCATACGCTTGGAAGCTGCCTCAATCTCGAGATAAACGGAATGCTCCCGGAAGCGGCCGAGCAGTTTCTCGGCCTCACGGATCGCCCGCCCGCGCTGCCCAGAATCGATCAGACCCTGCGCAAGCGCCGTCACTTCAAGCAGCGGCTTCAGCTTAGTGTCGCCCGGGAAAACCCACGAGCGTATGGCTTCGTGAACCAGCGCACCCACAACCACAGCCGGCGGGTGCAGCCGTTTCCCCGTCGCCCGCCAATCACGTTCGAGCTCACCGGCCTTGTCATCATCCGTGTGCTCATCACTGAAAACCGCGAGCGGGGCGTAGAGGTCCTGCGCCTCAGACTCTGGCCAGGCGGTTGGAGCTTCCGACTCCGCATCCCCCGGCTCGAGCGCATCCGCTACCCAGACCCCAACCTCGCGGCCGTTGGGCATATTCGCCCGCGTCCATCCCCCTGCTATCTCCCCCAAGCTCTCTGGATCCAAGTCGAGCACCTCCAAGAAGGATTTCATCCAACCCTCGGCGGTCAGCTTCCCCCAGCGCAGGGAGAGATGGCCATTCAAGATGAGCCGTTCCCGGGCACGTGTCGCCGCGACGTAGAGAATCCGGTTCTCCTCCTCTTGAGATTGCTGCTGGTCGAGGTACATTGCCAGATTGTAAATTAGCGGTGATCCCTCAAGACGGTCGAACCTGAAAGCAGGTCCCGTCTCGGGGAGCAAATAAACCAGCTCGGCTCTTGCCGGCGGCTTCCGGGAGATATCGGCCAGGACGACAACTTCAAACTCCAACCCCTTCGCTTTATGGATGGTCATCAAGCGCACGGCGCCAAGTGCTTCGGCCGGCGCTTCCCCCTCCCTCACTCCCACTTCCCGCAACGTGCGCAGATATTCGAAGAATCCCCGAACTCTGATCAGACCGCTGGTGTGAGCATCCTGAAGGAGTTTATCCAGGTTGCGCCAGAGGCGGATATGAGACGCAGCGAGGATGGCGCGGTAGTCGGTTGCATCCACGATCTTTTTAAGCAACTCGGCAACGGGCATACGGTCTACAAGTGGGCGGAACTCAGCGAGAAACTCCCGAACCCGGGCCGCTGCCTCCTGGTCAGCTTCTACGAGGTAATCGAGATCACCATCTAGAGCTGCAAGAAGGGGCTGCGGTTCACCGGAGTGCAAACGTAAAAGATATAGGCCGGGATCGGAGATGCCGAAGGCAGGTGAGCGCAAAAGCCCGGCCAGTGCGGCGTCATTCGACGGCTCGCTCAGCACCCGTAAAATATTAAGCACATCTCGAATTTCTGGCCGGTTATAGAATCCACTCCCCGCCACAGTGACGAAGGGGATACCCGCATCTTCGAGCGCTCCCTCGTACTCCCCGAATCCGGTCGAGGCGCGGAAAAGTAAGGCCACATCGTCGTAGGCATTTATCTCGCCAAGGTCCTTCAATTCAATCAAATGCCTGGCAAGGGCACGAGCAGCTTGCGGTCTCGCTTCCCCAGCCCCGTCCCCAGTTCCTATGATCAATTCGGTGAATGGCGGAGCGATGGCTAAATCAGGCTTCCTTCTATCGGCATCGAGTGCTGTGTAGGGTACGCGGTATAAACGTTCAGGATCATCATTCTCGCCGAGAATAGGCGCGAGCAATCCATCCACCTCCTGTAACAATCCGTCGTGGGCGCGGAAGGTGCGCTTGAGTTCAAAGTGCTCCCCGCGGCGAGCCTGTAAATCGCGCTGAACCCGACGGAAGACGCTCACATCCGCCCCACGGAAGCGGTAGATGCTCTGCCGGGCATCGCCGACGATGAAAAGCTTTCCCGGAACCCCACCACACAAGGTATCGACGATCTCCCGCTGACGTTCGTTCGTATCCTGGAATTCATCCACCAGGACCGCTTCGACCTCACTTGCCCAGCGGTCGGCGACAGCCGGAGTGCGTAGAAGATCTAAGGCGCCCGATTCGAGATCGTCGAAATCCAACGCGTGGAGCCGGTCAAGCGCCTGCGCGTACTGATCACGAACGCGCTGAAAAAGCGTCCGTATCTGCGGCAGGGCTGCGGACCAAGCCTTCTCGATCTTTGCAGTCGGTGGTAAGTCGCTGCTCTTAGCGCCGCCGAGCCAGGGTGTGAGACGTTCGTCATAATGCAGTTGAAGATCCGCTTGGACGGCTTTTGCCACCGAATTTTTCCTACCCGCCCCGCGCTTGAGTCCCTGGCGGCGAATGAGGAACAATTCCGCCGCTGCCCCGAAGAGATCGTCCTTTTCAAGACAGGCCTCAACCTGCTCCCACAATACGAGCAGGTGCTCTATCCGCCCGGCAAGTGTTGCCCCGGCATCCGCCGTTAACCCTCTGGATTCATGAAGCTCCCTCAAGGATCTAATACCAAAGGCGACGTCCTTGTACTCAACAAAAGCATTGATCGCCTCACGAAGCGCGGCTTTTGCCCTCATCTCCAGGTCATCATTATTGAAGAGCATCGCCGCGTCGAGCCTGCGATTTAGCAAATGCGTGAGCAGCCCTCGTAGCGCATGCGCGCTTAAGACCGTATACAAATGGATCATATCCGGCTCATCGAGCACCATGAGCAGCACATCCTCAACTGCCCGAGCTTTCAGGGCTGCGGCGATCCCTTCTTCGATGACATCGAACCGCGGATCGATCCCCGCCTCGGCAGGATGCGCGCGCAGGATTTCAGAGCATAGGCTGTGGATTGTGCCGATGCGGGCCGCGTCCATCCCGGCTTCTAGGTCCGCCCAGTGTCTTTTTTCACCGGCATCCCCAGTGGATTCAACCCGGTCGCTCACTGCTTTGCGCACCCGATTGCGCATCTCGCGCGCTGCTTTCTCTGTAAATGTAATCGCCACAACTCTGCGGGGCAACTTCCCCTCTTCCAGCAGCTGCACATAACGAGCCACGAGAGTACGCGTCTTCCCCGTCCCCGCCCCTGCGGTGACGAGGACATCCTTTTCCAAGCGCTCCACAGCATCGCGCTGCTCGCCTGTCAGGTTAGCCTCTAGATAATTTGAGCTGTTTTCTGTCATAGGATAGGAACCCAATTTCAATAAAACTTATACGCTTGGTATTCCTCCGAGCGTGACAAAGCCACTTCCAGGGGGTACGGGGGAGTGGTCCCTAGACAAGCTCGGGATGATAAGTCCCCCTATTGTCCCCCCGGTGGGGGGACAATAGGGGGGGACAAATATTCACCCCCACCCCTCCCGATACCGCCAACACCAACCCACAACCGGGCAATAGGGAGGGCAGCCTCCCTCGGGAGCAGCGGGACCATAATCGCCAGCGCGCACCCCCTCGACAAATCTGCCCACATGCCTCCTCGCCAGCTCCATCGCCCCTTCGGGTCCTTCAAAAATCCCTTCATCTGTAAAGGCTTTAAACGAACCCAGCTTCAACGCCCCAGCTTTCGCCCCGCGGATCGTCCAATAAATTCCCTCCACAGGCTCCCCCAGCGCTAGCGCATCGCGTGCACCCATGGCGTAGATTGCGAGCTGCAGCCTGCGGCCGCTGATAAGATCGTTTTTAGAAAGGTGACTGGCGCCGGTCTTATAGTCGAGAATGCGCACCTCACCCTCGGCATTGCGATCGACGCGGTCGATCACCCCCCGCACAAGTACATCCCCACCCTCAAGCTCGATCCGCAATTCAGGCTTTCCCTGCAGACCAAATACCTGTTCATACGCATACGGCCGCCATCCTGCAGAAGCTTCCCCCAGCGCCTCGATTGTAACCTCGAGAATCTCTAGCAACTCCTGTTGATCCAATGCCCACAAAGCCGTTGGCTGGAAGCCGTACTTCTCCGGCGCTTCGGCGAAAACAATTTCCGCTAACTCGGGCAGGGCGCGCAGCACCGCCGCCGTATCCGTAGGATCCTCAACCGCCGGATAAACATCTTCCAGCACGGCATGCAGCACCAAACCCAACTGCGCCGCATCGTAACCTGGCTCAGGTGGATCGCGTGGATCCAGCTTTAAGGCGGACGCGGCGAGGAAGAAGAAGGGGCAAGTACCATAGCTTTCCAAGCGACTAGAACTCCAGACGTGGTCCGGACCATATGTTGTACGTATGCGTTCTAGTATGGAGGACAGATCCCCGTCGTGATCTCCGTCAGCTTCGCGCGCTTGCCGTACAGCGAGCACATCACGAGCTGACCGCAATCCCTCCCAACGTGGTTGCAGCGTCTTATACTGCAGCGGAAGGGCACCCCGACGTACGCCCCAGAAAAGCAGCTCCTCTGGAGAACCTGCTTCCGTCAGCGATCGCGGTTCTTCTGGACGGACTCTGCGCGGGTCATCCGCCAGCATGGATTTCACTGTTCGCCAGAAAGGTGAAGCTTGCCAATGTTCACCGTCTTCGGCTAAATACGGACGTGTGAGCAACAGGAATTGATCCGCGCGCGTCACCGCCTGGTAGAAAAGACCGGTTTGCTCGCGCCCCAGGCGAGGTTCAAGACCAAGAACCTCCCGGGAAACATCCGTGAAAAACGGATCCTCACGCTCTACCTCCGGAAAGAGCCCCTCCGAAAGCCCCAGAATGGCAGCGGCTTTAAAGCGCAATCCGCGCGCATTCAGAACTTGCAGGACCAGAACGGAAGGCTTGCGCCAGTCCAGCGGCGCCTCAAAATAAGCGCTCTCCAGAGCAGACCGGAGTTCGAGGATAAAAGCCCCATACAACGTCTCGCGCTCACCGGCAACAGCTTCACCGAGTACGAGCGCCCTCAGCACCTCCCTAAACTCGAGCGCCGCGGCGCGATCAAGCAACGTCTCGCAGCGTTGAAAGAAGGATAAATCTTCCAACAGGTCTTCGATCCATGCTACCCAATGCGCGGTGGTTCTCGAATCTGGCGGTTGAATGCGATCGCTGAAAGTCTTCAGCGCTTCTAATAGTGTCTGGGCTTGATCACCGCGCGGCAGGTTCGGCCAGCGCGTCGCTTCGTCGTACGAACGCCGCGCTCCGCTATCGCCCGAGGCGAGACGGGCCAATGCCCCACTCCATTCATCCAAGCCTTCGATGATCTGTCCGTAAAGGCTGAGTTCATCCAGGGCAATGGTGTCATCATCGTTGAAGCCGAAGGAGCTCAGGTCGAAGTACGGGGAAGAAAGCGCGTCGAGCGTGCCGCGCCGCGGCCAGTTCAAGAGCGGCAGAGCAAGCAATTCAAGCAAGGCTGTGATGCCGGGGGCGTCTGGAAGCGGATCGCCATGGGTAAAGCGCAGCGGCAGGCCGAATTCAAGCGCTGCTTCGCGCAGGAGAGGACGATAGAGTTCCGGGTTCGGCGTGACGATTGCGCATTCCTGGGCATGGAGCCCGTCGCGCACGATGCGGGCTTTAATCCAGCGCAGCGCTTCGCGCGCTTCGTCAGCTGTCGTACGTGCCTCAAGCTGACAGATGTGTCCTTTTCCTTGAATAAGCTCCGGATCTGGCTCGAAGAGGCCGGCTTCGAATTGAGCCAGGGGTGCCGGAAGATGCCCTTCACCCTCCATCCGTTCGATCACGGCTTCGGGAAGCGCCGCATGCAGCCTCTCGAAGGAACGCCTGAAACGACGGAAAGCGGTGCGGTCGTTCTGGAAATCTCCGGGGAAGGTGATCAGCACCTGCGGCATACGCTCGCCGAGCAGTTTAAGCGCGGAAAGCTGAGAACCGTGGAAGGAATCGAAGCCGTCCACGACCAGTAGCGGCCAGTCCGCGCACAGGTCAGGATCCACCTCGAGCGCTGCAACCGCCAACCAGTTCAGCCCTTCGGGATCGGCCCAGCCAAGTTCTCGCAGCTGTTTCTGGTAGTGTTCATATAGCAGGGCAAGTTCTTGCAGCGCCTTGTCTTGCTTTGCAGTGAATTTGAGGAACGTCTGCGGCTGAACCTGGGCGCGCTTGAGCTCACCAAAGCGATCCTTTAAAACGCTCAGGAACCCGGGCTTTCCGGCGATCTCCTGGAAGTGAGAGAGCTGCCCTTTGCTCAACGCCTCTTCAATCACGCCCCGGATCAACCGCTGGAGAACCACATCCGAAGCCAACGGGACGGATTTACCGGCCAGCCGCAGGATCTCCTGGTATAGCGTACCGAAGGTGCCGACCTGCACGCCAAATGCCCCACCCGCGTCCACCAGACGCTGATTGAATGCCGGAACCTGGAGGCGGTCGGGGAGAATGACCCAGGCGGGAATAACATGAAGCTGCTTAACCGCTTCCTGGACGCGGGAAATGCATGCATGTGTCTTGCCCGTCACTGGAGCTGACAGCAGGATCGTCGGAGCCATTGCCTTCACCTACCCCCTTTCCGAGTCCTTTTGTAGCACTTACCCGCTAGAAGGACAACTGACGAACTGAGGAGATTACGGACGTGGAAGTTGAATATGCGGCAAGTTAGAGGAGGACCGGCGTGATGGATCATCCCCCCTTCCATTGGTAATCGGCAACACAGCACCCAGATGCCACCCAGGGCAGCGCGGACCTCGCGTCGACGAGTAAAGATGAAACAGTCGCAGTCTGGGGAGTGCCTGGACAAAACTCGAAACAAATTCGATAAGCTATCCTACAAATCCCAAAATGAAGCGGAGTCAACCATCACTTTAAAGTTATCGGTGTTGGTCGACCCGACGACTAAGCCGAACCTGCCCTCCGGGTAATCTTCAATAACGTACTCGCCCAGGAGTTTACCGTTCGCAAACAGCTTCACGTCGCTGCCATCGATCATAACCCCGAGCCGGTTCTCTTTATCGGGTCCAGAGAGGATCAATGCGGATGACTTCCAGCCCTGAATCCCCGTATATTCCTCCCCATCCCATTTGTATAGGCGGTAGCGTCCATCACACGAGAATTCAAAAATGTATCCCTGGCTTGGATCCGGCGCACGGAAGATGAGCCCATATCGATCTGTTCCGCTGCACTGATCCCCCATCTGGGTAGTAATCTCGAGATAGAAATCTGTAAGATTCGCACCTGCTGCAACCCCCCACTCATCATACCCACCCCCTTCTTGAACTTCCATTACAAGTGAGCCATCTTCCATCGTGAAGGTGACATTTGCCGTACTTAACAAGTACCACCTACCGGCACTGTCCATAGAATCCGTCCATGTTGGCGCGCCTAGGGAGACGATCTCGGCATCGATTTCCGCTTCGGTCCGCTGGATGACCGTATCGTCATTGGTCAGACACTGGGACACCCAGTCAATTGGAAATCCATAGGGATTGACTAGATTGCAGTACGGCGTGGCTTGCCCGGCGTAAATGATAATCCATGTTCCACCATCTTTTGCCGCTATGAAGTACGCGCCCTGAAGCCCACCACGAGCAAGGTCACCCGAAATCTCGGAAACAGTGATGGTTGACTCATCAACAGGCGAATCCAGATATTCGTTAATCGCATCCTTTATCGCCTCTTCATCCGTCGCTGGTGGCGGTGTTTCAGTTGGAGGGGGCAACGTGGGATCGTCAACCACGTTCAGTGTGGCAGTTGGTGGAATTGAGTCCACAGGCTCTTCCGTCTCGGTTTCGTCCATCGATGCAAGTGTCGCTGCGACGGAGGTGGATATGCCATTATCATCGGTGGGCGTATCGCAGCCGGTGAGGGTCAACAGTAATATGAGAAATATAATCATCCAACGTGTTTTCATGATAACGCTCCTCTCAACAAGCCGACGTGTTTCCTGTGAGCATAGCGCATTCGCAGGAATTCGACAACGCTTCGGCAGGATGCTGAACAGGAAAATAGGAGCACCTCCGGACAGGTTTGATATCCATCTGGATTTGTGCGAAGATACGTTCTTACAAATCGCTGAAATGTTCGCCTCAAAACAATCAGGAATGCCGACCACGCATTACGGCGAATGAACGGGGAGGGCAGATGAAAACCTCATCCTGGGCACTCTTGGCGATCGGTTTGATTTTGGTTGGGCTATCGACCACACAGATCCTTGGCGCTTCACAGGGCATCGAAATCATCAAGA
>CAYLOO010000109.1:0-8287 GCA_964385355.1 uncultured Anaerolineaceae bacterium
CCACTCTGGACGCTGAAGGCAACCTCTATTTCATACACCACTACGTCATCGATGATGAGATCATCGAGGCGGATGTGTATGTGGCCTATCGAAAATAATCGGGTAAGAATCCTCCTCAGGATCCATTTTCAGACGCATCTAAGGACTCGTCCTGATAATCGAATGAACCACAGCCGGTAAATCCGGGAACGCTGAGACTGGTGATTGTGAAGGTTGCGTCCCATACGGTATTCCCAATCGTTCGCTGTTTAGTTACTTCCCCAACACCGAATGGGAACTTCATAGATTTGTATTCATACGTGTTTTTAGTAAATATAATGAACTCCGCCGTCTGCCCGGAAAGCACTACGCCATCTACCTCCATGGTCACTTCTGCGCCCTCCGCCCATACCTCTTTAATATAGATTTCCACGCTGCAATCTTCGGCGTTGAAAGCCCCTCTGACCTCAAAGTCAACATCATAAATTGCCGTCAAATGCCCAGTTATTCCCAACGTTCCTGTGCCTGTACCCGTCATTACAGCCGTACCTTTACCTGTAGAGGAAAAGATGGGCGAATCATCCCCTTCGTCGAAGTAAAGCGTGATCGGAAACTCTCCGGATACTTCCCATTGTGTATCCTCGCTGAGTATACGCCCCGTTCGTTCGATCCGTATCGTCGCTGTACCCGCCTCCCCACTCGGCGCCGTCGCCTTTACCTCTGAGTCAGGTTTAGGCGCTATTATCTCCGCCTGAGGATCCGCCACACCCCACAAGGAGCACCATGATGAGGATGGCCAAGAAGAGCGAGCGTGTATGAGAAGATGAAATAGCCATGGTTCACCTCCAGGGTTTATTTACTAACCGGACAATTGCGGCACTATAGGATGGATTGATAGATGAGACAAGTGGATTTCATCAGGCTTTATCGTTCAACGGGACTAACTCAAAATGAATAACACGATCGATGCAGCCCGCCCAAATTGAATATTCCAAATCATGGTTCTATGGCCCAGAGGATCACAGTTTCGTCGGTAGAACCAATTGCCAGAAAGCGACTATCAGGGGAGAAGGCTATCGCCGATACCCCCTCACTGTGACCGATTAATGTGTGCAGATGAATTGCATCCCTGAGCCGCCATAGATAAACGGCGAAATCCCTGCTGCCGCCCGCAACAAGCGCGGTTTCGGGTGTAAGCGCTACCGCCTCAACCCAATCAACAGAACCACTTAGGGTCCTTATCAGACCCCAATCTAGCACGCTCCAAAGCCAAATTTCACCTAGATGTAACCCGCATGCATCTTCGTAGGGAACACACTTTGGCAAGTATATTCAATTCAAAAGACTCTGCACGATTAGAGTAGACCCTGGATAATGATAGATGAAAACCTAGACAACCATGGAGTGATCTGGAAAGCACTGTAAAACAACGATTTGTATATCACAAATCTGGTTCTGACCCGACTTTCTGGATAGTGCGCATTCTTTCGAGCCAAGAAATACTGGTTCCTGTCACCGTCAGAGTTAGTGCACTCCATAGGAGTAGCGCTAATTACATTTGCAGATTGGCAATATTACAAATTAGAGGGGTGGGGTCTTGGGATGGAAGGCTTCCGCGGTTGAGCTGGCTCTGGCAGGATGATCCGGGCAGCCAAACCTGTAGCCAGGAGGACAAGCCCGGTCACGACGAAGGTTCCCCTCAAACCCCAGGATAGCGCGATCCACGATCCAAGGAGCGGTGCAACCGAGCTCGCACCGGATCGTATTGAAGTGTCCAAACCAAATACAGCTCCTTCTGCGCCGCTTTCCGTATAACGCGCTAGGATTGCGCTCAAGGTTGGGATGACGCCCCCGAGTGCCACACCGACCAGGATTGTTAGGATTAGAAGCTGCCATTCTGATGTGACCAGACTCTGGGGAATATAGAATATCCCAGCTGATATCGCGCTGACGGCAGCCACTTTCCGATGCCCGATCCGATCAGCTAAGCGACCCAAGACCATTGCGCTTACTGTGGTGGCTGCTGCTCGAGCGCCAATTAAGAACCCGGTGAAGCTGTTCACCCGTGCCGCATCGGTCATGAGTCCCATCACAAAAAGCGGCATAACCGGGGCGAGCATACTTCGCGCCAATTGCGTAAGGAAGCGAAGGCTGTATATCGGTTTCACGCCGGGAAATTTCAGGAGCTGACTCCAAAAAGCGAGGACACTCTGTCCCCGTTCCTCTCCTGAAATCTGTGGATGAAAATCCTCCCGTACTCCGATGAATACCACCACTCCGGCCAGAAAGAGCATCACCGCTGTTACATAGAAAGCAGAAGCGTAGCCGAACGTATCGGCGACGATCCCACCAATGAGAGGACCAAAAGCAACGCCAGCTCCGAGCCCTACCTGCAGCATGCCCATAGCGTAACCCATGCGTTCCCTTGGAACTTGCGCAGCCAGCAGAGCAGAGTTCGCGGCGACGGTCCCACTGACCAAACCCTGTAAGGCTCGAAGCGCAACCAGCTGTTCTGCAGATTGAGAAAAAGCCATTAGCAATAGAACAATCGATCCACCAAAGCTGGCACGGACAACCATAAGCTTGCGCCCATATCGGTCCGCGAGTCGACCCCACACAGGAGAGGCGAGCATCATCGTGAACGCTTGAGCAGAAAACACCAGACCAGACAGGAGCTCGACACTCATACCGGTTGAAGAGCCAAGGCTCTTCACGTAGAGCGGCAGAAAGGGGAAAATGCTGGAGAAACCGACCGCCGTTGCCATCTGTGAAAAGAAAAGGACAATGAGCGTTCGCTGCCAGCGAGGAATTTTAAGTAGAGCCTTCAGCATAAGGGGTAAATCATAGCAGAGCAGGTGGCAAAATCAAGCTGACAAGAGCCTGAATCCCTGCTAATTTGAAACTCCCCCGTCTCTTCCGAAAGGAAACAATAATTCCTGATCTTTAATTTGATGCATAAAAAAAAATAAACACGGGGGGTCAGATTAGATTAATCCTCCCGTGCAGCCGCTAAATATTTTATTGTGGCAGACAAGGTATTACAGCAGGGTTTCGTGAACAACTGCGACCCGTTATATTCACGCAAGGGATTTAGCGACTTCCTCATCACTCGTTTCGGGCAGGCGGAGTGGCAGGGTTACTGTAAAAGTGCTGCCCACACCTAACTCGCTCTCCACCTCGATATCCCCACCCATCAATTGGACCAAGTTATACGCGATGGCCAATCCCAGCCCAGTCCCCTTCACTTTCGAGGGGGAGGCGGTTCGGTCGAGTTGGCGGTAAGCTTTAAATATCGTCCTGAATTGATCTTCGGGGATGCCCGGGCCAGTATCGTGTACAATCATACGCCATTGCGACGTGCCATGCGGCTCGATCCGCACTTCCACTTCACCCACTTCTGTAAACTTGATCGCGTTACCGGTTAAGTTCAGCAAAACTTGCGCCAGCCGATCATCATCACCGCTCAATCGTCCGGGCATTTCCGGTGATACCCAAATACTACTACGGATGTTTTTATTCTCAGCTAACTGTTGACAAGAGCTCTCGACGGTTTGCACTAGTTCCATCAGTTCAAAAGGCTCGTCAAAGATTTCCAGCCCACCAGATTCGATCTTGGATAGGTCTAGAATGTCGTTAATAACCCTTTTTAGGTGCCTGGCGCTGTTGGCTACGTGCTCTAATGCATGCCGAAGTTTTTCGTTCAACGGTCCGTATGCATCTCTCAACGCCAGATCGCTGAAGACGATGATCGCACTTAAAGGTGTTCTCAGTTCGTGACTGGTGCGGGCGGTAAATTGCGATTTCATCTCGCTAGCCAGCCCCAATTGTTTATTCATTTCGACAAGGTCATACGTCGCATTGTCAAGCGCTTTGCGCAAATCTTGCGTGGTGAGTTGGTTGATGAAAACCACAAAGATGAACGTCGTAACAGCAAGGAAGGTAACGATCAATTCGATCGCCGGTAGAGGTAAGCTCACCGGGGACTCAACATACATCCTTAGAATGGTTACAGCCAAATAGATAACCGAAGCGAGTCCAGCGATGATATAGCCTCGGGTTGGTGGGAGCATCATTCCGGCGATCATAATGAGAAGGATGTAACCAGGAACAAGCATCCGGCAGATACCATCCAGCACAACGCTATTGATCGCCAATAGAAGGAGAATATAAACTAAGAAAATGTAACTCCCGTAATCGGGTCTTCCCAAAATCGCGATCCGCTTCGCCAAGAAGCCTATTGGTATGATTCCTATGCATAATGCATAGACAAGCACCATTGGGGGAGACATTTGGGGAAACATTACGATAGTAAGTAGGACGTTAAAAGGTATGACAAAAATAATAGCTGCGTTGCAAACTGCGATCACCATACGCTCGCGGCGAGCAGTTTCAATTTCCTCATAGGGGGATTGAGTTTTGAATGGATTCGTTAAATTCATGGTTTTCCCTGACAACTGCTTTCTAATAGTTCAATCCACAATTTGGTTGTGAGGATATTCCCTTACGCCTTGTTAGTTACACGAATTATGCCAGCCGGCGTTGCGATATCGATTTCAAGACCCTCGTCAGCAAACCACTTTATGTATTCTTCCCGCCAGAAGAAGCCATAGGAGTTCCTGCTGCTTCTTACGACGAGGTCCAAGTATTGATTTACATAAGGTTTGAAAGCCTGGGATCCAAAGATCAGCCCTCCCGGTCGAACCACCCTCACGGCTTCACTGATCGCTTTCTTTGGATCAGCGGTCCAGTGCAGCATGAATGCCCAAAAGCTGGCGTCGAAGCTGTTGTCGTCGAACGGGAGCTGGGTGGCACTGCCTTCTTTGAAAACCGGCCTGTTCTTATCCGTTACCGGGGAATGGGTTGGATCCGTTTCCTTGAGTAAATCCGTAAAGTTGCTCGTAGCCAATTGCAGCATTCCGGGCACAGGATCTACCGCTGTGATCGATGTTTCACCGCCGAGATGCAGCCAGATTTCTGCTGTTTCCCGACCGCTCCCACAGCCAATTTCGATCAATTTTTTGCCTCGCAGCCACCTTCTTTCCTCGCTTGTGAGGTAAGCGAAGCATGCTTTGCGAACTGCGGAGTAGATGCTCGTCTCCATAATTCCATCGAACATTTTTACAACGCTATGATCATCCCGCTCAAATATCTCAGTTACACCAACGTCCTTTTCTTGCAGTCGATCAAGGATATTGTGAGACAGCGATTCCGCCATCTGGCGCATGAAGTGCAACCTGGAATCCGTCCTTGCCAGGATGTTCTCAATCTCAGGCAAGGGGACCTCTGGATTCGCCGCGTAGACTCCATTGTTTTGAACGATTACATTATCTGAGTCATGGAGCAGAGTGCTGAAAATTTCCTGGGTGTATTCACCATCGGAGAAGCCGAATTCAGCCAGGATTTCACCGTATGCTCTCGGCTGCTTCAAGTATTCAAAAAAACCCAAATTGTCTAATGTATCTAGGACAAAGTAGCGGAATATTAGATCATTCTGGCGACCTGCCTTCATGGCCCCGCCAACGCTTTTAAAGATGTACCAATATGCCTTAAGTAATCTCACGCGCTCCCTCTGGTTGCGGGTGGGATTACCCCGCAGCCAGATATGGTCGCATGAAATGTATGAATTCGTCAACCTCTATGGGCTTGGCGTAATAATCATCACAACCGGCTTCAAGAGCCTTTTCGCGGTCGCCAACCATGGCATGAGCCGTAAGAGCCAAGATCGGAACTTTCTTGAAGCGAGGGTTGCTTTTAAGGGAGCGCACGACCTCCCAACCATCCAGCTTGGGCAGGCTCAAGTCCATCAAGATGATTTCGGGGTCGTGCTCATAGGCCAGCTTAATGCCCTCGTGCCCGTCACGAGCGACGAGCAAATCATCCTGATCCAACAGGATCTCCAGGATATTGCGCACGACGGCGATATTGGCTTCTTCGTCCTCGACGAGGAGTATCCGCCGTGTAGGCACCCGGTCGAATTCGAGAACAGATTCTTCCTGTTTGATTGTGCTTGATATTTCCATAGCAATCCTCACATGCATAGACATCGGTCATGCCGTCAATATGCCCAACTACCAATTGCATTCGTGATTTACATCCAAGCATCGTATCGCTGGAAATAAATCCAGTCGTTCCCCTCAGGTCTGGGTTTCTTAATGGATCAAGGTGCAGATTTCGTGCCATTGTGAAGATTTAATCCCGATATCTCCTTATCATGATGCTTACAATAAAGAACCGACCAATGTCCCAAATTCGTCCTGATTAATTACGATGTGATAATTCCATTACCAAGGTTTAATTTCCACTTGCCGTGAATTTCATTTACTCGCATAACACGCGCTCATGATATGAGCACTGTCACAAACGACATGCGATCTACGTTTCAGGGATAGAAGCCGCACACAATCCGCGGTCTCTGAAATGACCACCCGTATAAAAATCGTAAAGCCCTTGAAGGAGGCATCCCATGCGTCGCAATCTCATCCTAACTATCGCTCTACTACTCACTGCTCTTGCCCTGGGGGCATGTGCACCTGGGCCAACGGGCGGGTGAATGCCCGGTGCCTACTGTGACCTCGCAACTCTCGTCCCTCCTCAACTGCTCGAACCAAATGACGGGGGAATCTTCGTGCTTTACACCTCTCATCTGTTCTGGGCCTATCCCGATGCCACCTGCGAGCCGGAAGGCTACAGGGCTGAAGTCAACACCGCGAGCGATTTCAGCGGGACGATGTTTGGTGCGACGACGACCATGCCAAATTCATTTGGCTGGCCGATTCCCTTGAATCCCAATACACCCTACTTCTGGCGCGTGCGGGCTACGGTTGGCGCGACCGAGGGACCCTGGTCCGCTATTTGGTCCTTCAACGCTCAACCTACCTGTGAGCTTTCAACGCTCGTCGCCCCGACCCCGCTCTTCCCATCAGAAGGGTATGAATTCATTGCTGGACGCCCCCTCCTACCAATGGACCTACGCGGACAGCACCTGCGTTCCAGCAGGCTACCATCTGCAGGCATCCAGCGATCTCGCTTTCACAACAATCGGGCTGGATATGAGAGATGAAAATCCTGAGATGCTCTGGACTCCGCCGGCAGGCACATCGTTGGGGAACTGTTTAACCTGGTATTGGCGCGTTGCCGCCATCGACGGAGGCGCGGATGGCCCCTGGTCCAGCCCGGTGAGTTTCAACATCAACGTTGCTGAAGCATGCCCTGTTGTTCCTTGTGCTCTTGGAGATTTAGTTGCACCCGATCCTGTGGCACCAGCCCATTACGGCATCGTCAACACGCTCGCACCGTCGCTGCAGTGGAATTATCCCGGCAGCTGTGAGCCCGAGAGCTATCTCATCCACCTCTCCGACGTTTTTGACATGTCTGACACCAGCCTCTTCGGCGCCACTGGCCTGGGGACCTTGTGGGGGCCCGGGGTTCCCCTCGAACCCGCTACAGAGTATTGGTGGCAAGTTGCCGGTGGGATCGGCACATCTACAGGACCTTTCAGCCCTAAGCGAGCCTTTTTCACAGGTCCCGAATGCGCTTCGATCAGTGAGATTGGCGCGCCGGATTTGTTCTCGCCAATGAACGGGGCAACAGTTGCGGAGAACCCTGCCTGGCTGCATTACAGCCATAGCTCCACAGGATGTCTGCCGGATGGTTACTTCGCCGACCTACAAACCGTCCCCGACTTCAGCGGAATCAACGAGCTAGGAGAATTCCATCTACCAGGTACGTACATCATTACCGGAGCCCTTACCGACTGCACGACGTACTACTGGCGCATGGCCGCAATACAGGATAGCTTGTATGGTGCCTTCTCCGAGACACGCTCCTTCTATACGAATTTCGCAGGGACCTGTCCGCTGACTCCTTTTCAGCCATTCGCAAAAGCCATTGAAGATCTCATTTGTCGCTTCGGGCCTCGACCGCAGTCAGAAATCCGCGGTTACTTCCTAACCGGGGAGGAGTCGCCCATCCACGCACAGGACCTGCGGCATGAATGGTGGGTGATTGAAAACCCTGACAACCCTGTCGAACTATGTTGGGTGCTGCAGAAAGGTGTGGAACCGCAAGGCGACACCAGCGGTGTGTCGATGTGGAACGCTCCGGAGGAGGATGAGCCTGCGCCACAATGCCATCGTGATTTGAATCAAACAGATTGCATTGCCGCCGGCGGTGAGTGGATAGACTCACGCACATCGGCGAATGACTACTGTGAGTGTCCATAATAGAAGTCAATAAAGAATTACCGAGGGTTTCCCAACTGGGAGGCCCTCGATATTCACATATTACAAGCAGGTTGTACTAATTAAGA
>CAYLOO010000110.1:0-8258 GCA_964385355.1 uncultured Anaerolineaceae bacterium
CTGGGCAGTGACGAGGCAGCTACGAAGCCAAATCGGTACTTCGTGCGGTCACCGGTTAAATCCGGCTACTCCACTTCGAGCCTCACGACGCCGGCCAGTAGGCGGGCGGCCGAAGGCAATCGGCTTGCAACTTCGCAAGCCGGGTGACTGAGGTCGGTTGCCGTCCGCCGTGCTGGACGGCGTAAAGCCCGACGAGGCGGGGCAGCAAGATTTATTCAGTCCCTGCGAAGCAGGTGCCTTGCTGCAGCACGCCCCGTCCGAGAGTCCTTAATCGCCATAATGGCAGAATGCCATTTAATAGTAGTGCTTGCCTTGTACGGCGATTAGGACGGTCGGGCTTCGTCAGTATAGGTTCGCTGAGTTCTATGAAGAACTAAGCGAGTTCCGATTGAGAACGCAAGCGACCCACGCCATCGAATAAGACGGGACTTAGTCGGCAGAGGGGGGGCAAAACAATGAGCACAGCAAACGGAGCCGAGGCGGGTCGTTGGGAGCGAAGCGACCGAGCCGAGGCGTAGTGTGCCGTTGCGGTGGTCTGTTTTGAACCCCCTCTGACGACGATTGCGAATGCGTAGGATGGTACGATGTGGCGTCAGCAGGGGAGCGGCGTTAGCCGCGGGTGGGCGGGCGATAAAATAAGATGCTCGGCGTAGCCGAGCTTCCTTCCGCTACCCACGACGTAAGCGAGCCCCTTGGGGCGAAGCATATGCCGAGCCCCTTGGGGCGAAGGGTGACTTGACTCTCGAAACGCACAAGCCTTTGTACGGACGGGAGCAGCAGCCCGCAAGCCGCAATACAACGATGAAGTTGCGTTGGGTTGCGGGTTGCTGCTGCGGTCGAATCGTACTTGGCTTTGTGCCGCACAAGCCTTTGAATAACCGAAGCAGACCGGCTCCCTCGAAAGAGGTATGGGGAGTCGGCTGCTGTGGTATGGCTAGTGTGATGCTAAGGTTTATCCAGACGCTCATAGATGATGTAGAGTTTATGATGTACCGGGGGTATGAAACAATCTTTTACAGGACCCGAGGATTTCTAAAGGCAGTCTCTGACTGACAGGTCTTCGAGCGTTGCTTGGCGGATTATCATGGCTGTAGTATAGCTCTAAGAACACTGAGCACGCAGCATAGAATCAAAATCAATCTGCGGGTTATTTATTGCGTACATTACCATTCTACGAAGATGAGCCAAAGCCCTGCGATGCTGCTCTATCTTGCGTATGTGGCCTGAACTCGGACAGTGTTGCTGAGCCAATTTGAGAAGCTGGTCGGAAGCATCTATGGCTGATATGTGTTTTTGTCTCGCCTGTGCCATTTTCAAAACTCCAAAACTGTTGTTAAATGTTCGATTAGAAATTTGGCTAAACGGCTGTCCGAGCCAAATTCGGGCGGCGGCCGTAGTATCTCAGATAGTATAGGCTCAGGTAGCGGCTCTTGTGTCCAATAAGCATGAACAATAGCACGGCTGACGTCATTTGAGCCGACGTTAGCCGAATGCCAGCTTACGGCTCCGGCGGCTAACCACTCACGCGACTTAACGTCGATTACACCGCTAAAACGATATCCTCTGGCGTTACCGAATGAACCATAAAATCGACGGCCTTCAAGACTGAAAAATAACTCAAGACGCGAATCAGAGTCAAGAGACTGAATATTCATCGGTCTGGAAACGTAACGACCGATGTATTTAGCTGCCTCTGATTTGTCTTTGATAGTACGAATATCAACCACTTTCGAGTCACCTGTGATTTGATTCCAAAGGGATGAAAGATAAGAATGGGCAATGTAATCAGAATCTATAGCTACGTGGAGATGAGGGTGCCACTGTTTACGATCCGAGTTATAGGTAATCTGGAAAAACCAAACTCCGCCTCTTAGAGATTTTTTTACAGTAGTATTTCGACGAAGACGAAGGAATGAGCTGTAGAGTTTTTCGACCTGTTCGCTAAGAGGATTATTACTGTGACGAAGTGTTAAAGTTAGAAACTTAGGAGTCTTAAGCGACTTGAGCCACGTTGTGACATTTTCACTTATACGATACACTTTGCCGCGGGAACAGATAGGACACCAGCGAAGACGGCATGCGTTTGAAGCGATTTTGACGTGACCTGACTTGCGATGTACGAGGAACCACGCCTGAGACCTACAAGACATAAGACGCTTGAGGTATTCAGTACCTTGTGAAGAATCAATGCGACGGTATAGGTCGCGAGTCGCATCGAATTCGGGACGTACACGGTCAAACAGGCGGCGACGATAGTCCCTGACGATATTGCAGGTTGTTTCTTGAGTATGAACTAGAGAAGACTCACCGTCCGTGATAAGGCCAGAGTTAGGTGGGGACACAGTTGTTTGATTATCGAACAAGCCGTTACTTCCCTGAGTTTTCTGCTTATAGCCAAAGGCAGGTGAAAAAGGGAAGGAAGCCGGGCTGGTATCTTGCCTCGATGGAGAAAGGTTGGCGTTCAGTCCGGCTCCTGCCTTAGGCGAATCGAACCGCTCACAGGTCGCACTCCTGCGGTGCCTGTTACCTGTCCGAGACGTTGGAGATTATAGGAAAGGACGTTGTAAAAACTCAAGGGAATTTTATGATTTTATTTGTTTGCGAACGTTACCCCTGGAATTAGCTTCAAGCTGCTGCCTGGTGATTCGAGTAACGTAACGATTATAGGCACGCCAATGAGCCATCTTACAACGATTACAACAGAAAACGTGCTTTTGCTCAAATTTAGGCACACGAGTCGATGAACCACACCAATGACAGGTTGTATATTGACAATAGTTTTTACAACACATAAGAGAAACTCCTTAATTGCTGGAATTTGAAGGTACTTAGATGAGCTATATAACGAGTAACGGGATTAAAGAAAAGAAAAAAAGAAAAAACAGGCGGTCTCGAGAGAATTCAACAGACCGCCTGTGAATACTATGTGCCTACAGAAACATCTGCATCACCAACGGCACCACCGGTAGGACTATAAGTACCTGCGATTGGTGAAAGGCCAGTTTTAAGCCAAGCAAACGAACCACCGCCGAGAGTGTTGCTGATTACCCACTGCGTTGTGCTCGACTTCCACCACAGTTTGAATCCATTAGTTGAACAGAGGTAGTATGGTTGACCTCCGTATAAGCCATTTTCGTAATAATAACCCGAGCTGTCAGGAATAAGTATACCTGAGACAACAAAATCGGGAATCAACCTAGCTAACTGTGACGGAGGCTCGAAAGGGGGCAGACAATCTGCCGTCAGCCCTCGCTATCCGTGCCTCAATCCAAATTTTTTGACCGACAGCCACAGGAAAGGGCACAACGATTGAGGCTGGGCTCGTCGGGGGCGTTACACTATCCCCTTCAACAACATCCGCATATCTCCAAGGACCGTTAAAGAAATTGCGAGTTGCCAGTTTGGGGAGTCCCAATTTGATTATCAGAGCTCCAGCGTCTTCGTTAGCCCACGGTTTGGTATTGTCGAATGTGACGTCAATCTCCTGATTAGGTACGTCCGCTGCAACAGCCAAAGTATCATCTGTTTCCGGAAGAGAAAAAATAACCGGACCATCATCGACAATAGATTGACCGGCCTGCTGGATCGCTATCATAGAACGGACGAACATGTTAAATCCGGTCAAATGAACCGTATCACCGAGCCTGTTAATTACAGGTACGTTAGATGCATAAGTGTCCCACGCTGCTCGCTGTGCAGATGTAAGAGTACTGTTCCAATACTCCACAACCTCGGTCATTATAGAACGAACGAACTGCTGACGAGAAGTGTTGGGATTGACCGGCATCGAACGATTACGAATATACATACCGAATCGGTTACGCGAATAGGTCAATCCACCAACTGAACCTGATGCAGCCGCTAAGATGTGACTTTTGAAAATAGCCATAAAAATCCTCGAACTTTCTGACGACTAATCATCGTCTTTAAGTTTAAGGCCGCCGTTGTCGTCCGACTGAAGGAACTCTGACAAGGCTCGCAGAACTGTAAGAGCCAGCATAATCCAGTCGAAGACGCTCATGTCTTGAAAACCATCAGAGACGGCCTTGATTAAGCGATTCTCTACTCTCATACGAAAAACTCCAAAAAAAGGTTAACGTTAACAATAAAGAGACTACAAACTGTATATAGTGGGTGTCAAGGCTAATATAACCATATACTGGGCAGTGACGAGGCAGCTACGAAGCCAAATCGGTACTTCGTGCGGTCACCGGATAAATCCGGCTACTCCACATCGAGCTTCAAGACGCCGGTCAGTAGGCGGGCAGCCCCTGGCGACCGGCTTGCAGCTCCGCAAGACGGATGACAGGGGTCGGTCGCCGTCCGCCGAACTGGACGGCGTGAAGCCCGACGAGGCGGGGCAGCAAGATTTAATCAGTCCCTGCGAAGCAGGTGCCTTGCTGCAGCACGCCCCGTCCGAGAGTCGAAAAGATGGGGGGGCCCCATCAGGACTACGGACGATTGCCGAGTCCGTAGTCCGGTTTTCGACGGTCGGGCTTAGTAAGTATAGCTTCGCTGAGTTCTATGAAGAACGAAGCGAGTTCCGCTCAAGAACGCAAGCGGACCACGCCATCGAATCAGACGGGACACAGGCCAACGGGGGCCAAGAGGCGAGTTTGCGGGGAATAGCCCGCCGAAGCCGACAGCGAGCACGCACCGGCGAATAGCCGGCAGCCGAGGCTACTTTAGGAGCCGAGGCTGGTGCGAGTAGGCGGAGGCGGGCGAGTCGTTTGCCCGCCACGAGCCGATGGCCCCCGTTTGGCCGTTGGTACGCGTAGGATGGTGCGATGTGGCGTCAGCAGGGGAGCGGCGATAGCCGCGGGTGGGTGGGCTATAAAATAAGGTGCTCGGCGTAGACGAGCTTCCGATACGACTCTGCCGAGGCTCTTGAGCCGAGGGGGTAGAGACGACGCAGGACTCAACGCTCGACTCTGCCGAGGCTCTTGAGCCGAGGGGGTAGGGACGTCGCAGGACTCAACGCTACGAATATGCCGAGGCTCTTGAGCCGAGGGGGTAGACGCAAGCAGCTCGCAAGTAGCAGGACAACGCTGTTTTTGCGTTGGCGTGATACTTGCTGCTGCGGTCGAATCGTACATCGCCTTCGGCCGCACAAGTCTCTGAAAAAACGAAGCAGACGGGCTCCCTCGACAGAGATATGGGGAGTCGGCTGCTGTGGAATAGCTAGTGTGCTGCTAAGGATTATCTAGACGCTCATAGATATGGATCACTTTAGAACGCTTCGGCTGAATCTTGTCGATGTCGATTCTACGACGAGATTCAGTTTCTCCGGTCTTAACATAGCCGTGCTTGACGTAAAACGGACCTGGGTCACCGGTCGATTGATTAGATTTACACCGCACTGTTGGTGCGTTGGCTGCTGCCAGTAGAAACGACCCGAGACCTTTACCTCTGTGGGTACCTGCGATTAGTAAATGTATAAGAGTGCCGTTGAGCTGCTTGACAGACCAGCCAATAATAGAACCGTTATCGACTATAAGAAGTGTAGTATAACGAACGATGTAGCGTTTATGCTGCCCTGGCGGAATGAAATAATCTTTGACAGCACCAGGGGCCCTGTCACGAAGTCCTTTTCCTGCCAGCCAATAATCCGTGAATTCGCATACAGCTGACAGGTCGGATAATGTCGCTGCTCGGATTTCCATAGCAGCAGTATAGCGTTAGCCGCACTGAGAAGAAAGTAGAGAATCAAAGTCAATCTGAGGGTTATTAAGAGCATAGAGGGTCATTCTACGAAGATGATTCAGGGCTCTACGATGCTGCTCTAACTTCCGAACAGTACCTGGGTCATAAGAGTGCTGCTGTGCCAACTTAAAAAGCTGGTCTGCTGCATCAATCGCAGAAATATGCTTTTGCCGTGCTTGTGACATAATTAGAACTCCAAAATTGTTGATAAATGCTCGATTAGAAATTCGGCTAAACGGCTGTCCGAGCCAAAATCAGGCGGCGGCCGTAGTATTTCAGCAAGGATAGGCTCAGGCAAAGGCTGCTGAGACCAGTAAGCATGCAGCAGAGCACGAGATACATTATTATAGCCGACATTTTCAAAATGCCAGTTAACGGCTCCGGCTGCTAACCACTCTCGCGGCTTAACGTTGAATACGCCGCTAAAACGATATCCCCTTGCGTTTCCGAATGCACCATAAAAACGACGGCCTTCAAGACTTAAAAATAACTCAAGACGTGAATCAGAATTAAGAGACTGAATATTCATAGGCCTGGCAACGTATCGACCTATGTACTTAGCTGCATCTGATTTGTCTTTGATAGTACGAATATCAACGATTATTGAGTCACCTGTGATTCGATTCCAAAGTGATGAAAGAAAAGATTGAGCGATGTAACCAGAATCAATAGCTACGTGAAGATGAGGGTGCCACTGGTTACGATCAGCGTTGTACGTGATTTGAAAAAACCAAACTCCGCCTCTGATGGATTTGCGGACTGTGGTATTTCGGCGGAGACGAAGAAAAGAGCTATAAAGTCGGTTCACCTGAACAGACAATGGATCATAACTGTGTTTTAGAGTTAACGTTAAGAATTTTGGACCACGGACGGAGTTAAGCCAACGAGTGACGTTTTCTGATATACGAAAGACCTTGCCCCTAGCACAAACAGGACACCAGCGTAGACGGCATGCGTTAGAAGCGATTTTGACATGACCGGTTTCGCGGTGAACGAGAAACCACGCTTGAGAACGACAAGACATTAATCGGTTTAGGTAATCGGTGCCTTGTATAGAATCAACGCGACTGTAAAGGTCGATAGTCGCATCGAATTCAGGCCGAACCCTGTCAAAAAGTCGCTGACGATAGTCCTGTACGATTTTGCAGGTTGTTTCTTGAGTATCAAGTAAAGAAGGCTGACCGACCGTACAAAGGGTGGAGTCCGGTGGAGACGCAGCTGTTTGATTATTGTGCACGCCGTTGCTTCCCTGGGTTTATAGCTTAAAGCCAAAGGCAGGTCAAAAAGGGAAGGAGGCCGAACACAGTAAGACAATGTGCAGTGCATTGCTGGCGTGGGGTTCGGCCCCTGCCTCTGGCGAATCGTGCAGCTCGTAAGTCGCACCCCTGCGTTGCTTACTACAAACACGAGACAAAAGTAATTATCGTAATAGGAGCTGTCAAAAAACAAGGGAATTTTAAGAATTTTTTTGTTTGTGGGCGTTACGCATTCAGATGTCAACAGGCTGCAGCTTGGAACAACAGAGTAACGGAAAAAAGAAATGATAAAAATCATAGGTATAAAAGTACAGACACGGGTGAGAACGTTGAATCTGAGCAAACCTCGCAAAGAAAATTTTGACAAAAATCGAAAAAATAAGGTTTTTGGCAAAAAACAACCAAAAAAGTTTTCCATGGTAAGAAGACATGATAATAAAAAAAAACTAACAGATTTGCTGTAAAAAAAAGCTGCCGTGCATTGTGAAACACGACAGCTTCGCGGACAGTTTAAGGCAATGATAGTACTGGACTACCGGTAGCACCGTTAGTAGGAGTATAGGTTCCAAAGCGACTAGAAAAAAGCCTGTTGAAGTGAGGACCGGAAGGACTATCGCTAATCGAGCTAAAAATAAGCCAAGGACCGCCGGTGCGGTAATAACTATACCAATCCTTAGACTCGTGCTTATACACGTCTTCACCCGCATGCATACTATGCCAAAAGTAGTTACCTGTGACATCGGGAACACCGATACCAGTTACTACTGCATCAGGAATTAACTCAACTTGCTGTGCAGGAGGCTCGAAAGGGAGCGGACAGTCGACCGTCAGCCCTCGCAATCCGTGCCTCTATCCACAATTTTTGACCGACAGCAACTGGGAAGGGCACAGCGATTGCAGCTGGACTCGTCGGGGGCGTTACAGCATCGCCTTCAACAATACCAGCAAAACGCCATGGACCATTGAAGAAATTGCGAGTAGCTAGCTTAGGGAGCCCCATTTTGATAATCATGGCTCCACCGTCCTCATTTGCCCAGGGCTTAGTATTGTCGAAGGTGACATCAATTTCCTGACTCGGAACGTCCGTAGCAACAGCTAAGGTATCGTCAGTTTCAGGCAAACTGAATATGACAGGACCATCGTCGACGACATCTAATTCGGCTTGCTGGATAGCAGTCATAGACCGAACCCACATATTGAAGCCAGTCAAATGCACCGTATCACCAAGCCTGTTGATAACAGAAACGTTAGCTGCATAAGCGTCCCAGGCGGAACGCTGTGCAGCTGAAAGCGTACCGT
>CAYLOO010000111.1:0-8238 GCA_964385355.1 uncultured Anaerolineaceae bacterium
CCGGAGAGATTTGAAAAGGTTTATTACAACTGGTTGGAAAACATCCGCGATTGGTGCATCTCACGGCAGCTCTGGTGGGGGCACCGGATTCCAGCCTGGCATTGCGCTGACTGTGGTGAGATTACCGTCGCTCGTGAGGTCCCCAATCAGTGTGTTCATTGCGAGTCATTTGCGATCACGCAGGATCCAGATGTGCTCGATACCTGGTTCTCTTCCGGACTTTGGCCATTCTCGACGCTTGGATGGCCGGATGATAAAGAGGATCTACGTTATTTCTTCCCGACGACGATGATGGAGACGGGGTACGACATTCTCTTCTTCTGGGTAGCACGCATGATCATGATGAGCCTCGAATTTACAGGGGAGATACCCTTCGAGGTGGTCTACTTACACGGGCTTGTCAGAGTGAGTGGGGGGCAGAAGATGAGCAAGTCCTTTGGGAATGTGATCGATCCGCTGAAGCTGATGGAAGAATTCGGCACAGATGCTCTGCGCTTTACCTTGCTGACCGGATCGACACCCGGCCAGGATTCAAAGATGAACCTCGAAAAGCTTGAGGCCCATCGTAACTTCGCCAATAAACTCTGGAACGTCGGGCGATTGATCATGAACGCGGTCGAGCGTGAACCTTCCAGTCTTGATGAGGACAGCTCACTCTCGAATGCAGATCGATGGATCCTAATCCGCCTAGCCCAGATCCAAATGAGCGTTGATCGGCTTTTCGCGGCATACCAGTATGGCGAAGCCGGGCGACAGCTCTATGAATTCTTCTGGGGCGAGTTTGCAGATTGGTATTTAGAAATCGCTAAGCTGCAGCTTGATGTTGGAGAGGGCGCTGCCTGGCGGACGACGAAGATCATGGCGCAGGTATACGATGCATGTCTGCGAATGCTGCATCCATTCATGCCCTTCGTAACGGAAGAGCTCTGGGGATACATGAAACGTACGTGTGTGGAGAACAGCGCAGGTTATCAACCAGAAGGAGGTTGGGAAGAGGCTCTGATTGTTGCCAGATGGCCAACGGCAGATGAAGAAGTCGCTAAGCCGTCAGAAGATATTGAGAATTTCCAGGTTGTTATGGATATCGTTAAGGCCATCCGCAATGCGCGTATTGAGAAAGGGGTTGAACCGCGGCGGCGGATACCGGCCGCAATCCAGGCTGGAAATACTGCGGAATACCTTGCGAGTTCGAGTGCTGCAATCGCCGCGCTCGCCGGTATCGATTCTGAACAACTTCAGATCGAGGGCGCTTTAGAAGAGCGGCCGCAGAATGCGCTTGCACTGGTAATTCAGGGGGTCGAAATTTATCTTCCACTTGAAGGCATGCTCGATCTTGACAAGGAGAAGGAGCGGCTGGAGGAGCAGCTCGCGGATGCCGTATCTCAGAAGGAGCGAATCGAGAAACTGCTCGCGGGCCCGTTCGCTGAGCGTGCTCCTGAAGATGTCGTCGAAAGAGAGCGAGCAAAATTGCGTTCGTTTGAGGAGACGGCTGAAAAAATCAAGCAGCAATTGGAATCTTTAGGCTGAAGGAGCGTAAGGATTTGGATGCGTTTTAAACCTCCCGCAGGATAGAAATACCTGCGGGAGGTTATGTGTGCAGGTCGGTGATAGTGGCGGACCGACGCATAGGCTGGCCCTTTGAAATAAATTAATCCTTTCAAACTAACTGTAGAGACGCCCCAGTGGGGCGTCTTTACAATTCCCGATGGTTTTGACCGTGCGGGAGGTTAGAGGGGTAGGGTGGCGGCAGTCCGACACTCGGGTCGGGTCTGTCCTCGCGATTTATTATCGACGCAGGCTGTCACGAACGCGAAAATCTGCTATCGTTGTACTTAATCGGAGAATGAAAACATTGTTTCCACCGGCCACAGCACGCAGCAGCTCTCTACCCTTGAAGGCGATCGCACCAGGGTTGGTCCTCATCGTCGCGATGAACGTCATGGTGGTGACTGGGGTATGGCCCTCCGATCCGCTTTGGAGCATGGTCCCGACGATCTTGCTTTTTGCTTTACCCTGGGCCACATTGATCGTGCTTAGACAATCACCAACCGTATTTGCATACCGCAGCGATCGAGTCGGATTGAATTACGGCTGGGGTGTTCTCGCTGGAGCCATCTGGCGAGGGTTGAGCATGCTCTTTAATTACTGGATAATCTATGCCGGAGGTGTTCCCCTGGACGGGATCAGTGCGCTCTTTTTCGGGTTGTTATGGGTGCCATTTGTCGAGGAGACCTTTTTTCGAGGGTACATCGGAAAAACACTAAACGCCAACTTGGGTCCGGCAATGGGGATTTTTCTACAGGCGCTTCTTTTTGCCTTTCAGCCTGTTCACTGGCAGCAGGGATGGCTCGCGCTCATCAGCATTTTTGGTTTTGGCGTTATCGCCGGTTGGCTCGTCGATCGTTGGGATTCAATCTGGGCGGGTTGGGGTGCACACGGCTTTGCGAATGTGCTCCCCGGGATTCTGCGCCTATTCGTATAGTCATTATTGTAGCTGTGGTTCGAGACGATCTCATCGAGCTCTTAAACTTCAGCCCTGCTGTGTATGATATACTCTTGCGCTTGGAGGTTTGATGAGGCGAAACGACATCAATTTGCAGCGCTGGGTTTCAATTGCGTTGCTTTTGACATCTGTAGCGCTTTTCTTCTACCAACTTGTCGCTTACAGCAGGCAGAGATCTCATTTGCCCCTGGAACTAACGATTGCGGGGATTCATGTTGGAGGACTCGATCAATCGGAAGCGCTCGAACGTATCCTGCAAGTTTATAGCTCCCCCATCGAGCTGTTTTACAACGAAAACCTGATCCTGCTCAATCCTGCGAATGTTGGTTTCCGACCTGACACGGACGTCATGTTGGCTGCAGCTGAGCTTGAAAGAACAGGCAAACCTTTCTGGGCTGGGTTTTGGGATTTCTTGTGGAATCGCGCTGGCGAGCCGCAGAGCGTACCGCTAAAGGCAGAATACTCTGTTACTCAACTGGAAGCGTATCTTCTGGACATCGCCGCGCGTTATGATGAACCTCCTATTCCCGCTGAACCCAGACCTGGAACTCCCTTTTTTACATCGGGAACACCAGGCCGCTTATTGGATCAAGCGCGCTCGGAGGAACTCATCACTGCAGTTTTACATTCACCCATAAACCGTAGTGTAAATCTACCCGTTGTGGGCAATGTAGTTCCTCGACCTACTCTGGAAACGCTTGAAATACTCCTCAGACAAAATATCGATGTTAACGATTTTAATGGATTGGTCGTAATCTATCTGACCGATCTGGGCACTGGTGAGAATTTCCACTTCGCGACTCTCGGCGGAGTGGATCTCGAAGTTGAGCCCGATATCGCCTTCTCGGCGGCGTCGATCATCAAGATCAGCATCATGACGGCTTTGTACCGCTATGAGGATGAGCCGTTAGACCCGGAGGTCGAGCGTTGGCTTGTAGAGATGATTACCGAATCAGGAAATGACCCCTCCGATTGGATCATGCAGCAAATAGAGACGTACGATGTCGCCGGTCCGATACTCGTCACTGAAACGATGCAGGAATTGGGCATCGAAAACACATTCATCGCCGGCTATTATTTCCTTGGTGCTCCCCAGTTGAGGATCTATAGAACACCTGCCAATCAAAGGGTGGATATCAACACCAATCCGGATTCCTACACTCAGACAACGGCATCGGATATGAGTTTACTTCTCGGGGATATCTATGCCTGCGCCGAAGGCGGCGGAACGCTCCAGGCGGTATTTCCAGAGGAGATTACTCCGCAGGAGTGCCGCCGGATGTTGGATCTGCTCTCTGAAAATATCCTGGGAACACTCATCAAAGCAGGGTTGCCGGAAGGGACACGCGTCGCCCACAAACATGGTTGGCGAAGCTCACCTCTGGATATGATCGGTGACGCCGGCATCGTGTTCAGCCCCGGGGGTGATTACGTGCTCACCATATTCCTCTGGAATGAAACCGAGATGGTATGGGATCCTACGTCTAAGCTCATAGCCAATCTCTCGCGGGCGGCTTATAACTACTTTAATCCGCCTATAGAATAAAAATATTTGCACCAGGAACTTCACCCAAACCAGAGCCCTTTTGATACTACGAAGGGTGCACTTAATGTCACCAGAACAGATCATGGCGTGATGTTTTTATGACACTGGAAATCGTCTTCCCGGCATCGTTTGTGCGAACTGGACAGGTATACTCCAGAATGGGATATTTGTTCTGTCTGGCCGTGACGGTCAACACTGGAGACAGGTCCCCTCTGGATGTAAGTTATGAGCGGATTAATCTTGGAGGAAAGGAATGGCAAAAGGACGCATCGTCGTCAACGAGAACCTCTGTAAGGGGTGCGAGTTGTGCACATCGGTTTGCCCGCAAGAAGTGATCAAGATGGCGGCCGACCGTTTTACCACACAGGGTTATCACCCGGCGGAACTGGTCGACCCTGACGAACAATGTACAGGCTGCGCGATTTGCTCGATCGTCTGTCCGGACGTGGCAATAACTGTCTTTCGCTGGGTTCCAGCGGATAAAATTAAACCAACTGTGCCTTAGAGGAGGGACGAAAACGTGGCAAAGGAATTGCTTAAAGGCAATGTTGCTTTCGCCGAAGCGGCAGTACGCGCCGGTTGTGAGGCCTACTACGGTTATCCGATAACCCCACAGACTGAGGCTCTCGAGCACATGGCAAAGCGGATGCCGGAGCTTGGACGCGTATTCCTCCAAGCCGAAAGCGAAGTCGCGGCGATAAACATGGTATACGGCGCCGCTTGCGCTGGTGTGAGGGTCATGTCTTCCTCATCCAGTCCGGGCGTGAGCCTGATGATGGAAGGTTTATCCTATATCGCCGGCTCTGAAGTGCCGGTCGTTCTCGTGGACATCATGAGGGGCGGCCCCGGTCTGGGGAATATCGCTCCATCGCAAGGGGATTACAACCAGATCGTCAAGGGAGGCGGCCATGGCGATTATCGCATCATTACCCTGGCGCCGGCGACGATACAAGAACTTATCGACCTGACGTATGAGGCTTTCGACATCGCCGAGAAATATCGAGCGATCGTCGTTGTTTTAGCGGACGGCAGTATTGGCCAGATGATGGAACCCGCGGAGCTGCCTCCGATGCAGGAGGTGCGCAAACGCGAAGATCGAGCTGCGTGGTCGTTGACGGGCGCAAAGGGGCGCGATCCGCGCGTGATCACCTCGATCTACATCGATCCGGCCGAAGAGGAAGTTTTCAATCTCCAGCTTGTTGAAAAGCAGAAGAAGATCGAGGCGGATGAAGTGCGGTTTAGGTCTTTGCTTCTGGAGGATGCGGAAATCGCCGTAGTCGCCTATGGGACCTCGGGGCGTATTGCCCAATCTTCTGTGAAGCATGCGCGCGATGAGGGTATCAAGGTTGGCCTGCTGCGCCCGATCTCACTCTATCCCTTCCCTTACGATGAAATTGGGAAAGTTGCAGATCAGGTTAAACGGATCCTGGTAGTTGAGATGAGCGGTGGGCAAATGCTCGATGATGTCCGTCTTGCAGTAAATGGCAAAGTCCCGGTCGATTTCTACGGGCGAATGGGAGGGATGGTCCCCCTCCCGGATGAGATTTTCGAGCAGATCCAAGAACTCAATAAAAAAGTGAACGCCTAGCCAGGTTTGGAGGCTTTTTAATGACCGATAAGAAAATGGTGGAAGCTCTAATTTTCAGTAAACCGGTAAGTTTGACTGACGTCCCAACTCACTATTGCCCTGGGTGCACACACGGCGTGGCGCATCGCCTGATCGCCGAAACAATCGATGAGATGGGCATGCGTGAGAATACAGTTGGAATCGCACCGGTTGGCTGTTCCGTCTTTGCTTACAATTACTTCAATATGGATTTTGCCGAGGCAGCCCATGGGCGTGCACCGGCGATGGCGACAGGTTTCAAGCGCGTGAATCCGGATATGAACGTTTTTACCTACCAGGGTGATGGCGATCTAGCGTCTATCGGCGCGGCCGAGATCCTGCACGCGGCAGGGCGCGGCGAAATGATTACCGTGATCTTCATCAACAATGCGATTTATGGGATGACCGGCGGGCAGATGGCGCCGACAACTATTCCTGGGCAGAAGACGACGTCCTCGCCGCTTGGCCGCGATGTCGAAACACATGGTTTTCCATTGAAGATGTGTGAAATCCTATCGCAATTGGATGGTTCTGCGTACATCGTTCGCCGGAGCTTGCACGATGCGGCGAATATCCGTAAAGCGAAGAAGGCCGTCAGGCAGGCTTTTGAAGTGCAACGCCAGGGACTTGGTTTCTCGATGGTGGAACTGCTGTCGAATTGCCCGACGAACTGGAGGATGACTGCGCAAGAATCACTCAACTGGATCGGAGACCATATGATCCCGGTATTCCCACTAGGCGATTTCAAAGTTCATCCAGCCATTGTTGAAAGCAAGAAGGGATAGCGACACTATGCAGACAGAGATCATCATTTCTGGCTTCGGTGGCCAGGGAGCGCTCTTCGCCGGACAATTACTGGCCTACACGGGATTAGATAACAACATGCACGTAACCTGGTTCCCATCCTACGGGCCGGAGATGCGCGGCGGCACGGCTCATTGTGTCGTCATCATCAGCGACGACGAGATCGGTGCGCCGATCGTGAAGAATCCGGCTGCTGTGATCGTGATGAACATCCCCTCGTTGGATAAATATGAAGGGCTCGTAAAGCCGGGGGGGGTGCTCGTTGTGAATACCTCTCTCGTGGATCGTAACCCGGAGCGAGATGATATTCAGGTTGTGCTCGTCCCTGCCAATGAGATCGCTGAAGAGCTCGGAAGCCAGCGGCTGGCCAACCTTGTTTTACTAGGCGCCCTGCTTGACAGACTGGAAGTGCTTTCAATAGAGCAAGTCGGAGAAGGTTTGAAGGGACACATCCCCGCTCATCGCCGGAACTTGCTCGACTCAAATATCGAAGCGCTGCGCCGCGGAGCGGAACTCAGTAAAGAGCAGCTAGAGCCCGCATGAGTTGCTGTGTTTTTCTAAACTCAAGATTGGTCCTGCAATTGGACCGAAAGCCCGTCAGGTACAAAGGATGGTTAAAGGAATCCTAGCTGCTGGCCGGTTTGATTATGGCGCACAAGTTAATCCCAACTCACCCTTTCGTTCTATGCTTGTTCCTCATTCTCTCGTGCTCGCATTGCTCTGCAGCTCCCAGCTCGTCATCCACTATTTCCCCTGAGATTGAGGGAACTCAGCCACGAACCTCACCCGTGATGGTCTCGCCGACCAGCATTCTATCAACGTCTACTGGCATCCCAACTCAGGTTTTGCGTACAGTGCCCCCGAGGGCGACTGCTACGGGCAGCCCTGTGGTCGATCCAGGCGAGTGGAAATCACTCCCGGTCGTGCCGGCACTGAGCCCTCAGGCTGTCGATACTTTCCAGAAAGGGATAGCACTGGGAAACAACCCGCAGGCTTTCTCCAAGGTCGGAGACGGTGAGGTTGCAACATCCTGGTTTTTAACGATATTTGACCTTGATCCGTCCTATTATGATTTGGGACCTCATGAATACCTTGAGCCGGTCATCGAAACCTACGCAGGTTCCTTCGAGCACGTCGGCATTGCCGCACATGCCGGCTTTAGCACAACGCTCATCCTCGATCCACTCCTGGCGCCCGACGATGTCTGCGAAGTCGAAGAATCACCGCTGGAATGCGAACTGCGCCGGCACCGCCCGAGTTTTACCTTCATCTCGTTGGGGACAAATCAGGTCTGGACGCCCAAACTATTCGAAGCGGAACTGCGCCAGATGGTTGAGATCTGCATCGAGCGAGGGGTAGTGCCGATCCTGGCGACAAAGGGTGACAATTTAGAAGGCGATCACAGCATTAACGCCATCATCGCCGAGGTTGCCCGGGAGTATGAAATCCCCCTGTGGAATTTCTGGCTGGCGCTGCAATCGCTCCCCAATCAAGGCTTGCAGACGGACGGTGAGCATCTCACCTGGGCATTGAACGATTTCGACGATTCTGAAGCCATGGACCACGCCTGGCCGGTGCGCAATCTCACCGCGCTGCAGGTGCTGCATGGACTGATGACTGAGCTTGAATTGGAGTGAACGTGGGCTGTGCTTTGAGCTTATTACCGAATAGATCGACCATTGCAGATTTATGATTTACCTTTCTTCTCCCCTATTGTCCCCCCACCGGGGGGACTGTGGGGGACTCCACTCCCCCACACCCCCCGGATCAAACATCAAG
>CAYLOO010000112.1:0-8197 GCA_964385355.1 uncultured Anaerolineaceae bacterium
TACGTTGTAAAGCCCTTCAGCACTCGTGAACTAATCGCGCGCATAAAATCCGTGTTACGCCGAACTCAAGCTTCGGAGATCAGAAATGAAACAACCCTGCAAAAGGGCCCGCTATCAATGAATCTCGACAAACATGAGGCGCACTGGGATGGGCAACTTCTAGAGCTTTCCGCCCTGGAGTTCGATCTCCTTGAAACCTTAATTCGTAACGAGGGGCACGTCCTGACCAGGGAGCAATTGATCTCCACAGTATGGGGATACGATTTTTTTGGTGATACACGCGCCGTAGACACAGCCGTACGGAGACTGCGCGCTCGCCTGCGTGTAGCAAATCCACTTGCCGCCGACTCAGTCGCGACTGTTCGAGGTGTGGGGTATAGACTCGATGCCTGCGAATAGTTCTAGGAAATCCCTGCTTCAGCGTCATCCCGTTTTCACCTGGGCGCGCAGCTTGAGAACCAAAATCCTGCTCAGTCACTTAGCAGTGATCTTCATCGCCGCAATCATCACTGGCTTCTCGCTGCTCTCTCTCGCGGAATTTTATTTCTTAAACGCACTTGAAAACAGCCTTGTCTCTCAGGCGCACGTGATCACGCAGAGCTTATTACCTCAATTGCATATCGAGGCGCCGGACCCGCAAATCGGACAGGCATTCAATGCGATTCAACAACAGGTCATCGGCAATCTAAACGTCCAGGTAATCGCTCCCTCCGACCTGGTTGAAAACGAGACTGTATCACCGCTCTCGCAAGCGGAAATGAACAGCCTCCGAGATTTTACAATCGAACTCAGTCCCACAATCGAAACCCGATTCCTGCTCATCGACCAGGAGAGGGCAACCGTCATCTCATCTGCAGATCTCGACCTGGAACCTTTTAAAGAGATCCCCGCCACGCAAGATGCTTTCGCTGGTCAGATCGCCAGCAGCGTGGAAAAGATCAAGGATGAGGAATGGCTTTTCGTCGCCACCCCCCTGCTTCAACAAGATGAAACGGTGGCCGTCCTTCTGCTCAGTCACCCATTACGAGATATCGCCGCCGTTCTGGCCGATCTGCGAACGAGACTCATTCTGGCGGTTGGCATCGCTATACCGATCGCAAGCTTGCTCGCTTTTTCCTTAAGCGGGAATCTATTACGCCCCGTAAATGTACTGGCAGATGCGGCGAGCGGGATGCAGGCAGGGGTATTCGATATTCCGATCCCCGTCGAGCGGTTCGACGAATTGGGCCAACTCAGCCGGACATTTGACAACATGCGCAGCCGTTTACTGGAAACCGAGAAGCTGCGGACTCAGTTCATATCCGACGTTTCCCATGAGCTCCGCACCCCACTAACAGCGATTAAAGGGTTAACGGAATCTCTACAGGATGGAGCAGTCGAAGATCCCGAGGTGAGAGATCGCTTCCTCAATTCAATTGAGAGAGAGACCGACAGGCTCATTCGTATGACAAATGACTTGCTCACCCTCACCAGGGTCGATGCCGGGGGAATGAAACTCAAACTAGAAAGTCTCGATCTCAGAAAATTACTCGAGAATACGAAGACGAAGCTTTCCCCTGAAGCGAAGAGACGAGGAGTACAAATCCAAATGGAACTCCCCAAAAGACCCATCATGTTGACCGTAGATCATGACCGCATCGACCAGGTTCTCACCAATATTCTGGATAACGCACTCAAGCATTCTCCCGCTGATGAACGAATACTCGTGACATTGCGAGATGCTCACCAGAAGAAACAAGGTCCAAACCCCAACAGAGGGATAGAACCTGCATCATTAAATGATGCAGCGCTCCAGCCAACATCTCAGCCCGGACCGCATGTCGTGATTTGGGTGCAAGACCGAGGCACAGGGGTGCCCACTGAAGACCTCCCCCACGTTTTTGAACGCTTCTATCGGGCGGATTATTCCCGCTCGAGAGACCATGGCGGAAGCGGCCTTGGTCTTTCGATAGCACGCGCCATCATGGATGCCCACGGCGGCCATATCCAACTCCTGAGCCCCTCACCAGATTGGGATGGCTCCGGAAACCCGGGCACAACGGTGGCTCTTGTATTCCCAACCGGATTACTCCACCTCTGACCACCCCTAATAAATCAGCCTTGAACAAAGCGTAGGAAAAAGAAAGTAATGGAACATTACTCCGTTGCTCTGCCTGTATCATGCCGCAGTCTGGAAGATGGAGCGGCTGGTCGTCACTCTATAGATGGGTAGTTCAAAGAGGGTACTACGGGGTAGGTACTGAGAAACTCAATAAGATACGACCAGCAATTCGCATGGGGATAAATCCGATTCTGAACGAATCATCGATCGCCCCATTTGTACATATTTAGTGACATTGCGTGTTGAATAGCGGGTGATAGACGCCTTAGATGGATTAAGGAGCGGCGCTAGTTATACTATTTTCTTGACACTACTTGTTTTTCCTATACCATATAAGGAAACAAGCTGGTTAAGCGTAATTTACGGCAATCCCATAATAGAGCGCTGATTCCAGTGTTCCAACTAGGGCTTCTTCAAGGAGGGTTACTAAGGAATTTTATTAATCAATCGCAATATTTAACTAATCGGAAATATCAATGCCTTCTATCATGGTAAACGTTTCGCTTTATGGTGCTATTGCCAAATATGCTGGCGGTCATCATGTAGCCCAAACCGAAATTTTGCTCGATGGAGATACAACCATCGGAGTCCTGCAAGATAAGCTAGCGATTTCCGCTGAGGAAAAAGGGTACATTTTTAAGAATGCGGTGCTATGCGATGTCCCGGGATTTGATGCAGCCCGTGATGAGTCGTTGTGTGAGGGTGACCATGTGGGGATTTTTTCTATCCAACACATGTGGCCTTATCAATATCGTGACGGTGTCCGTATGTCAGAAGCCTTAACGCGAGCTCTAAACGATAAAGGTGCAATGCATAATATCTATTAAGCTACTGAGGAATAACCGCAATTAAGACAGATGAGGACAAGGAGGAAGCCATGGCAAGGAAGATAGTACGCGTCAACATGTCGGACCTAAAAGCCACGTATGAAGATGTTCCCAAAAAGTGGGCAAAGTGGGGTGGGAGAGGTATGACATCGGCCATCGTTTTTGATGAAATCGACCCTACCTGCCATCCCTTAGGTCCCCATAACAAGGTGGTCATTGCGCCAGGATGGGTCACTGGGACGCCTGCTGCACCCAGCAGCGGCCGCACATCTTTTGGTGGAAAAAGCCCTCTGACGGGGACAATCAAAGAGAGCAACGCGGGTGGTCTCTCGGGTCAGAAAATCGCCAAACTAGGTCTGGCAGCCATTATCCTGGAGGGAACTCCTGTAAAGGATCAGTGGTACTACCTGGTGATCACCAAGGATGGCGTGGAGTTCAAAGACGCTGCTGATCTCATGGGCAAGGGGATGTATGAGATCGACGAGATTCTTTGGAAAGATCATCCCAAAACGGCCGTCATCGGGATCGGTCAGGCTGGCGAGATGAAACTCTCCAACGCCGGCATCTCCGTCAACGACCCGGAGAACAAACCCGGTCGCTATGCTGGACGCGGCGGCTTGGGCGCGGTCCTCGGCGCACGCGGCATCAAGGCCATCGTGATCGACGACAAAGATGGACCAGGTGTAGAGATAGCCAACAAGGAGCTCTTTGAAGATGGTAGGAAGAAATTAGCTGATGCGATACAGGAGCATGGGCTAACCAAGAAAGACGGCGGGTTGAACGCATACGGCACCAATGTCTTGATGAATATCGTCAACGAGGCGGGAGGTCTGCCGACGCGCAACTTCAGTGCCGGTCAATTTGAAGGCGCGGCGAAGATCTCCGGCGAAGCGATTGCTGAGGCAGTGGAGAAGCGGAACGGGGAAGGTATGACAGGCCATAACTGCCATCCGGGCTGCATCATCCAGTGCTCTAATATCTATCCCGACGAATCAGGAAAAGCACTGGTCTCATGTCTTGAGTATGAGACCGCCTTTTCTATGGGTTCTAATTGTGGGATCGATGATCTAGACATCATCGCTCGCATGACTCGGGAATGCAACGATCTAGGTCTGGATACGATCGAGGCTGGCAATTCAATCGCGATTGCGATGGAAGGCGGGTTGCTCGAGTTCGGCGACGCAGAAGGGGCCTTGAAGCTGTTCGATGAGATCCGGAATAAGACACCATTGGGCCGTATACTTGGTCAGGGTGTAGAAGCCACAGCTAAGGCTTTCGGCGTTCACCGGGTGCCGACAGTTAAAGGTCAGTCGATGCCGGCCTACGAACCGCGGGCAATCAAGGGCATCGGTGTAACCTACGCCACCACACCTATGGGAGCTGATCACACATCTGGCTACACCATCGCTCCTGAGATCGCAGGTGTCAGCGGTAAAGTCGATCCTCTCACAGATGAAGGTAAGGCGGATTTATCACTCGCCTTCCAAGCATCAACAGCCTTCATCGACAGCAGCGGCTACTGCCTGTTCATCGCTTTCCCGATCCTTGATATCCAGACAGGCTTCGAGGGAATGGTAGATTCGGTCGCTGGTGTAATGGGTATGGACCTCACCGGTGATGACGCAATCGCGCTGGGTAAAGAGGTCATCAAGATGGAGCGCCTATTCAACGAGCGCGCCGGCTTCACCAAAGAGGATGACCGCCTGCCGGAATTCATGCGCTATGAAAAGCTGCCTCCGCACGATGTAGTCTGGTCCATGGCGGACGAGGAACTGGATAAAGTTTACGCTTGGGTGCATGAAGATTAGCGTTGATGCAGGTTGAGGTCACGGTTTTTGCGACACTGAGGAAGTATCTACCGGATCTGCCAGTGGGTGGCTCCAAATATATCGAAGTTGATCCTGGCGCCACCCCCGCTGATCTGATGCAGATATTGGGTCTCCCTGCTGAAGAAGTGAAAATCGTGATTCGTAACCACATACAAACAGAGCTGGATGAAATCGTCGAAGACGGCGATCGGGTTGCTTTCGCGCCGGCGATTGCGGGGGGATAGTAAGAAGAGAGAAATGCTTTTTCCAGCGTTGAACATTGAGACGGGGCGAGATTTTTCTCGCCCCGTCTTTATCTTCTGCCCGGGTTGCTCTCTATCCCCTGGAGAGATGCCGCCTATTTCTTGTTATGACTTAGACAACGAGCGTCGCCATATCTTCCCCAAATAAACCGATACGATCGCCACCCTTCACCGCCACTTTCAAGTTCCAATCCAATGGGGATTCCCGGACCTGCTGATAGCCCAACCATTTTGCCATCGTACTATGAGTCGCTAGCAGCTTCGAGTTTAGAAAGATATGGTAGATCTCATCAGCCCCTATTCCCACCCGCTCAAGGAGCATCTCAATTGTTTCGTCCTCTATTGGATCGACGACGATCACACTATCCGCTGAAGGTCTGCTACCAGGCGCATACCTCCTGAGTTTTCCGTAAAGATGGATCTCAACCATGGGAACCAAGCCTTTCCATCAATTTCAATAATCAAACGTATCGATCCGCTACGCGGTCTCGACCATGAAAAACCTAATGCATTTCACCGAACTCCCCTTTTTTTACCGGCGTCAAACGCAAGACGTCAAACCTGCTTAATTTTACCTGTCCCTGCAAGTCAACAATGGGCAATGCGCGTGGTTCGCGAAAGTGATTGTATTTGCGGCGTCTATTCCATCACGTGATTGAATAGGGGTTCATTCAGCCATAATCTGCTCGCTCAATTTGTGCCAGGATGCATCATAACCACGATTAAAACCTTTAAAGCACTGCGTCATTTGTCATGAACTTGACGCCGAATTGCCTCATAACGGGTGGGACCAGGACACAGAGCATCGCTATACCTAAAATCGATAAACAGGCGATTGAAGATTGATGGCTGATCTCCAAGCGTTGGCACACAAACGAGAACACTCACTTAGTAAGGGAGGTTCGAACGATGAAACAAGCACCGGGATTGATTCTAGCAGTGGTATGTGCCGTTTTTCTCGTAGGCGCGGTTGGCCTGCCCACTCAGGTTGAGCCAGACCCCGGAGTGATAACGGTCTCCGGAGAAGCCGTCGTGAAGGTGGTTCCAGATGAGGTTCTTATCACGTTAGGAGTGGAAAATTTCCATCGGGAATTGAGCGTAGCAAAACGAAGAAATGACAGCAATGTTCAGGAGGTCATCAACATCACCAAACACTATTCAGTTGTAGCGAAGGACATCCAAACAGATTACATCAGCATCGAGCCCAGATACGACGACTCCTACCCCTACACGGATATCACCGGGTATTCTGTCCGCCGCACTATTGTGGTAACTCTGCGTGATATTGATGTGTTCGAGGATTTATTGACAGCGGTCACCGAAGCCGGTGCCACGAATGTCCACGGGATCGATTTCCGCACATCAGAACTGAGAAAATATCGAGACCAGGCTCGGGAATTAGCCGTTCAAGCTGCTAGCGAGAAAGCTGAGGCGATGGCTGGTGTGCTCTCGATCTCCGTCGGCAACACAAAGTCAATTTATGAAGACCATGTCGGCTGGTGGTCCTGGTATGGTTATGGTTGGTGGGGGGCGCGCTCCACAGGGATGTCGCAGAACGTTGTGCAGAACGCATCCGGCCCCTCAGCAGATTTCGATGGCGCATTCGCCCCTGGCCAGATCTCTGTGAACGCTCGCGTAACCGTGACCTTCGAGTTGCTGCAGTAGCGCCGATCACGCAAGAGATATACCGAGAGACCTTGCTCCTCCGGAACTATATAGTCACCGGGGGAGTGAGGTCTCTTGCCATGAGAAGGCGTTCGATCTAATTACGGAAACGACACAATTTTGGGTCTAATGTTCGTGGTCCGGACAGCCAAAGTGCCAGGTAAAACCATCGCGCTGAATAAACGCATCAGCTTCTGCCGGACCCCAAGTCCCGCGACCATACTTCGCCAATCCTGGAGCTGCCGGGGTCTGTTCCCAGGCATTCTGGACCGGGTCGATAATCCCCCAGGCGACTTCGATCTCATCGCTCCTTGTGAATAGTGAGGGGTCGCCATTAATAGCGTCCACGATAAGTCGCTCATACGCATCCGGCAGTGGCTCATTGCCGAAGGATTCGCGGTAATGGAAATCCATCTCGACGGAGCGTGTCTCTTTTGGTGAATCAGGCACCTTCGTCTCGAAGCGCAGGTGGATCCCCTCATCGGGTTGAATGCAGAGCGAAATGAAATTAGAGGTAAGCGTGTAACCTTCCGGAAGTGGGAACATCACATGCGGAGGTGATTTAAACTCCACGACGACTTCGCTCGCCTTCCTCGGCAGCGCCTTGCCCGATCTCAGGTAGAAGGGAACGCTTTGCCAGCGCCAATTATCGATGTAGAGCTTCAATGCAGCGTACGAAGGAGTCTGAGAGTCTTCAACGACGCCTTCTGCCTGAACATATCCCTCATATTGACCACGAACCGTATCTTCGATTGGGATCGAGCGGACCGCTTGAAGGACCTTCACTTTCTCATTGCGCACAGCATCCGCCGCGAACGTCGCTGGGGGCTCCATCGTCACCAATGCGAGCAGCTGCAGTAGGTGATTCTGGAACATATCTCGCAATACCCCTGCTTTGTCATAGTAACCAGCTCGATGCTCCACATCAACGGTTTCTGCAACGGTGATTTGAACGTGGCTGATATAGTTCCGATTCCAGATTGGTTCGAAGATAGTATTTAGAAATCGAAAATAGAGTATGTTCTGCGCAGTCTCTTTGCCAAGATAATGGTCAATACGATAAACCTGAGCCTCGTTGAACACAGCATGGATCGCATGATTCAACGCTTCGGCGCTTTTCCGGTCTTTACCAAACGGCTTTTCGATGACGATGCGCCGCCAATTATCCTGCTCCTGTGCCATGCCAGATTTACCCAACTCCTGGACGATCACCGGAAAAAGTGACGGGGCCGTCGCCAAATAATAGAGGCGATCCGCCGGTCCTCCTTCTAGTTTTTGCAGAAATTCATCCAGTTCGGCGTAGGCTCCGCTCTGCTTGCTATCGCCTTGTATGTACCAGAGTCTCTGACAAAAATCCTTCCATTCATCCGCGGGGCATACCTTATGCGCCAGTTCCTCCACGCCCTGACGCATGTCTTCCCGGAAATGCTCATGGCTGATCTCGGTCCGGGCGGTTCCCACAACGTGGAACTCCTTTGGCAGCCGACCTTTGCGATATTGATTAAAAAGTGCCGGAACCAGTTTACGGGCGGT
>CAYLOO010000113.1:0-8026 GCA_964385355.1 uncultured Anaerolineaceae bacterium
CAGCGGTTGGCGCTGTACTATCGCCATGACCGCCCTCGGTCCTCTCGGCTGGAATTCCACATCTGTGTTAAAAGAAGGTAGCTACCAAGGATGGGTTGATGCCGGATTTCCTGTGGCTCTCGGCATACCTGAAACCGCTGCGCTTCACGCCGCATCCCCTGACCCGGTGATGACCGCCGTTATCAACAAGATGCTTTCTAGCATCCCTGAAGGCTGGGGCTTCGTCACCGCCAATACCATACTCCAAGAGATCGACAGGGACCCGAATCTGATCATGATCGACGTGCGCAACGATGATGAGGTCAAGACCACCGGCCTCATCGATGGTGCGATTCACATCCCGCTCGAGGATTTCATCGACCGAAAAAGCGATTGGCCCATAGACAAAGATGCCACGATCGTCCTCTACAGCGGCTACGGTCACAGGTCCACCATCGCCATGACCATCCTTATGACCTACGGTTATAGCGATGTCCGTTCTCTTGGTGGTTAGTTCGCTGCCTGGATTGATACCACCCACTATGCTCTGCTTCAAACCGCGGACAGGGTCAGCCGACCCTAAAGGATAATTCACGGTGCTTCCACTTGATGGAAAATCTCCTCAGGTTGATGCAGATTTTAGAAGGTGAAATCCCAGGACGCACGGATGGAGGAGCAACTCTCGCTTTACCTGCTAGCGATTTCCTGGATTTCTTCCCAGGCGATCACGCGCAGCCGCCGCCAAAGAGAATCATCCTGTACGCGCTCTGCGAAATCGAGCCAATCCTTTTCAAGCTTCAACCAATGCGAACGCGGCGCGAAGATCCAGAGATGAAACTCACGCTTTAAAAGGTCTGCGAGTTCATGCCCTATCGTGAGTGTGCGCGCCAGTTGATAGTGACGATTGCAGGTTGGCGATTCAGAATCTGGCTCAGGTCGCAGCCCCATCGCAAGATGGTTTGTAAAGCGGGCTTTCTCAACTTCCCAATAGCGGCAAGGTGACCGGTCATCTCTGACCGAGACGTGCACTTCCGGACAGCGACGTCTGCTAAAGCGTGAGCAGCGGCCAAAACCGCTCTTGCGCTTAGATTCAACCAGAATAAGGTTTCTCTCGCCAAGAAAAAAAAGGTCAACCTCAGTCTTGGGACCACTGCCATCGATCATGAGAAGGACATCATCCAGCTTTTGCAGGCGCACCCCCTCCACGTCGTATCCCCAATAGTAGGGGGCTAAAGCATCGTCGGTCTCATTTTCTTCGTTAGGATTCCCCCATAAAGGTCTGATATTCAAAAGATCCATCAACGCGATTGTCGGCTGCGCCAGCGGGTAGATCACGTTCCACAACAATGCGTTTTCTGAGGTTGGATTGAGGAAGTTAGTCAGCACACTCTCAGGGAGGACTGAAAATATACCCTCATCCTCTCCAGAAATGACCTGCTTCGGGAGCCACCTCCGCTCGCTGCCATGACCACTCCCCCACTTGCCGGAACTCCCATTGAGGTCGTCAGTCATTGGTTTTACTATCGATTGCCTTTGCAGCTTCGGTCATTGCCAGCAGGAAATCGCTCAGCCGTTTCTGAGCATCGAAATAAAGGTAAAGGACAGGCGACCCGCAGTCCTTCATCACCGCCAGGTCGCTCCGTGCTTGCCCTTCAAACAACTGCCCGAAAGTATAGGTTTTACCGGGTATGGCCTCATCTTTTCGGGGCTTCACCATCAGGATTAGATTAATGACATCTTTTATGCCAAGGTCACATTCTGCGGAGCTAGCCAGTGAGAACAAACCGAGTTGATCGCGAAACGCATGACGCAGGCGCCTCACCTTAACTTGAAGGGTTTTCGACATGGGAGTATAGAAGCGCAATCCTAATCCTCCCGCTTCCCGTGATTCGGCGAGAATGAAGTCAATCACTTCAGTTAATCCATCCCCTGTGAATTTCAAACCCCGTGGCGCGGCTCTCAACTGCACACCATCGCCCTGCCATAGCGGATCCGCCTGAGGCAATTCACCTTTGCGTTCGAGCCTGTGCAGATTGTGCTGGCGCTCCGCCCTACTCCTGTGTAGGGCATCAAGGTCTGTGGGATTTACCGAAATCAAGTGCTTTGCGATTGCTGCTCCAATTTGCCATTGAACGAGCATCTCACCTATCGCTTCTGTGTTTTTTCTTGTCTCGAGCACAAGAACGGGGATATCCGCGTGTATCCACTCAGCCAGACGACGGTCCAATGCACCAGAAACGCGCAGGTATACAAACAGGCGATCGTCTCCGTAGACATTCCCTGACCCTGGAGGTTCATCCCGGATCGAGATAAATCCGCTCTTCTCCCTCCCGCGCCCTGCCATGATCAGGCTCTGGATCCACTTTAATGTCAGCTCCAAAGGCGGGTCGGCGAAGAGCGTTACTTTATCCCGCCCACTGCGGAAAGCCGCAGCCAGGACTGAGCCGAGAAATAGGCCGGGGTTCTGAGCAACATCCACGAGTGGGCCACAGGCACGCGTCATGTCAACACCACCCTGCACGAAGGAATGGATATCCGCACCTGCCAGCGCTGCGGGCATGAGGCTCGTCCAATTGAATGGGGAAAAACAGAGGTCATCCTGGTTATCTGCTTTAATTATTTTATGGATACCCTGCTCTATAGCCCAATTTTGTAATTTGGAACCCTCTTCTGTGATGACGACGAAATGTTCCCCTGCATGCTCCTTAAGCTTCCAGACCGCTTGTTCCCTAAAAGTTGAGAGTAAATGCTCTTCTATTCCATCCCCCGATGAAGAATCCACAAGAAGATACAAAGTTGCTTCAGGTCCAATTTTCCGCTTTATGGCGCGGATGTCATCTGGATTTGCCGTGCTGATTGCGTGGAAATTTAATCCGTTGGGTGACACCAGGATCCGGGCCAGCATCTCTGCAGTGAACAGTCCACGTCCTGATCCAATGAGGACAAACGTAGTAATTGCTGGAACTAACGCTTCTTCGACGAAACGGGTGAGCTCGACGACTCCAGTTGACATCTTCGCAGGCTCTGATAACCATCCCAACCACCGACGAGCCTGCGCTTTCTCGCGATCGCGTTCTGCCCAAAGAGTCACGTCCTCCTGCCAGAGCCGCTTCCCAACCTCTTCTCGCTCTACTTCCGCCAGCGTCTCCCTCATTTCCGGCTCAAGTGCAGCGAGCTCCCGCTGGAAAGTGCCCGCCTTCTCTTCTATCGACGCTAAGATTGAACGATAAGATGCGGCGAATTCACTTATACCCTGCCTCTCAAGCTGTTCCGCAGCCGCAGCGAGCGAGATCCCAAGATCATCCAGCGCCTGCAATTGGCTGCGTGCAGTTGAGATATTCTCAGTAAGCGTCAACTCTGGTGTTCCATGATCGATGAAAGCCTTCAAGGTTACTTCGGTAAGTGTGTTTACGGTATCCGGGCCAATCAAATGATCGACATAATAGGTATCAGGATATTCTGGGCTCTTCATGCTCGTAGACGCCCAGAGAGGTCTCTGGACGCGCGCCCCCCGCGTGGCGAGGGATTGAAACCGCTCCCCTTGAAACGTCGCCACAAATTGCGCGTACGCAAGCTTGCTGTTGGCAATGGCTACTTTCCCGAGCAAGGAGGAAGCGCGCTCTCCCTCTGCTTCGCCACGCCGGATAATCTCCTTCAGCTGTTCATCCAGCACAGTATCAATCCGCGAGACGAAAAATGAAGCCACGGAGCTAACGTGGTCGAGCGAGCCGCCATCTTCGAGGCGCCCCTCCAAGCCACTCATGTAGGCTTCCATAACCTCGATGTAGCGCTCCAGTGAGAAAATCAACGTTGCATTGATATTGATGCCAGCTCGAATGGAAAATTCAATCGCGGGCAGACCGGCGAGTGTTGCCGGATGGCTAATCATCGCGTTTGGACGATTTACTACATCCCAGAGACGCATCGTCTCTTCAATGGTCCCGTTTGTGTCATCGGCGAATTCGGGATTCACCTCGATCGAGACAAAACCGTCCCCACCGTTCGTTTGCTCGAAAAGCGGCAAGAAGGCATCCGCCGCGGCGCGGATATCATCAACTGCTAGCTGATCGAAGATCCTATCTGCCGTCCACCCTGTCTGGGCGAAACGGCGCAAATCGACCGAGTAATTTTCGCTCGACAAGATGGCACTTTCAAAAATGGTTGGATTGGAGGTCACCCCGCGCAACTCACCGGCAGCGGCTCTATCCGTCAATTCACCAGAATCGAGTGAGTCCCTGCGGATGTTATCCAGCCACAGGGACTGACCTAGTGAATGAACAGATTGGACCGGGTCCATCGTCTGCTCCAGCAGGAGCCGCTTCACTTATGATCTTGCTCCACCGATTCGAGGAAAGCACTCCGACTCCGTTACCAAACCCATGGTTGGAACATCTTCACTCGAGAAGTGAAGAAGCACAGAGTCATGTTTTTCCGGGTTAACAACCGGGCTCCTTCATGGCTTATTTGTCAGAGGTCTTGATCCGCGCCAGGACTTCCTGGGCTTTATGGATAACATTGTCCGCCGTTAATCCAAAGCGCTCGTAGAGTTCCTCGAATGGCGCCGATTCGCCGAAGTGGTCAATGCCGATGACCGCTCCGTCGTCACCAACCCAACGATCCCACCCAAGCGTGACGCCGGCCTCAATTGCCACGCGGGCTCGAATCGCCCCCGGAAGAACCTGTTGTCGATATTCCACAGATTGGGTTTCGAATAGCTCCCAAGAAGGGAACGATACCATGCGGATCGAAATGCCATCACCCGCGAGCCTTACACCTGCTTCGATGATGATCTCGACCTCTGACCCCGACGCCATCAAGATGAGCTGAGGCGGACCCTCCCCAAGATCTGCCAGGATATAAGCGCCTTTCTGTAACCCCTCAGCCGAGCCGTATTTCGTCCGGTCGATTGTCGGCAGCGCTTGACGGGTTAACGCCAGTGCAGTAGGTCCATCATCTCTTTCCAATGCTGACATCCAGGCTTGAGCGACCTCATTCGCATCCGCCGGTCGTAAGACGACCATATTGGGAATCGTACGCAGCGCGGTGAGTTGTTCAATGGGTTGATGCGTGGGTCCGTCCTCTCCCAGACCAATCGAATCATGAGTGAACACATAGATTACGCGCTGCTTCATTAATGCTGCCATGCGGATCGCCCCGCGCATATAGTCGGAGAAAACCAGGAAGGTCCCGCCGAAGGGGATGAGCCCGCCGTGTAGAGAAAGGCCGTTCAGGATCGCTCCCATAGCGTGTTCGCGCACGCCGAAATGCAGGTACCGCCCGCGGCGGTCATCCGCCGTGAATGGCGTCTCGCCTTCCAGTGCGGTCTTGTTTGATCCAGTCAGGTCAGCCGATCCGCCGATCAATTCTGGGATGATGGGAGCCATCGCGTTCAGGACCTTGCCTGATGAGGCGCGCGTTGCCATCCCTTTCGCGTCCGAATCAAAAACAGGAAGCTTTCCTCTCGCCTCGGCGGGAAGTATTCCATTCAAGGTTCGCTTAAATTGCGCGGACAGTTCAGAGCATGCCTCTCCATAACTGACCAGCTTCCCCTGCCAGGATTCATACGCCTCGAGATTGCGCTCGGCGCCAGCGTGGAAATGCTCGCGCACATCATCTGGAACGAGGAAGGAAGGCTCTTGCGGCCAACCCAATTTGTCTTTTGCCCCTGACAGTTCCTCTTCCCCCGGTGGTTCACCATGCGCTGCAGGGGTATCTTGTTTGGTCGGAAGGCCAAACCCGATATGGGAGCGTGTCACGATCAATGAGGGGCGATCATCCGCTTTTGCGGCTTCGATGGCGCGATCGAGCGACTCTAGATCGTTGACATCCGCGACCTGCTCGACATGCCATCCGTAGGCCTCGAAGCGTGCGGCGCGATCCTCGGTGAAGGTGATATCCGTGCTGCCATCGATGCTGATCCGGTTGTCATCGTAGAGATAGATCAACCGACCAAGTCGCAAATGCCCGGCAAGTGAGGCCGCCTCGGAAGCGACGCCCTCCATCAAGTCACCATCCGAAACAATGGCATAGATGAAGTGATCGACGACGTCGTAGTCATCACGGTTGTAAAGCGCAGCGAGGTGTTCCGCGGCGATCGCCATACCGACACCGGAGGAGAATCCTTGCCCGAGCGGTCCCGTGGTCATCTCCACTCCTGGTGTCAGCCCATGCTCTGGATGACCCGGGGTCTTGCTCCCCCACTGCCGAAATTGCTTGAGTTCTTCCAACGGTAGATCGTATCCACTCAAATGCAGCATGGCATATAACAGCATAGAGCCATGCCCGGCGGAGAGGATGAAACGGTCGCGATCCGGCCATTGTGGATCTGCGGGGTTGTACTTCATATGCCGTGTAAAGAGCACATACGCAGCCGATGCCATCCCCATGGGAAGACCCGGATGGCCCGAGTTGGCCTTCTGTACCGCGTCTGCGGCCAGGAAACGTACCGTGTTAATCGCTTTATCGTGCAGTTCCTTTGATGCCATTGATTGCTCCGTTATTTATGTCGTTTTTGTCGTGGTTCTTAAGGACCATTCGTGGTGGATGATAACACGCAACAATTACCACCCATGCTTAATTCAGACGATCTAAGACCTCATTTTCTTCTCGGGTTCCAGATTTCGCGGGTAGAGTATCTTAAGCCATGATCCCACCCGTGAAGGGTATGCTCATCTACGTGCAACTCGCCACGAGGGAATAGAAAGGGAGCGCCCCCCGAGTGAGGGCAACGAGTACAGGATCAGGCATCTCTATCCTTGCGGACGATCCAGCCCATAACCCAGAGAACCACAGCTATCAATAGGGCCGGCAACAGGGTGACGCCCATGCAAAGCAGCGACAACTGAGCCGCCCCGGGCCCATAGAAGACCCAGATGAGCACATTGCCGACGATCAAGACCAGGGCCAAACCGCCCAGAACAAGCCGAAATGTGGTCCCGCTCGCGTACGCGCGTAGGTCCCGTCCTTCGAATATTTTCTCAACTTTATCCGTATTCTCTTCTCGTGGATTCAGTTCTCACCTCGCTTTGATGAGACCTCTCGAACATCTTTTAGCTTATGTTGAATTCCCAGAGCCCTGAGAATCCCCCATCTCTGCCCAATTCAAATCAAGAAGCGCTTCAACAATCATCTGGGCATCCTCAAGTGGATCTTCCGGGAAAGGCAGCGTATGGTCGAGACTCACACGAGCCGTCAGTCGAATTGCAGCGGAACGAACATCGTCCGTGGTATCTACTTGCTGCGCCAGCCATTGCAACATTTCATAGGCATTCGCCTCGATCTCACGCTCCTCGTTCAAACTGCGCGTGAAGCTCACCGCCCAACCAGCTGCCCGCCGAGCGCAGACCCTCGCTCGCCCCTCATTGCCGTCGATCCGTGCCCGATTGGCATCTTCTAATTCCCTGTGTATCGTCTGTTTGAGTGTAAGCAGATCGCCGCTCAAACTCTTTTGCATCGATCGTTCCCTTCTCGTTGAAATGACCTCGTCAGCGATTCTCGCCAGAGAGTCGAAATACTGCGCTAGCCCCCCCTAAATGGTAAGATGAGCGCAGGTTAAACGCCAGCTAAAGGAGAAAGTAATAATGCGCTTTAAGGATAAGGTTGCCTTGGTGACAGGATCAGGCCGGGGGATCGGACGAGCTATCGCGTTGCGTCTGGCCGCAGATGGAGCCGACATCATTGTGAACTTTTTCCGCAACCGGACACCAGCGGAAGATACAGCCGAGGAAATCCGTACCTTGGGGCAGAAGGCCGTCGTAATCAAAGCCAATGTCGGCGACCTGGAGGAGCTCGAGACTCTGTTTGCAGGTGCAGAAGAAGCCTTCGGTGGCTTGGATATTTTCATCAGCAACGCAGCCTCCGGGTACAACCGTCCGGTGATGGAGCAAAAACCCAAGGGCTGGGAATGGACGATGAACATTAACGCTCGTTCACTCCTATTTGGCGCTCAACACGCCGCGCGGCTTATGAAAAACCGCGGCGGTGGTGCGATCGTAAGCCTCTCGAGCCCGGGCGCTTCCCACGTCATTCCCGACTACGTCGTCGTCGG
>CAYLOO010000114.1:0-8014 GCA_964385355.1 uncultured Anaerolineaceae bacterium
AGTATTACGTAGTGGAAATAACAGCAGAGCATCGAAAGTTGTTATAGGTCTCCGATGGAGTTGTTATGGAAATCAGTGTTTTTCTGAGCTTCAGTGGTTCAAATGTAAGCGAAGCGCTTGGATAGGTGAAATCCAGACACGCCGGGGAAAGTGAAGATTGAGTTCCTCGAGGGATACTATTTTGACAAATTGCATTAACAGTGGAGATACACTCGACCCATCCCGCTTCCACGGCGCACTGCTTGGCCTAGCCGCTGGCGACGCGCTCGGAACCACGCTGGAGTTCAAACAGCCGGGAACATTCGAACCTATTGAGGATATGGTCGGCGGCGGTCCGCATACACTCGAGCCGGGTCAATGGACCGATGATACTTCCATGGCGTTATGCCTGGCGGCAAGTCTTGTGGAAATTGGAAGGTTTGATCCCAAGGATCAGATGGAGCGCTACGTGCGCTGGTGGCACGAAGGGTACATGAGCAGCAGCGGGACCTTTTTTGATATCGGCGGCACGGTAAGCACAGCCTTGACGACATTCAAGCATACTGGAGATCCCTTCAGTGGCCCGACCGATCCACAATCAGCCGGCAATGGTTCACTCATGCGCTTGGCGCCAGTGCCCATGTTCTACGCTGCCGACGCTAGGAAGGCAATTTCTCGAGCAGCGGACAGCTCGCGGACAACCCACGGCACCGCTGAGGCTGTGGACGCCTGCCGTTACTTCGCCGGGCTGATCATTGGTGCGTTGCAGGGTTGCTCGAAAGATGATCTGCTCTCGGAGAACTTCTCGCCCGTCCCGCTTCTCTGGCGAACCGAATCGCTTGTACCCGCAATCGCCGATATCGCAGCGGGTTCTTTCAAGGAGAAAGAGCCTCCTGAGATCCGGGGTGGGGGATATGTGGTGCACTCTCTGGAAGCTGCGCTTTGGGCATTCAACAAGGGCCTGGACTTCCGTTCAGGCGCATTGTTGGCCGTCAACCTCGGTGACGATGCCGATACCACCGGAGCGGTCTATGGCCAGATCGCAGGCGCTTATTACGGCGAGGAAGACATCCCTATTGAGTGGCGTGAGAAGTTGGCGCTGCTTGATGTGCTCCATGACCTGGCGAACGGTCTCTACATAAATGCCAATCAGGAAAACGAGTAATGTTCTGCTATTAACCAACTGCTTCGCCGATACCTTGATCTGAGATGAAGATAAGAAAATCGGGTTATTACCCGTGCTTGGGCATATCCATTATAGTAAAGCTGGATTCCCGGTAATCTAGAATCTTGTTATATCCATTAAGATCACCGTGGGATTTCAACGCAGTACTATGCTGGGCATGGCGTCGGTAGAACCGCGTTGACAGGCAATATTTCGAACACGTGAGAGGAGATAATTCGTGAGAACACGTTCAGTAATCATTCTGTTTCTCGCAATGTTGTTGACCCTCGCCGGCTGCGACGGCTCCATCGATGAAGACACCATGGGTACCGTTGTTGCCGCCACGCTCGAAGCAATGGGTGTGGATGAGGTGGGTGAGCCATTGAACTCGGAATCTCCTGATGCCACGGTGGTGACTGGCGATGATCCCACCGCGGTCCCTGGGGGGTCTGGACCTGGGGTGCTGCAGGTGGCGTACATCAGCGGCGAAGAAGTCTGGTTCGTTGAGGATGGTGCCGCGCCGATACAATTAACTACTAGCGGGAATGTCGAGCGTGTGGCTCTATCTACGGATGGTCAGCTAGCAGCCTTTATCTGGCACGATCTACCCTTGGATATCTATGAGTTGCGGGTTGTCGACACGGTGGCAGGTGGGGAATGGGTGCTTTTCTCTCAGCCAGACCTCGACGCGATCTATCCGCTGGATGGGGCTATCCACCATGTGCCCTATCAGTTCGACTTCATTCCCGGCACACATACTGTTTTGGTGAACACGCGTGAGATTTATGAGGGGCCGGGTTTGGTACAGAACAATGATCTATGGTCCATCGACGCCGACACCAGCACTCGAGCCCGGCTGCTCAATCCCGGTCAGGGAGGAGATTTCTATCTCTCGCCGAGCGGCGATATGCTGGCCCTGGTGCTGCCAACAAGCCTGGGATTCGTTCGCCCGGACGGCAGCGATAAGAGCCCGGATCACCTCACCTTCCCCTTTGTAATAACCTACAGCGAGTATGCCTATTATCCAGCCCCCGTCTGGGCGCCAGATGAGAGTGCTGTCGCTGTGCTCATTCCAGCGGAGGACCCGTTTGTCGACGATTCGGCTCTTGTCTGGCGCGTGCCCGTCACGGGAGCCCCAACGCCTCTGTTGGATATCACGGGTTTTCGCTTCTTCCGCAATTCAGGCAAAACGCCTACCATCGCTCCAGATCTCTCGAAGGTTACCTTTTTGCGTGAGATTACAACGACGAGCGTGGATCTTGTTGTGGCCCCCTTTGATGGTTCGGCGGAGAGCATCTATGCTTCAGGAAATTTATCCTGGCAGGGGTGGAATCCGGATTCAACCCATTTTGTTTACACCGACGCGCCCCGAAATTTATTACTTGGGAGCGCAGGGGCATCTGCCGTAGGATTGGGTTTTGGAAGCAACCTTCAATGGGTCGACGCGGATACGTTTCTGTACCTCGATCAGTTGACCTCAACCCATCGATTTGGGAAAGTAGATCTTCCAGGCAGCGCGAGTGTTCTAGCTGTCATCTCCGGCTCCGTGTTTGGGTATGATTTCACGCAGTGAGTAAAGAGGGGGAGGGTCGTTGGGGTTCAGGGGAACTCGTCTCGTTTAAGGTCGAAAGATCTTAATCTCCGGGCACGTATGGAAGAGGTTGCTTCGCTTCGCCAAGAGTGACATCTTTTCACTAAACGTTATTCTGAGCAACGGAGTGTTGAAGAATCTCGTTTCAGGCAAGAAATACCCTCATGTTCGCAGAACGAGATGCTTCCCTTGGTTCAATAGGACATTGAAGTGGAGGTTTCTGCTCACTGTGTTGCCTGCTCATTTTTCTTCCGCCCAAATCCCCTCCAATAAAAACAGGGCCCGAAAACCCGAATTACCACTGCTGTCATTGTAGGGGACTCGCCAAGGTGAAGTAGCAATCTCCGCGCGGGTTACGAGGAGATTGCTTCGCTTCGCTCGCAATGACATATCGAGGGGTGGAGGAGATTGCTTCGCTCGCTTCGGCGTATTGAGGCCAATTATCCTGTCAATCCTTGTCTTTTCGGGATGTGTTATTAGCTTTTTCGTACAGCGAAGCGATGAATGACCAAACCCAAGATGATGATTACCGCTCCAAGGATCTGAGGAGAGGTCATGCGCTCGCCCAGCAGCAGATAAGCTAGGGCTGTTGTCAATGGGGGTTCGAGAAGAGTTATCAGATTGGCCACACTCGCTGGCAGCAAGGTAAGCGTGACGGCGTAAAGTCCATAGCCGCCGAGCGTCGGACCGACGGCCAGCGTGACGAGGATCCCCCACGCGACCCAATCTCTTCCCAGCCAGAAAAGCTCATCGGCGTTGCCGATTCCGCCTAGGATGGGAAGCCTCTCTCCGAGCGATAACTGCAGTATCAGGAACATAAACACTGTCGCAAAGGTGAAGGTGTAGGTCATTGTCGTCCAGGGATTTAACCCGCGATGCGAGGCGGTTTTGCCCAGGAGGCTGTAGGCGGCGAACAGGAAACCCGAGGACAATCCGATGATAATCCCGACTGGATCCACATTCCATTGGGCGGGGCTGTATGCACCGGAGAGAATGATGCATCCAGCGAGACCCAACGCAACGGCCATGATCGTGCGAAACCCAAGAGGCTTGCCCCACAATCGCCAAGCGATCACCGCTGTGATGGCAGGAGAGCTGTAGCATAAAACCGTTGCCACGGCGGCCCCATTTATTGCCACCGAGACAGTCCACACCGCATTGAACAGCATCAAGATGAAACCATAGAGTACGAGAAAGAATAGCTGGGATTTCGGCAGCCGGATCAGACTTGGACGCAGAAGAAGCAGGACGAGTAGAAGCGTCAGGGAAACCAGGAATTCACGCCAAAAGGCGAGCACGATCGCCGGCAGAAGGTTGGTCTCGGTCAGGTGACGAATGAAGATTGCCGTGCTCGACCAGAGAGCTGTGCCGACCAAAGCAGTGGTGTACCCCTTGGTCTGTGCAGCAGGAGTGCTTTGTGGGGGGTTCATATTTCTTTGCTCAGGCCATGAGAATGCAATGATCTTATCTCACATGACGTCGCTTGTCGACAGTGATCAAGCGACTTGCTGATTCCCATCGGCGATGCGTCGGAGATTGGGTTCATTGAAAAGCTGGATGTGACATTTGCTATCGTGTACCCATCCCAACCTTGTCATTGCGAGGAGCCATAATCATTGCGGTCATTATGAGGAGCAGAGCGACGAAGAATCTCATTTCTACCAATGAGCACCTTTCTATTCGAAGAACGAGATGCTTTACTCCGCTCAGCATGACATATACATGAAACTCTCGATTATTTGGAAGTGAGGGGACCAAGCAATCTCATCGGGCAGACAAGGGAGGGGGATTACTCTGCGTAGTTTTGCCTGAGCGGCCTTAATTTCAAAATAATTGGGTGAAATTCTTACAGCTATCCTAGAAATTCGCCATCAAATCGATCCCCGTGTAGAGGTGCCCTACTTCTTCCGCATAGCCGTTGAAAAGCAGCGTGTCGCGACGCGTGGATTCACCGAAACGGCCTTCTTGGGCTTGTGACCAGCGCGGGTGTGGCTAGTCCAGGTATTCCTTTTGGGAAGATAATGCTACGATCACGTTAGTATTCATTCCATCAAGGAGGGGTGAGGAAATGTTTTACGAAAGTTTGATGACCGAAGAAGAAAAAAACCTTCAGCAGGAGGTCAGGCAGTTCGTTCGTGAGGAAGTCCCGCACGATCTGGTGCGAGCCCTGGATCATGATGAGATCCAATACCCGCGCGAGTTTGTCGAGAAACTGGCCGCCCACAACTTGCTCGGGCTCCGCTTTGACCCGCTCTGGGGTGGACGTGGCCTACCTTGGACGGCCGAGGTCGTGGCAGAGGAAGAAATCGGCGTCCTGGGAACCACCCTGGGATGTGCTTATGTGATGCCGTCTATCGTCGGTGAGGCGTTGCATGTGTTCGGCACGGAAGAGCAGAAGGAACGCTATCTGAAGCCGATTCTGAAGGGGGAGCTCATCTGCGCCGAGGCGCTCACCGAGCCACGCGGCGGCTCGGACTTTTTCGGAGCTACATCGCGCGCCGAATTGCAGGATGATACCTTTGTTATCAGTGGTCAGAAGCGCTTCGTCGTGGGAGCTACGGAAGCTGACCTCTTTCTGGTCTACTGCCGCACCAATTTCGAGGAAGACGCTCACAAGCACCAACGCATTAGCGCCATCATAGTGGAACGCGGCCCGGGTGTTAAAAGCGAATATCAATATGGCTTGATGGGCACCCGTGGTGGCGGTACGGGGCGGTTGGTCTTCAGGAACGTCGAAGTTCCAAGAGAGAATCTCATCGGTGAACTGCATGGAGGGGCGGAGGTTTTTAACCAGATGATGATCCCCGAGCGCCTTACCTCCGCTGCTTCCAGTCTGGGTGTGCGAGCGGCTCTTGATGTCGCTGCCCGCTATAGCGACAAGCGTAGGGCCTTTGGCAAAAAGATTCGGCGTTTTCAGGCGGTCAGCTTCATGATTGCTGACGCTATCACACAACTGGATGCAGCCCGGGCGATGGTGTATATGGCTGCCCATGCTGTGGATAGGGAATCACCGAATCGCAGGCGGCTCGTGAGTCAGGCCAAGAAATTTGCCACGGATACTGCTTGGGAGGTCTCGAACAAAGCGATGCAGATTATGGGTGGGATTGGATATACCGAAATTTATCCGATCGAGAGAATGGTCAGAGACTTCCGCCTACCTCAAATTTGGACTGGAACAAATGAAGTCATGAATCTGATGATCCAGCACGAATTTTATAACGAGGTCCTGGAAGGAAGCCGGAACCAGCGGGATGTCGAGTTAGACGCAGCCGACTGCGACGCGCAGGAAGAAAAGTGCTTCACGGATGAGGACATGTGGCTGGTACATGGGACGTGAACCCGCCTCGTACCGGTAGAATAAAGAAAAGGTGGCGCATGCGCCGCCTTTTTTATCCATTTGTTATTACCATCAAGGACAATACGTCAACCCTGTTAAGTTGTTATCAGGCGAATGCCGGATTTCTATTTTGATTTTGTAGAGAAGCCCTGGTCTCTACCGTTCCTGAAGGGCACGATAGGTCAGGTTCCCGCGCAACGTTTGAGGGGTGAGACGATCCTCCCGCAGAAAGATCAAGCTTCTTCGAGAACTGCTTCTTGAGTGGGGAGTTCCAGATGCAGGATTCTGAAGCTCATGAAGAAGGCGATCGTCACCAGGAAAGCGGCGGCGAACATTGGCAGAGCCGATGTGGTCTCGGGTGACAGCGAGGGGAAGTTCGCACTCAGCAGGAGGCCGGCAAGGATGGGGCCAAAAACGAGCGTGAGGCTGTTGGTAGATTGAAAGAGGCCCAGCACCCGGCCGCGCATCTTTGGCGGTGCAAAACGGCTGATGATCGACTGCAGTGAAGGTTGGCTTAAGGCGTTGCCAATTGCCAACGGCGCGGCGAACGCCGCGAAAACATAGGCATTCAGGGTGAGGGCTCCGCCAAGAAAAGCGATAATGCGCCCGAAGGTCGCGTACACGATTAGACGCTGTTCGCCGAATCGGCGAACCAGCGGGCCGACAAAGAAGCTCTGCATGATAACGTTGGTCAGGCCAAACAAAGTGAGAATCAGGCCGATATTGCGCTGTGCCATCTCTAACGAAACATCGCTAAAAAGACGACGGCGAGCGAAGATCGGAAAGCTGGATTGGAAGAGAGAAAATGCTAAAAAGGTCACGAAGGTAAAACTGAGTATGGTGCGCATATTCTCTAATTTCAGAATATCTATCAAGCCGAGATCGCCATCCCTTTCTTTTGATGGATTACCCAGAGGTTGGCGCGCCTCGGGATCGAGGCTCTCCGGCAGAATGAAGTAAGTTCCCAGAATGGAAGCCAGAGAGAAGAACGCGGCGACGAAGAAAGGTGCATTCTGGCTGTAGGCAGCCAGGGATGGGATCCCGGCTGTGACCGTGACCGCCAAGCCTCCCAATGCCGGGCCCACAATGAAACCCGCGCCGAACGCGGCGCTGATCAGCCCAAAGCCGCGAGCGCGGTTCTCCTCGGTTGTGATGTCATTGATGTAGGCTCGAGCTGTGGTGATATTTCCGCCCGAGATGCCGTCGATGATGCGCCCTAGATAAAGCAGAAACAGTGAATTTGCCAACCCGAGGACGATGAAACCGATGAATGTGCCGATCTGACTTATGATAAGCACCGGACGCCGTCCATAGGCATCCGATAGGCGGCCCAGAACCGGACCAGCTATGACCATGCCAATGGAAAAGGCTGTGAGAAGACCTGTCGCCTGGAGATCCGTTGCCCCGAAGCTCTCCTCGGCGTGCAGGAGCAGAACCGGGATTACGATCCCGAAGCCGACCAGATCAACGAAAACGATCATGAACAAGGGGATGAAACGTCGATCCACGCTTGGCTGCTCCTGCGATAGACCCCCAAAAAGGGGCTGCATTGAGAAGTTGTGATTATACACGGAGGCACGCCTACCGCGCAGGCGGGCCTGGTTTTTCGTGGTCAGGTTATCTCATATTTAGAGATAACGGACCAAATCGTTCAACGGCTTTCGCTCCTTGGGCTTAGGTGTATCCGCGGGGTAGCCCAGAGGGGTAAAGATGAGAGGTTCGGCGCCTTCAGGGAGATCGAGGATTTCGCGCGCGGCATCGGCGTCGAATGCACCTATCCAGCAGGTGCCTAATCCGAGATCCGCGGCGGCAAGGATGAGATGGTCCATAACGATGGCAACATCAACGCCGAGGTAATCCCTGCCGTGCTCGCCTTTCCACACTTCGCCCGGCAGCCCACAAGCGCAAATGATCAGTGGAGCTTGGACGAACCACTCGCGGT
>CAYLOO010000115.1:0-7977 GCA_964385355.1 uncultured Anaerolineaceae bacterium
GTTTTATCACCAGCTGCCTGGACTGCGATAAACGGGATGTGGTATACTTTCGTTTCCGCCGCCCAGCTTGAACGGGCGGTCGGTCATGTGTGTAATAGCTTAGTTTGAAGGATGGATGAAAGCGATGAGCGAGCTGATAAAGGCTGTCGAGGCGGCTGAGAACACAAATCTACCTGAATTGAATCCCGGGGATTCGGTTTCGGTCCATTTCCGCATTCGGGAGGGGGAGCGAGAACGGGTTCAGGAGTTTAAAGGCGTTGTGATTCGTATCCGCAAGGGAGGAAATAACGCCAATGTCACGGTCCGCCGTACAGCCTCTCATGGAATAGGCGTAGAACGGACCTTCCCTCTACGCTCACCCCGAATCGATAAAATCGAAATTCAACGCCGGGCGCACGTTCGCAGATCGAAACTTTACTATTTGCGAGATCGCACTGGAAAACGAGCGCGATTGAAAGAGAAGCGTCACTAAACACTTACAAGAGAGTGCAGTGAAAACTGCACTTTTTTATTCTCAATGCTACGGATTTCTTCTGACACGTTTTGCCCCTTTTTTGCCCTCCTCCCATGAGCTCTGTCATAATCCCACTCACACGTATCCAAAACTGCACATTCTTCTACCCCCGCGGAAAGCTTTTCCCCCTCCTAAGCAATTACCGTGAACCACGATGCGTTATACTGAGATGAGAAGCCTGCGGTTAACCCTATGGCTCAACAGGAAATCCGTCGCGGTATCCACCAGCCGGGAAGAAGATCAATGAACAACCAACCTATCGGCATCTTTGATTCTGGGGTCGGCGGTTTGTCGATCCTGCGTGAAATCCGGAACCTGCTGCCGAAAGAGGATCTGCATTATTTCGCTGATCAGGCACACGTTCCTTACGGAGCGCGCTCTCTTGAAGAAGTTCGGGGCTATTCCGAGGAAATCACATCTTTCCTGCTCAGACAAGGTGCTAAACTCATCGTGGTCGCATGTAACACCGCGTCAGCCGCGAGCTTATATTCCCTTCGAAATCGATTCCCAGATCTGCTCTTTGTTGGCATGGAACCCGCTGTAAAGCCCGCCGCTGAATTAACGCTTAATGGCGTTATAGGAGTATTAGCCACTCCGGCGACGTTTCAAGGGGAACTTTTCGCCTCTGTTGTGGAACGATTTGCAGAAGGTGTTACCGTTCTCCCACAGACAATCCCCAATCTGGTAGAACGGATTGAAGCCGGCGAGATAGACACTCCAGAGACCCGCAATATTTTAAGCCGCGCCATCCAGCCTTTACTGGATTCGGGCGCCGACACCCTGGTGTTGGGCTGTACACATTATCCCTTCATCATCCCTATCTTACAGGAGGTTGCAGGCGAAGGTGTAAAGGTGATCAACCCATCCCCTGCCATCGCCCGTCAGACCCTCCGCCTCATAACCAGCAGCAATCTCCTCACTTCGAAAAGCGAAGCGGGTGAAGTCGTATGCTACACCAGCGCTGAACCCCAGTCTCTAACCACAATGCTGCCGCTCGTAGATCTTGCATCAGCAAAAATCCTTCGGGTGAAATGGCTCGGGGATTCCATCGATCTCATCGATTGACATCTTAATAATCTACTCACTTTGTTTAACACTTATCAGTAAGCTCTGCTTCCGGTAGCAGGTTGCGCCTGCGCTATGATGTAGGCGTATTAAACCTCCCGCAGGTTTTGAAACTGCAGGAGGTTTGGGGTAACAGGTTGCTTGATGGCATCGGACCGATACACGGGTCGACCCCTACGATTTATTAATGTTCTGGTTCTGGGTACCGGAAATCCGCAAGGTCATCCACACAATTTTGAGAAGAACTAAAAAAAGAAACAGCCCTTATTGGGCAATCAAAACCAGGAAGGGAAACCTTTTCCCCGCTTAACCCGCAGCAGATACGTGAAGGGGGTTGTCTAAAAGCCCAAGCTAGATTAGACAACCCCCGGATTAATATTTAGTTTTTCTTTCCCGCACCCTTCCATCAGGAGAACAACCCGCCCGTAGTGAGCCTCAATAGCGAGTCCTACTCCTTCACGCCGACTTGCTTGAGCTCTTTGGCGGAAATAATGGCGACGGCGCCAACCGTCTCGCCCTTCTTCAGGTTAACAACACGCACACCCATCGTCGCTCGGCTGGCGCGCTTAATCTGCCCTATCTTGGTCCGTAGCACGATGCCACCACTGGAGATGATTGTTAAATCATCATCATCATTCACAACTCGTGCTGCCGCTATTTTGCCAGTGATGGAACGCTTCTTGCGATCGATGGTCACGACGCCCAAACCTCCGCGGTTCTGATTCTTATACTCACCAACTGGCGTTCGCTTCCCTAAACCCTTTACTGTTACAACGAGCAGGTCTTCACCCTGGCTGATGACATTCATCCCTGCCACTGCATCCCTCTTTCGCAATCGGATTGCCCTAACCCCCATCGCTGGTCGACCCATTGACCGGACTTGAGTTTCGTGGAAACGCAGTGCTTGCCCCCCCTCCGTGACGAGGATGATTTCATCGTCGCCGCTTGTCAGGCGAACCCAACCGAGCACATCCTTCTTCTCAAGACCGATAGCGATCAATCCAGAAGGTCGAACGGAAGCGAATTTTGATAGTTCGACTCGTTTCATCTTCCCTTTCCGTGTCGCCATTGAACAAAAACTCGCTGCCTTGAAATCCGGCACGACGACAGCAGCGGTAATATTCTCCTCCGCGTCCAAGGCCAAGATGTTCACCATGGGAATACCACGGGCAGTCCTGTCGGCATCCGGAATCTGGTAGGCTTTTTCGGAATAGACCTTCCCGCGGTCGGAGAAGAAGAGGACCGTATCGAGCGTCCTGGCAGGGATCAACATAAGGGCCTCATCCTCTTCCTTGATTGAATGCCCCTGGACACCTCGCCCCCCCCGGCCTTGCTGGCGATAGGTTTTTGCGAGTACACGCTTGACGTAGCCGCGCTGGGTAATGCTGATCAGAACAGCCTCATCTGCAACCAGATCCTCCTCGCTCAAGTCACCAGTGGCCTCCGCGGCGATTCGAGTGCGGCGAGGGTCTCCGAATTTTTCTGTAAGTTGGATTAGATCTTCCTTGATAAGCCCCAAGACCTTCTTTGGATGGGTTAGTAAATCTTCAAGATATTTAATGACCTTCAGAATTTCCTTATGCTCTTGTTTTATTTTCTTCTGCTCGAGCGCGGCCAGACGTCGAAGCTGCATGTCGAGAATCGCCTGAGCTTGAACCTCGCTTAGTTTAAAGCGCTCCATCAGGCGTTCTTTAGCTTTGTCCGCATCGGGTGATTTCTTGATTGTTTCGATCACATCATCTAAGTTTGCTAATGCGGTCAACAATCCTTTCAGAATATGCGCTCGAGCGCGCGCCTTCTCCAATTCAAATTCAGAGCGGCGGGTGATAACTACACGCCGGTGTTCAATATAGACAACCAGCGCGCGTTTTAAAGAAAGCAAACGCGGCTCGTTTTCGACCAGGGCCAAGAGCTGTACCCCGAAAGTAGTTTGGAGCGTCGTAAATTTGTAGAGTTGATTGAGGGTTTTCTTCGGTTGAGCACCCCGCTTCAGTTCGATGACGATACTCAAACCGCGCCGGTCGGACTCATCTCGTAAATCGGAAATTCCCCCGATGCGGTCTCCTCGGACCAACGCGGCAATGCGTTCGATCATTACAGTTTTATTAACTTGATAGGGGATCTCGGTAATCACGATACGGTGGCGGTTGGTTCCCATCTCCTCAATGTGCGCCAGGCCCCGAACTACGATCCGACCTCTTCCGGTGCTGTACGCCAGCTTGATTCCCTCATTCCCGACGATAATTCCACCGGTTGGGAAATCCGGGCCGGGGACGAAGGACATTAACTCATCAATGGGGATTTCCTCGACGCGATCATAGTTGTCCAACATATAGGTAATGGCTTGAACCAGCTCCCCTAGATTGTGGGGTGGAATATTTGTCGCCATACCTACCGCAATGCCCGAGGCTCCATTCAGGAGCAAATTTGGCAGTCTGGCCGGCAGAACTGTCGGCTCCTGCAATGAGGAGTCAAAGTTATCCGCAAAATCGACGGTTCCTTTATCAATATCGACCAATAGCTCCGCAGCCATTGGCCCCATCCTGGCCTCCGTATAACGCATCGCCGCGGGGGGATCGCCGTCGATCGAGCCAAAGTTCCCTTGTCCATCGACCAGCATGTAGCGCATGGAGAAATCCTGCGCCATGCGAGCCATCGCCTCGTAGATGGAAGAATCGCCATGTGGGTGGAACTTCCCCATGACTTCTCCAACGATTCGGGCTGATTTGCGATAGGAAGAGTTAGGGCGGATGCCCATTTCATGCATAGCGTAAAGGATCCGTCGATGAACGGGTTTTAATCCATCCCGCGCATCGGGCAATGCGCGCGCTACGATTACGCTCATTGCGTAATCCAGATATGCGCCGCGCATTTGATCGTCGATATCAACCTGATGAACGGTGCCAATTTCCATAATCACTCACGCTTTTTGAATAGAATCTATCGAAAACCCGCCGGCGGCGGGTCGCTACAGTATTATACCTCGCCAGGTCATCAAAAGGTATCTGGACAGCCTCCCCAGTTACTCCAAAAAGGCATCTCCTCTGCTCCCCACGCCGGTTTCTGCACTATCTATTGAACGGGTGTATCCATTAACGTATTTCGCTGCCGCAGACATCGTAATAAGAACCCAGAAGCGTCTTGAAAGAATGCTTAAAAAAAGGGCCCAGCGATCCATTGGCGGATGGATCACGAGATAGGTTTGAGATTTGATTTCCAAACAAATGAGGTCTAATCAGGGTACGGGAGAGAGGACCACCTGGATCTCAATCAACTCTGGGTCCAGAGGTAGCAGGTGGGACAGCAGGACTGCGAGCTGCGCCTCATGAATCGAAACGTTTGCGTGATCTGGTAGCAAGGCAAGTAAAAGATCCAGGTCGGGATTAGCCCCGAGTTTTTGAACCTGAGGAATTAACCCCTGGATGATATTCGCCTGCAAGCTGACCAGGCTGTCCGGGTCAGAGGCAAAAACAGTGTGGAGAGCTAGAACCTGCTGACCGGTCAGATGGTGATCATCCAGAGGCAAACCGAGATCACCATCAAGAGGCAACCCGCCCAGGTAGTCCACCATGCTCGTGAAGGCAAATTCGTCCATCACGACGACGATATCGACTTCGACTCGTAACGCCCGTTCAATCGCTTCCAGGAACGGGGGGGCGACGACTTCATCAGGTGTCCAGGCGAAAAATGATTCTAAGGTGACATTTGCACCTTCGACGAGATCCAGATTCGTAGGAACACCATAAAGGATCACATTCTTTTCGGGAGGCTGAACCGTGAGAAGCCAAATTGCCACGAGTTCGGGATCAGGTCGATCGAAACGATCGATGCCCAGTATGAGAACCGTCGTTTTAGATGAGCGCTCCGGGTTTAGTAGAGGTGATAAGCCACCCTCGGGAAAAAACCGAATAATGGAACTTATCGGGGAGGCCGTGGTCTGCTCACCTAAGAGGACAGTCCCGAGACCGATGCAGAAACACAACGAAACGAAGATGAGGATGATCGCAGATCTCGACTTCATCGCCCGATCTATAGCTCCTTGAACGAAAACACCTGCAAACGGGGTAAGTTACCAATATCAGACAAGATACCACTGCCTCGATCGCTCATACACCAAACCAATCCAATTATCAGAAGGTTTCAGGATCATAGAATAAATACAATTCTCACCTGACCACAAATACCTCAGCACTCATTATACATACCACATCGAGCTAAGTGAATAAGAAATTGGGCCAATCCCATTGTACCTCCCCCATTTACGGTCTTCACTCATGCTTGGAATTGACTTCCATTTCTATTGATGCTAAAAACAGCGCCATAACCGCCACCTGGAGGAAAAAGTGTCTATCCGTTTAATACGTGTATTGGTAATTACAATCTCAGCTCTCCTTATCCTTCTAATTCTCGTCGGTATCACCGGGGTGATACTCGTTAGACGTCCATTTCCACAAACGAAAGATACCCTCAGCCTCCCCGGCCTCCACGAACAAGTGGATGTCTTCCGTGATTCCTACGGCGTCCCTCACATCTACGCCACGAATGCGCATGACCTGTTCATGGCCCAGGGGTTTGTTCACGCCCAGGATCGCTTCTGGCAAATGGAGTTCTGGCGCCGGTCTGGTTCTGGCACGCTGTCCGAGATTCTCGGTTCTTCAGCTTTAGATAGTGATCGCTTTATCCGTACAGTGGGCTGGCATCGTACGGCAGCCCAGGAGCTTGAACTGTACAACGAAATGGAACTCGGTGTATTGGATGCCTACGCTGAAGGAGTCAACGCGTATATCGAACAGAATAGTGGCAACCTTGGCCTGGAATTCACCGTGCTCGGTCTTACCGGAGTCCGTTTTGATCCCGAACCGTGGACACCACTGAATACCCTTACCTATGCAAAATTGATGGCCTGGGACCTAGGAGGCAACCGCAGCGCTGAACTCGCTCGCGCCCTCATCGCCACTCGCGTGGGCACGAAAGTGCTGGAGGAATTAATGCCTACCTATCAAGACGGCTTCCCAATCATCGTCGCAGGCGCGGTGCACGAAGCCTCCCTCGCGGCTGTTCCAGAAGACGCCTTCGATCTGAACGTCCTTGGATTTGGCGAAGGTCTCGGCAGCAATAACTGGGTAATCAGCGGTGAAAGGACTGAGAGCGGCAAGCCGCTCCTCGCCAATGACACCCACCTCGGCATCCAGATGCCCTCAATTTGGTATGAAGTCGGTTTGCACTGCGAACCCATCGGTCCCGAATGCCCATTTAACGTCGTTGGCTTCTCTTTCGCCAGCATTCCGGGCGTTATCATCGGTCATAACGATCACATCGCCTGGGGCGTGACAAATCTCGGACCCGACGTCCAGGACCTATTCATCGAGAAGATCAACCCGGAGGATCCGAATCAGTATGAGTTCAAAGGGCGTTGGGAGGACATGGAGATCATCCGAGAGGAGATCACCGTGGCCGGCCAGGACGATCCCGAGGTTGTCAACGTTCGCATCACCCGCCACGGGCCGATCATCAACGATGTGATCGGCGGGGTGGAAGAAGAGTGGTCCTATGGCTGGCAGCCGCTCGCATTCTCCTGGACCGCGCTCCAGCCCGGGACGACTCTGAGAAGTATGTTGATGTTCAATCAAGCCTCAAATTGGGATGAATTCCGCGCCGCTCTCGCCTATTGGGATGTTCCCAGTCAGAATTTCATCTATGCCGACAATGAGGGGAACATTGGCTATCAGGCGCCCGGTCGAATCCCGATCCGGGCTGCTGGAGACGGCACAATGCCCGTTCCCGGCTGGACCGGGGCGTACGAATGGGTCGACTATATCCCCTTCGATTCCCTTCCGCGAGCCTTCAACCCTGCAGAGGGCTATATTGTCACCGCCAATAATGCCGTCATCAGTACGGATTACCCGTATTTCATCTCCACCGATTGGGCGCCAGGGTATCGCGCCCGCCGCATCGTCGAGATGATCGAGGCGGATGAATCGATCACGATAGATGACATGAGGACAATGCACGGGGATAACGTCGTTGTCTATGCCCAGGATATTCTGCCCTTCCTGCTTCAACTGCCAACAACAGATCCCAAGCAAGCCCAAGCTCTTGACTACCTGCGAGATTGGGACTTTAACGCCGAGCGGGAGAGTGTACCGGCGGCAATTTTCGAGTCATTGCGCATCCACCTGGTAGATCGTGTATTCGGCGATGAACTTGGAGAGCAACTCCTTCGGCGTTCGCAGAGCAATCTTTCTGTCGCCTTGAGCCAGATGCTCCCAGAAGCGGAGACTCCTTGGTTTGACGACGTGACCACTCCTGAGGTGGAGAGCCGTTATGAGATCGTACTCTTAGCCCTGGGGGACACCCTCGATGAATTATCGGATGCGCTCGGTGAGGATATGTCCAGC
>CAYLOO010000116.1:0-7726 GCA_964385355.1 uncultured Anaerolineaceae bacterium
GGAGTGATAGACCCTTCGCGAGCAGACTGCACTAATCGTAATGTATTTGTCGATCTTGGAAGAAGTCCTATTGTCTAGATTGGCAGGTCCCTTACTGGAACGATGGAATAAGGCTAAGGAATAAGGTTAAGGATAACCAGGCCGCAGTTCTCCCGATGTGAATGCTGATGTTTGATTCAAAAAATCGGAGAGGTGGAAAGCACTAGTCTAGAAGACGGTTGTAGAGTTCAGTTTTTGAATACGTACTTTGAACAGCGTTTTCCTGTTTAATATTCACCAAGAAACCCCCCAATCGCAGGGGGCCTGATATCCTGGCTAATTGACCATCGACTCTCTTTATGACAATAACTTTGGAGGGATCAACTGCCCTATCGTAAGCCCTAGGGGCAACAGTTGTTCTCGCATTCAGATGTAACAATCCTTCTTCACCCAGAATATCATCCTCCCAATCGGGGGTTAATCGAAAGACACGAGGGATATCTAATAGCTCCCAGTCATTAGGGAACACAAAGACCAGGTCCAGAATTCTTGGAAGGTTCCACGTGTTTGCGCCGATATATCTTGTCTCTTTAAGGTTATCAGGTTCAACGAGAATGACAGTGCCTTTCTCAAGATCTGGAACGAGGCCCACGACTTGCTGCCAAAAACCCTTCTGGTACTGCCAACTAGCAATGTAATCCTTTTGAACAAGGTTTCCAAAACCGATTAATAAGGATAGCATCCCAGCGATTGCCAATATGCCAACTCTCTTTTTGCCAAATTCATTGCTTACTCTACCAATGAAGTAGAGAAGCGAAGACCAAATGATTGAAGCGCCGACGATGCCTGCGAAATGGACTCGGGTTTCTCGACCGCTGATTGCGTAAGCCCGAACTGTGAAGGTTAATGGATAAGCTAGGACCAGCATCACAATACCTGTGGATGCATACCTCAGCAGTGAGCGCAAATCAGGTGATGCTTCAAAACAGGCGGTTTTCCCGCGTATATAAGCATAGATGCTTGAAAGGTTAAAATGTTTAGGATCAGATGAAATGGATCGGAGAAACGCGGCTTTCTCAAACTCAAGATGAGAAATTAACAAACTCAATACAATGAAGGAAGCAGCGACTGTAAGCAATACTTCTTTATCAAGATTTTGCATTGCTTGAATGGGTCGGTAAATATATGTGCCAAGACTAACAATAGGTCCTTGGATCATGTGTGTCAAAGGGACAACAAGAATGTCGGGAAATTGCAGGTTGACCACCCGATTTTCTCCTAAGGAAATTCTTAATAAGGCATCAAAAATCAGGATGGCTCCCACAATGGCAGTATTTACAAGTATCTCTTTTACTAATCCATTTTTCCATTTTTTCTTAAGCAGCGGGGCTCCTAGGAAGAGTAAAAAGACAGTCTCATAATTGAATAAGATTCCTACCACGAACAGATAGGCAAGGATTTTACGACCTGAGAGATAACTATGGAACGCCAGGAGCAGCAGCGTTAGAGATGGCTGAAGACCTAAGGAATGTGTGAGGTACGCTTGAGTGATGTCTGCTGAGTAAAGACCGAAAGACAATGCTGCTAATACGGCAAGTGTTGGCTGCCAAATTCGTGCAATCAAGGCATAGAATAAACATGCATTCAGTGTGAGGAAGAGATAACCAATGAAATAAATACCTTCAAGATCTCCCACCCTCGCTCCTATGAACGAAAAGGATAAGATTGAAGAAACATGGAGTGGTAGAGCGTGACCTCTGAATTCAATAAATGCAGACTGCACCTGTTCCACCAACTCAGACCCAGTCATCTCCATAGCCGAGGGAATTCTTGTGTAATCGTCCTCGTAGAATCCGAAATTTGCACTGTGTGAGAAATGACTTAACCAAATTGCGCCAGCTATTATGGTAAGTATGATGATAATCCGTAGCGTGGATGATTTTCTCATCGAAGAGGACAACCCCATATCGTTTTCGAACCAATGAAGATGATTATAGGTCAACTGATATCAATAAGACATTTCTTCCAGCTCCATCTTTACGCTTACTGAGTTTTAGCGTGGGATTTTACAGGACCTGCGCACATTGCCTGGATCGAGGGGAGTCGGTTCGAAATCTTACCCTTATATCGAGTCTCGGTTTAGATCGGGTGATTGAGCCGGAATACACCAAGGTTGACGTGAGGGATTGAATGCGAAAGACATTGACGAAAATGAATAGATGCGTAGGATCGCGGGGTAAGCATTGGGATCCTCATACATAGGTTAGTTGACTTGGAAGGGACGATGCGAAATAGATATTCGCAAGCATGGGTAGTCCTGAGTTTACTCCTCCTATTTTCGGTATTGGCCACTTCGGAGGCAGTCCAGGAATCTCTTACGTATGATGAACCGGCTCATTATAAATATGGTGAACAGATCCTCAACTTGGATTCGTCAAGGTTCGATGACAGCAAGATGCCCTTCTCGATCCTTAATGTCCTTCCCGTGAAATTGATCCAGAGCTTTTTCCCTGGACTTTTGGAAGGTCATTGGCAGTTCGAGCGAATCGGAAGAATCTCGACAATAGGTATCTCGATATTACTGGGTCTCCTAATCTATAAATGGTCCAATGAGTTATTCGGAGGTTTCGCAGGTATATTTTCATTACTTTTTTTTGCACTCGAGCCGAATATCATCGCACATTCCCATCTTATTACAACAGATATTTTCGCTGCTTTCGCGATTACATTATCAGTTTATTGCTTTTGGAGATTCACTAACACACCAAATCTAAAATGGGGCTTGACCAGCTCGCTTTGTCTGGGGTTGGCTCAATTAGCGAAATATACTTCCGTCTTCCTATTCCCACTTCTCCTCTTGGTAGCACTTGTGCAGTATGGTCCAAGCGCGTTTGGAGCTATTCGAAGAGGTAATGGTCGAGCAATAAGCAGAGGGCTCCGTCTGTTTTTCGGTTATTTCATACTTCACATTGGCATAAGCCTGATCGTTATAAACGCTGGGTTCCTGTTTAATAAATCTTTTCTCCCATTAGGGGATTACCAATTCCATTCAGATTTATTCCTTAATATACAAGACGGGTTCTCGCGATTCTCTGGCTTACCTGTGCCATTTCCACAGCCGTATGTCGAAGGGTTGGATCTCATCCGATTTCGAGAAAGAACTGGGGTAGGGTATGGGGGCATATACCTATTAGGGGATTTGAGAAATAGTGGTGGTTTCTTGGGATATTTTTTTACCGCTTCTTTACTTAAAGTCCCCATTGCTACGCAGTTATTTATATTAGTGGCGATTATTGATTACATCCTTCGGCGTGAGAAATCTGGTTTCCTAAACAAGGAGTGGTACCTGGTCGGACCAGTATTATTCTTTGCGGTCTATTTCAACTTCTTTTTCCGAGCACAGATTGGATTGCGTTATTATCTGGTTATATTCCCTTTCATGCTTGTCTTTATTGGATCCCTTTTCCGCGAATGGGAAAAAGTCTTTCAGCCAAAATTGTGGCTGGTGGTCACAGGATGCACTTACCTTTTCCTATCGGTACTTTCTTACTATCCCCATCACCTTTCCTATGTTAATGAAATCATTTGGGATCGGACGAAGGCTTACCGTTACCTGGCTGATTCAAATATCGATTGGGGGCAGAACGAAGCATACCTGACGGAATACCTGGAAACGCATTCAAACGCAATCATCGAGCCAGCCGAACCCATTGAAGGTCTTCTCATTGTGAGTGTCAACCGTCTGGTGGGAGTGAGAGGAGGGCCCGAACAATATCGATGGTTGAGGGACAATTTCGAGCCCATTGGTCATCTTGTCTACTCCTACTTGATCTATGAAATCACCCTCGAGGATCTGGATAGGATCCAGTAAGGGGCACAAAGATAATTCTGATATGACGAGAACCAACTTCGATTTGATAGATGCTTCTCTCTCGCGCAATCATCACATTTGAGGTGGCGATATTTGGACGATTAGGATGATCCTGTCTGAACCCACCGATTCTCTTGATTTTCCACAAACTTATCCTTATGTAACGCCGAGGAGTCCCTGGTAGTCTCCTCACCCAGACGCCTCCGCCTGATCTATCGACCGGGAGTTGAATCCAATAGCCCTGTCACCAATCCCCGACGCCGAGATCACAAAGGCGGCTTTTTCCACGGACAAATAAACTAACTGCCCAAGTATGTCGTTCTGAAAACCCGAAGGGAGCGGAGGATCTCGGCTGCGCCTATATATAAACACAAGGATAGAAAGAGTTTCTTCGCTGCTCAGGTTCTCAGATAATGCCGCAAGGGGTTTGAGTAGTTACCAGATATATAAACTGCTTGGAGGGTTATGACTCAGTGGTGGGAGCAGCCGTGTCCGTGGCCGGGGGGGGTGAAGTCTCTGTCGGCATAGGCGTATCTGTCGGCGTTTCCGTCGACGTAGGTATTTCAGTGGGCGAGGCTGTTGGTGTTGGCCATGGTGAAGCGGTGGGTGTTCGTGAGGGTGGGATAAACGCGGTGGGGGTGGCAGTCGGCGTCGGCGTCACCGTAGGGGTTGGGCTGGGCACTGCGGTGAGGGTGTCCGCCGGCACGGGCGTCGCCGAAGCGGGAATGGGCGTCGGCGTGGATTCCCCCAGCGTTCTCCCCGGCGCCCGGCGGATCGCGATCCACCCCGCGCAGTAGCAGGGAAGAGTTGCCAATATCACGCTCGCCAGGATGAGGTAAAGACGGCGGCGAGAAGGGTCCAACGGGTTGGTCCGGTCCATTGCGTGGCGATGATACCAAGGTTGCAGGCCACCAGCAAGCTATCCTATGTTTATACTCGACCGCAGATGAACCCCGCTCTTTACATAGCGGTATTTCTATCAGCATTGAACATATTATCCCGATTATGAGGATATTAGCGCGAGATTCGGTACAATTAGCCAGCTGATTATTCGTCCTGGGTTCTCCACATGGCTGGACATACATCATGAAATCCCCGCAAAAACCCCCACCCTTTGACTGGGTTTCTTTCTTGCTTCTAAATGTAATCGCGCTTGTGGGGGCGTGGACCTTAGCGGCGACCAAATGGGATGAGCATCTCTCCATCACAGCATTGGTTGCACTTCTCGGGGTATGGGCCGCTACGGCTCTCGCGAGGAGCAGGTTCCCTTCTTTGGTAGCTGGACTCTTCGCTGCAGCCTATGGTCTCTTTATTGTTGGCTGGCAGCTTGGAACTAAACTCGACCCGGCGCTGATCATACGCCGAAAGATCCTTACAATCCTCGGCCGTTTTTCTGTCTTCATATCTGTGCTCATCGCCGGCGAACCCAACCAAGATCCATTGATGTTCGTACTCATCATGGCGCTGCTCATTTGGTCCATCAGCGTTTATAGTGCTTGGTCTGTGATGCGCAAGGGTGGGATATGGGGCGCTATCCTTCCCGGCGGAATTACGATTTTTACCATTTCTTATTTTTACCTGGGCGCGGTTAAAATCGCCATCTTCCTGGCGATTTACATCTTGCTCTTGCTGCTGCTGGTGATACGCGTGGATCTATCTAACCGGCAGAAAGCCTGGGAGTCGGTGCGTGCACGCGTACCCATCGATACGGCCTATAGGGTCAGCATCGCTGGATTGGTGGCCACCGTTCTCCTAGTTGGACTCGCATGGGGCGCACCGGCTTTCGCTCGAAGTGAGACGCTCGCAGAGGCATGGAAGACGATCTCAAACCCATTTCTCGGTGCGAGAGATCGTGTCGGAGACGCCTTCGGCACTGTGCGCGGCCCTGCGGCTGTCTATATGAGTGAATATGATGAGGTGCTGGAGCTTAAGGAGGGGACGCAGCCGGCGAACCGCCTTGTGCTGGATGTCGATCCGATCGAGTTCCCTTCTCGCGGCGGGCGCTTCTATTGGCGGACGAGGGTTTATGAGAAATACCAGGACAGAAACTGGACCGCACCGGAAGGCGTTTCTATTCCCTTTGATCCCAACGAGGGAAACCTGGCGCTCGGGGATCTCACCGGCCGGGATGTTGTCGAGGTCAGTTTCATCCTGGTGGGTGGAGATATTCAACTGCTATTCCTGCCAAGTCAACCAGTTTGGGTGGAGCGCACGTCGAGTTGGACCGCAACCCCTCTCGAGGAAGGAACATTCGACCTCCTGACAGCAAAATCGCAACGCTTCATCCGTGTGGGAGAGTCTTACCTTTCAAGAGGATCTATTGCCATTCCAACCGCTGATCAATTGCGCCTCGCCGGAGAGCAATACCCTGAATGGGTCGTTGAACGTTATCTCCAATTGCCCGATACGATCACGGAACGGACCACTGAGCTAGCACAAACAATCACGCAGGACCTGGATAACTCCTATGATAAAGCGGTCGCGATTACTCGCTGGCTGCGATCCAACATTGAATACAATCGGGAAACGGAACAACTTCCCGAAGATGTAGAAGCGATCGATTGGTTTCTTTTTGATTACCAGATAGGTTTCTGTAACTACTATGCCAGCGCCGAAGTTATCTTGCTGCGCTCTTTGGGAATCCCGGCACGCTTAGCGGCAGGTTATGCGCGCGGGACGTTCGACCGTGACCTAGCTGTCTACCATGTGTACAGTGAGGACTCTCATTCCTGGCCAGAAGTGTACTTCACCGGGATCGGCTGGGTGGAGTTTGAGCCCACCGTCTCTCAACCTGTCCTCAACCGCCCGGAGGCACTTGATGACGAAGCCGGCGGTGGACCGCTATCCAACCTGGATCATGAGGATCCCCTCGATCGTGAGGAAAGGTTTGAAGACTTGCTCGAGCCGGAAACGGATGTCGGTGGCGCTGCGGCTGGCCTGAGAGGCTGGTCACTCTTCCGCAAGATCGCGCTGGCGGTAGGCGGCATTCTCATAGCTGCACTGGTTTGGTTGCGACTCAGCCCGTCCGCATGGGTTGTCGCCCGAGCTTCGCTCTCGCGCGGGATGACTCGATTAGGGATGACCCCGCCGGAGGCGCTCATCCCGACGGATTATTCCTGGGATACATTAACGGGCAGAGTCTATGCGAACTGGACGGAGTGGCTGAAGCGTCTGGGAATGATCACCGGCAGGTCGCAGACTGCGATGGAGCGTGTCGCTGTCTTCTCATCCTCGTTGCCGGAATCCGCGGACGCGGCATGGACGATTGTTGAGGCATACTCGAAGGAACGTTTTGGGCAGCAATCCATCGATGAGGATGCAGTAAAGGGTGCCTGGAGATCGCTGCGCGGGGGACTCTGGCTGGCGCTACTGTGGAAATCCACCGACCGGTGGCGGGATAAGTCGTAAGAGTAGGATGGCAATCTCCTTGAGAGAAAGGTGGAGATTGCTTCGCCTGCGGCTCGCAATGACAGGTTCCGGGCCGATGTCATTCTTGTTACTGCATGCTGGACAAGAAGCGACGAAGAATCTCGTTCCTGGCAAGGAGCACACTTCTGTTCGTAGAACGAGATGCTTCGCTCCGCTCAGCATGACATCAGGGAGCGGACCTCCGGTGCATAGGGGTCTTGGGTTTGTTTCCAGAGGTGGAACTATCAAGAGCACCATCATAGGGATTTCTCGATCGCCGCTGCACGGTTCACTCTGACCCTGTTAATTCCTGCGCATATGCAAAGAGTGCAGGTGTGCCGCCGGTGTGCCAGAAGAGGATCCGCTCTTCTGCATTAAATTCTCCCTTGCGGATCCGATCAATCATCCCGGCCGCAGCACGCCCGGTATAGACGGGATCGAGGAGAATCCCCTCCGTACTCGCAAACA
>CAYLOO010000117.1:0-7717 GCA_964385355.1 uncultured Anaerolineaceae bacterium
TCTTTTTTAGCCTGGGCCATCAACAAAGCATGACCCGTGCCATGGCACCACTGAGCATGTCAAGTATTCAGGTGCTGATGCCTTTCGGTCACACCGAAAATGTTTACGACAATATTTACATACGCACATGCGGCGGACGGATGTTTGCTGACATCACCATGCCTCTGCGACATCCGCTGCTGCGTAGAGCTATGCTTGGTTTGCTCTCGCAACTCGACGCGCTGGCCCCTGAAGCTGTCCGTCAAGTCATCCAGCGACCCGAATTCCAGCGTCCGCACGGCCTGCACATCTCCATTTCACTCTTCAAGGGCTTCTTTATGATCCTGCGCAGGGTGTTGAGCGCGCTCTGGAGGCGTAATCTAACCGGCTTTGCCGAGCGCAGCAACACGTTAATGGATGACTTCATCGCGGATGTAACTCGCCGCTTGGAGGCACAGCCGCCGGGCCAGGAGCAACTCCAGACCGTACTGGATACCTTGCCCGAAATCTTCCCTTTTTTCCTGAAATGGATACCCGAAACCGGAGCAGGTATCGCTGCTACCCGGCTGTTATCGCGGCTGGCACAGCACTGGCTTTTCGCCGGATGACCTCGAGGCACTTACGTTAGGCATTCCCGGAAACGTGGTGAACGAGATGAATCTGGCTATCGGTGACCTAGCCGACCTGGCACGCCGCTCTCCGCAACTGGTGGATTCGTTCGAGCATCTGGGAGCTGACGCGCATCTCTGGCTCATGCAAGCCGCAAAATTAGAAGGCAGTGCCCCCTTCATGAAAGCCTGGCAAGATTTTCTAGCCCATTATGGGGCGCGCGGTTCCTCGGAGATTGACATCTACATGCCGCGTTGGTACGAAGACCCGCTGCCCGTGCTACGGGTAATCGTCGAATTTCTGCAGAGAGAAGAAGGGCGTCATCGCACTCACCAGCAGGCTTTAGTCGAGGGTCGAGAGGCTGCCATGCGGAAGCTGCTCAACTCAGCGGGGGGCGGTCCGCTGGGTCGGTTGCGCAGCCGTGTCTTTAAACGACTTTATCATGTGATGACCGAAGTCGGCGGGATGCGCGAGCATCACAAGTTACTGGCTGTTCGCATGCTAGCGGTGGTAAAGGAAATCCTGAAAGGCATAGCCGTCCAACTGGTTGCGGCAAAGAAATTGGCACATTCCGATGAGGTGTGGTTCCTGACGTGGAGTGAACTGTTCTCGATCTGGGACGATGACAGCGCCAATTGGGGCATGATTATCGCCCAGCGGCGCGCCGACCTGGAACGGTATCAGAAACTCAGCCCACCGCTGATCGTCACCAGTGACGGTGAGGCACCCTCTGTACACTACCAAATGGACGATGCGCCGCAGGGGGCGTTACTGGGCAACCCGGTCTCATCAGGCGTGGTAGAAGGCGTGGTGCACGTTATCCGCGACCCGCAGCGCGAAACGCTATCGCCGGGTGAAATCTTGGTAGCCGAATTCACGGATCCAGGCTGGACACCGCTCTTTATCAACGCCAGCGGACTGATTCTGGAAGTTGGCGGTGCGCTGACGCACGGCGCGGTGGTCGCGCGGGAATATGGCATCCCTGCAATTGTCGGTGTCCGCGATGCCATCTCAAAACTACAAACCGGTCAGCTCGTGCGCGTAGATGGCAGCCGCGGCATCATTGAAATACTCTGAATTAGGATCTCATTTGCGAGAGGATTAACAAGAAGAATATTCCGCTGGTCCGTTCGCTGTAAAAGGCCCCCTAAAGCGCTCAACTTTGAAACCTCCCTGCAGAAACAGGACAATCCGATTTCCAATCCTCCTGAAGCACGTAAATCCAGGGCTTTTCCGCTGGTTGCACTCTATTTCCCAAGTACATCGGTCAGATTTCAGCAGAGTAGATATGTTGGAAAGTGTTTGGTGGGTTCTATCAAAGTAAGGGAAAAAAGTGCACAAAGGGTGCTCTACAATTGGTCAGTCCAAATGTAGCGTGATCATGCCTTTGTGCTCAATAGGCGATTTTGAACTTGCCTGCAGTGGTAAGAAAATCCACCAGTAAAACGCTAATTCTCGATCCCACGCTCCAGAGTTGTGTAGTCATGGTTGTGCTGATGAAACCATTATTGTGATTACTCGAAACTAGAGTCCAATCTGCATCGTTATCCGCATATTTTTTTTGCTCAAGGCTGCCTGTTTCCGGCATGTGCTATAGGCAGAATCGCAAACAGCTTACCATTTGCTGGTCTTTGATATTGAATAAGCTAGCCGGGTTTCAAGCAATCACACATGGAAGGCCACCCTTGTCAGACCAGCCTGACGGTCCAAACCAACGTTTAGGAATTCGGTCTCATATGGCCCCGGAAACAGTGGGGGGTGCAGCCTGATGGCCTTCCATCTGCGATACTTCGTACAGAACTAGCCTCCATCTCCGATGTCCAGGTGATTGTGGAATCTCGCCTCAACGATCTGAAATCGAAGCGACCGCTAGGGCGATTCGATACCTTAAATTCCCCTTGCAATTGTCTGGAACTCACAGCACGCGGAGCTTGAGCCCACCTTACCGTAAAGGGCAATCTACAATGGATCCACTTTTGTGTGATCTCCGCTCTCATGAGACATTCCCCCAGGATGCGGAGCCATGGAGCCGATCATAATACGTTGCGATTGTTCTCCGACTATTCAGTGCGGGACATATCAACAAAATCGCAAGCGAGTTGGATGGGGGCATCCTCGTCTTCCGGCAGGGATGAATGATGATGGCGAACTGATCGAGGAAGCTGTGGTTTGAACACCCTTGTTGGTGAAATTGACCGCTTACGTTTAAAAAAACCTGCCAAAGGGCTGGTTATCCCCTTAACAGGAATCCTATATTTTCTTCATAATTTCCTGGCTTTGCTTGTGTTACACTGCTGGAAGAAAATTCAAGAAAAGAGGTTGGAACCCATGACATCACGTAAATGGATTGGTACTGTGCTTATTACACTTGTCGTCGTCGCAGTTTTAGTGGCCGGCGGATTCGCTCTCTATCGCTTTGGCTACAGTCGCGGCGTCATGGCCACAAGCACGGGAGAAGGTCTCATGTTCCACGACTTTGAGCGCATGCCCTTCCTGGAGGGACGCATGGGAAATATCCCGCGAGAAAACCTAAGGGATTTCCAGGAAAACTTCCAGGGTCGTTTCGTTTTCTCTGAACACAGTTTTGATCCCCGTTCAATTCCTTTCGGCTATTCAATACCTTCGCGATCTTTTGTCTCACCCTTCACATTTGTGCTGCGGGTGCTCTTCTTTGGGGTGATCGTCTGGTTATTGTATAAGTTCATCAAGCTATTCACTGCCGGTAATAGCTGGCAGTTGAGTTTCAACTCAACTCAAGATGCCGAGCACGTTGAAAAGGCTGATAAAAAAAACTAAGAAGAAAAGCAAGTAACGTGTAAGACTTATCGGCATAAGCTCTGCCCCTGAAGATTTCCGACGAGAAAGGCTAGTCGTTAGCCTTTCTCGTTTTCTAATAGCTGTGTCTTATGAGAAGATCGCCCCATCTAGACACAAGATTCCTTAACTACCCGAACGCTGTCGGGAGAATGAGCAGGGTGGGTATTGATGATTCAAACGAAGAACCTTAGGATCCTTGGTTTGAATCAGCAGACTGTTAACGGGAGAGAAAACGTCCGCGAGAAAGGTTATACTTCTAAGGTGATCCGGGATCCCAAATCTATCTCCAGAGCTGCATTTCGTAATTGATTCCAAATCAACGAATAGAGATTTATATAGAGTATAAATCGATCCAGCGGACAATTGGCGGCGAGTATGCGCGTGTAAATTCATTTCTGCTCAAGAAACCAACAGCAGAGTACAGATAAAAATCAATGCGAGGGCATCAACGATGATTAAGAAGATATTACTAGCAATTGGACTGGTAATCTTATTAAGTATAGTTGGTGGTGCCATATATATCGGATCATCTGGTCCCGCTCTGCCCCAAAATACCGAGGCAATAATTAGCCAAGTTTTGGATTCAGCCCTTCCGGAGTTGATCAGAGGTGAGAGCGGTTATGCAAAATCTGGCGAAGTCAATATATGGTATGAGTCGATAGAGCCGGATGTCGCCTCCAAAGGCGCGGTATTACTTTTAACCGGAATTTCGAGTGATGCGATAGCATGGCCCCCAATGTTTCTTGATGGGCTGGTCGACGCAGGGTACCAGGTAATTCGCTACGATCATCGTGGTACCGGAATGTCTGATTGGATGGAGCAATGGGATAGCAATTATCCCTACACTCTCGAAGATATGGCAAATGACGGCATCGCCGTTCTGGATGCTCTGGGCATCGAAGAAGCACACATTCTAGGAGTCTCCATGGGCGGAATGATAGCCCAGCAGCTTATACTCGATCATCCTGATCGAGCGCTGTCGTTAATATCGATCATGTCCTCGGGTTACATCGTCGATCCCGGATTGCCACCGATTTCCATCGACACCGCTACAGAATTGATCAAGGAAAGTATTAAATACGGCGTGCTAAAAAGTGAGAGAAATACGATCAAAATGCACATCGCCAGTCGATTGATACTAATGGGCGACTCCCCCTATGCAATTGATGTAAAGACGATAGCAGAGCAAGTGCTGTATAACTTGAGAATGCGAGATGGTTATAACGCTCAATCCTCATCCCAACATAATGCTGCTGTATATGCATCGGGCTCACGATACGATAAATTACGGACCCTTGAAAAGCCAACCTTGATCATTCATGGTGAATCAGACCCATTTATTCCGATAGAGCATGGGAGAATGTGCGCAGACATCATTCCCAATGCAGATGCATTGTGGATTGAGGGCATGGGGCATGATCTGCCGGATAAATATATTGAAGTTGTCATAGAGAAAATTCTTATGCACTTTCAACGAATAGAATAGATGCCTAGATTAACTCGGAAACGCAAAACCATGTGCCCTGGATTGTGTTTGCATTAGAAATTGAATGTTAGTGAGAAAGTAAAGGATATCTCGCCAGGTTTGATTAAACTGCCAAAACTATCATCAACCTAAGATGGCTAGATTGACGGTCAAAACTCCCTGGTTCCGGTTTCTCTTGGTCTGGTGTGCTCGGTTTGGTTAACCTGCCCCTGCTCCCTGAAAGAGAGTGTCCGCGAGGACGCTTTTTAAGTTCACCATCGTGTCGGGAATCGGGCTTGACATTGACGTAACGTTAAGGTGTATGATCAAATCCATTGGGTGTAGTTATGGCATATACGATCAAAGAAATCGCTGACTTGGCCGGTGTGACAACTCGAACGATCCGTTATTACGATGAGATCGGGTTGTTGGATCCCGCAACCACCGGAGATAACGGCTACCGTTATTACGATCGGGATAGCCTGCTTCGTTTGCAGCAGATCCTGTATTTCCGCGAGTTGGATATGCCTCTGAAAGAAGTTCAGCGCATTATGGGCCGGCCGGAATTTAACTTGCTGAGCGCGTTGGAAAATCACCGTTCGTCACTACAGACCAAGGTGAACAGGTTGGAGAAGCTGATCGATACGCTCGACAAAACAGTAGCATCGGTAAAGGGAGAAGAAACCATGTCGGATCAAGATGTCTTCGAGGGCTTTGATGAGAGCCAGTATGAGGATGAAGCCCGCGAGCGGTGGGGAGATGACCCCAAGTATGCCGAGTCGCAGGTCAAGTGGTCCAGCTATTCTGAAGAGAAGAAAGAAGCCATCAGGGCGGAAGGTGGGCGGCTGGCCGTTCGAATGGTCAGCGAGAATCCCGAGGCTTCCCCTGATGACCCGGATGTCCAGGCTGCTATAGGTGAATATCATGCCTATCTCAATCAATACTTCTATACCTGTGAAATCAGTTTCCTGCGTGGATTAGCCGATGGCTGGGTCCAGGATCCTCGCTTCGCCATTAATTACGAGAGAATCCGTGAGGGTGGGGCAGTCTTTGTGCGCGAGGCGGTACAACTTTACTGTGACCGGAACGAGTAGTCTCTAATTTATAGAAGCAGGATAGGAGAGCGATAAGTACATTTAGTAGGAGCAGAAGCGCCCGAGAGGGCGTTTTTTTATTAGAATGAACAGACTTGAAACAGACAATATTGTTAACTTGACAATACAATGTTATACATAGTATAATGTGAAGCATGATGAAGGAAAAAGAGCTACATGAACTACACGCAAAGCTTACGCAGGAACTCCGCCGAGGCATCCTGGTCTTGGCCACACTCAGCCAGCTGAAGGAGGCGAAATACGGGTATGCGTTGATTAACAACCTGGCTGAGCGCGGACTGGACATCGAGCAGGGAACGCTCTATCCACTGCTGAGGAGACTTGAATCCCAGAGGCTACTGCAGAGTGAATGGAATGTTGAAGGCTCGCGCCCACGACGCTACTACGTAATCAGCCCAGCTGGTTCAAATCTGTTGGAATTGCTGAGGGCGGAGTGGCGCGATCTGACAACTGTAATAGATGTTCTGCTGGATGGAACATCCACGAGAGGAGAAAACAATGAGTTTGATTGATCGATATGTGCATGATGTAGGGCGGCACCTGCCGCGGAAGAACCGGTCTGATATCCAGGCCGAGCTGCGTTCCTCGCTGATCGACGCGTTGGAAGATCGGTCGGGTCATGAGCCGACCGAACCTGAGATTGTCGAGTTGCTGAAAGAGTTTGGTCCCCCAAAAGTGGTGGCGGCCTCCTACTATCCAGAAGGACAATACTTGATCGGCCCCCCCCTATACGCGTTGTTTCGATTGGTAGCCGGGATTGTCTTTGCAGCGGTACTGGGAGCGCAGTTGTTGGCTTTAGGAGTTGCGTACTTTATCGCCCAAGAACCAATTGCCCCTCTGGAAGCCTTGGCGGGTCTGCTGAACAGCATTCCAGCTGCAGTAGGAATGCTGGTCATCGTGTTTGTGATACTGCAGTGGTTTGAAGTCAATCCCGAAACAGAAGCCGAACCCTGGGATCCCAATAACCTCCCCGAGATCAGCGAGTCCGAAACTGTTAAACGGGGTGAGAGAGTTTTCGGCATAACCATGGGGATCATAATCCTGGTCGTCCTGGGTTTCTTCCCAGAGAGCATTGGGTTTGTGACGACTCTCGGCAGCGAATTCTTTACCAATCCAGTGATCGCCCAGTACATTGGACTGATCTCTTTTTCGCTATTGTTTGGCATCGGGTTGGATATCTACCTGCTCTGGCAAGGGCGCTGGGGGACAATCACCCGGATCGCAAAAGTCGCCGCGAATTTACTGAGCGTTACCATACTTTTCCTGCTGGTTCAGGGACATACTGTCTGGTTGGCGGACCACGGATCGAGCGGTTTTTTCGCCACACTCGAACAGCTCCCCGATACGATCAACGGCGGTTGGCAAGTCATCGGCATGGAGGCGTTCCGATTGGGGTTTGGTGTGGCGCTGATCATCACGTCTCTTGAGACGCTGGTGATGATCTTCCGCCTGGTTCGAGCGAATTTGAAGAGCGGATTCTCTCCAGAAACGTTGCCCCATAACCGGATTTGACAACTACCCATCAAGATATCGTCAGTAAACGAGCCAGTTTGCACACCGGCTCGTTTTATTGTGGGTGAACACTCAGAATCAGCACGGCCTTGGCTGAAATTGTACTCATGATGAAGTAGCTATCTTGCCAGAATTGAACCCTTTGTGGATTGTTGACAACACCTAATTAGCTCAGTTTTAGCTTTGCTCCTAATCAGTGTAAGATCTACTTGGGACATAC
>CAYLOO010000118.1:0-7308 GCA_964385355.1 uncultured Anaerolineaceae bacterium
GATAAGAAGAACGAGAAAGAGAACGCCAAAAGCGACGATTGACAACCCCATTTAAACACAAGAGCCATGGCTACATCCCATAGCTCTTTCTCTTTAAAGATCATCCTGATGAATTGGCTAAAGCTGGAATCCCCCCGTCACTTTTACGACCTTCGAGCTAAAGTTGGTCACATATTCAAACAACTTATTTCGCAACTCGGCCCAGTCCCCTGTTGCCAGTGCTTGCTGCATGACTTCATGGTTCTCTGCGACAAAACCCGCCAACATCTGAGGCCCCTCGCCGTAGGTTGTATACCAGGCTTCGGTTGGTTCGACGCCGAGTCGCTGCAGACCAGGGACAAATTCGCGAACCAGAAATTCAAAATATTCCTCCTCTCGGCCGGGGATCATGTCCCATGTCATTAATAACTTCAAAGCCATCGACCTACCCTCAGTCCTTCGAAAGGAATCCTCAGAACAGTTTACTCAACAACGATTGTTAACTCGGCGGCGCAAGCACGACTACCTGAGTCTCTTCCGTCAAAGAACCCTTGGCGACACTCAAAGAAGGAAGGGAGCCTTGATCGCTGATCCCCATTTCTTTCAGGAATCCCGCAACCGTACTGAGCTCTGGACCGTCATCCTCGGTCTTATAATGCATTGGAACCACAATGGAGGGCTCGATCAAACTAATCACCTCAGCCGCCATTGATGGATTGAGCGCCCCGCCTCCACCCACGGGAACCAGGGCAATATTAACGGCGCCAAGCTCTTCGATCTGTGCCTGAGATGGGACTGTTGCCATACTTCCAAGATGGGCAATGGTGAGACCATCGAAGTTGAAGACATAGAGCGTCTTCTGCACTTCGCCGTTTTTCTCCTCCTTTTTCGAAACCCTGCGAACACCCGTGATGAATACTCCGCCAATCTCAAATTCACCAGGACCCTCAATCACCCTTCGTCCCACTTTTACATCCTTGACGAAATTGTATCCAGGCGCGTCGTGGCTGATCGTTACGACGTCTGCCTTAAGGTTTCGCTTAGGAAGCCCGATTGCAGGATCGTACGGGTCTGTTACGATGCTGATCTTGCCGCGTTCCGTGATCCGGAAACACGATAATCCATACCAGGTAATCTCCATTCCACCTCTCCAGCAATAATTGAGGGATTATACACGATTGCCTGAGCGCAAACCAAAATCTATAATCAACTGTGATGAAAGATACACCCTGTTGGGAACCACTTGAGGTTGGCGGCGGTCGAGTCCGCATGTTGGACGCGGATCATTTGCGCTTCACGCTGCCGCCCAGCAGCAAAGGTTACTTGGACGCGCAGATTGATGATTACCGCCATCTTTCTCGCCGCAGCTTCCCCTGGAACCCGCCGATCAGAATGCGGCTCGAGGCGCGCGCCTCAATGCCCCACCCTCAAGGAACGCTTGGTTTCGGATTCTGGAATGACCCCTTCAGTTTGTCGCTCGGTCAGGGAGGCGCGGCGCGGCGGCTGCCATCTTCTCCGCAAGCCATCTGGTTTTTCTACGGGTCACCCCCTCACGACCTCGCATTGGCTCCCGGCGTGCCCGGTTCTGGATGGAAAGCAGCCGTCTTACGCACCCCCCAAATACCATCGCTTACCTTAGCCCCGCTCGCACTAGGTGCGATTGCCATGGCGCAAATTCCGGGATTAAAGCGGCCAGTCATGAGCACCGCCCTACAATTTGCCCAAGCCGAGGAGAGTCTCATTTTAAGACCTCTTGATGAATGGCATCTCTACGAATTTGATTGGTTTGAAGATGAGGCGCGGTTCTCTGTAGATGGTCAAGCGATTCTGCAAACTACCGTGTCGCCCCCTGCCCCATTGGGCTTTGTGACCTGGATCGACAACCAATATGCGATCGCTTCCCCCAAGGGCGGGTTTCGTTTTGGCGTCCTTCCTCTCGCCGAGGAGCAGTGGCTCGAGATACGAGGTTTGGAGGTGATCAAACTCTAGCTGCTCATCAACGCCGCACCGAATAAGCTCGGATTTGGAAGGCTTGAGGTCATTTTCAGAGGACAAATGAGGACGTTCGCTTGACACGCCCCATCGGCGGAAGTACAATCCCTGACCGTGCCGAGGTAGCTCAGTTGGTAGAGCACTTGACTGAAAATCAAGGTGTCACCAGTTCGATTCTGGTCCTCGGCACCTCAACGCAATAATTGGGCATACAGCACTCAAAAAAGGAGTTTTGCTGTGTGCTCATTACATTTAATTCCCAAATTAAACCACTTGATTCGTGAAGCCTACGATGACTTTATCCTGAGCAGGCAAGCGGCTCTACTCTCCCCGTCAACCATTGAATTCTATAACTATACTGCGGGAGAGTTTGTAGATTTTCTAATCTCCCACGATATGTTCGAGCCTGAACGAATAAAATCCAACACTGTCAGGACTTATCTTTCAGAGGTAAATAGTCGTGGAGTCTCCAATTCCACGGTACATGCCCACGCAAGGGGGACCAGAGCCTTTCTACGCTTCTTAAAGGAAGAAGGGTATATCACACACAAGCACCTATCACTATAAAAATGCCTCGCGTTGAACAGAAGAGGATGAGAGTGCTTTCGCCTGACGAATTAAGCCAGATTCTCAAGGTCTGTAAGAAGCCTAGAGAAAGCCTTGATACTATTTCTTGTTGATTCCGGCATGAGAAGGTCTGAGGCGCGCAGTCTTAATTGGATTGATATCGATATAACATCAGGAGTTGTAAACATCCGTAGAAGTAAAAGCAAGAAGGCACGTTCTGTATTTATTGGAGTGAAAACCAGGCGTGCATTACTTCGTTATCGAAGGTCAATTTCTCATGAGGATAATGACCCTGTTTTTCAGACTCAAACAGGAACGAGGTTAAGACCTTCGGGATTTCGACAAGTAATCAGGAGGATTAGTGAGAAATCTGAAATCCCATTCTCAGCACACGATTTAAGAAGGACTTTTGCTACCCTTAGTTTGAAAGCAGGAATGAATGTGCTTCACTTACAGAGTTTATTGGGACATTCGAGCCTTGAAATGACGAGGCGTTATGTACAAATGGTTGAAAATGATTTGGGTGAAGCTCACAAAGAGTATGGACCGATTGACCGATTTCTGAGGTAGAATGATTTCAGGCGTCGACAGTAATTTATACTTCAGACGCCTTCAATTTAAGCCCTCAGCCAGTCCCCCTCTGGTTGGGGGCTTTTTCATTGTAAGATGTAGTTGGCGTTCCTCCTCCTGAAGGGGTGAGGAGGCAGAAATGAAGAGAGCACTAATCGCAATTGGAATCATCCTCGTTTCACTCACCATCATGGCACCCGCTCCCGAAAATGCCGAGAAGTTACGTCACGATGATAATCAATGGGATTACCAATGGTCTTACGACGATAAGTTGGACATATTCTCATTCGATGATGGGACCATGAGTGCAAAGTATGGCATTGCCACAGCAGCAGAAGCCAATGGCATGTTCAAAGCGGCACTCTTCATTGTTGGTGAGAAATGGAACCATGAGAGTAATGGTTGGGAGTCTTGGTCCACCACCACAAGTGAAGTGGACATAGTGAAAGTAGATGAGCCAATCGATGGCTATTACATACTTGAAACTAAAAACTTCGAGTGGAATGGTGACGACGACGGCTCATGTACAATAGCTCAAGCTTTCAAAATCTCTGACATTGGCATAAGTCTCATCACGCCAGGTGGGAGTGCAGCAAGTACAACCTATGCGGGATTGACAGAAATAGTTGGTGTTTTCAATGAACACTGTGGTCTGGGTACGCCATGCTACCCAGGAGTAATTGCGCACTAACATCACCGTATTTGGAAAAAAGCCCCCGACTCGCATGGGTCGGGGGTTATCTGTCCCCCTCCTCCGCTCATCTTTCAGCTACTATTACCATTAAAAGAACATTTGCTGGAAGACCAGTTTGTGGGACATTCTGAGAGCATGTGAAATAGAGTGCGGATAGAAAATATGGAGACCACCTCTTTGAGCGGTCTCCATATATACCTTCACACCCTCAATCCTGATTATAGATGTTCAGCCATCCAGCATGACAGTTCGTAAGGATTCTGTAAGCCGATCTGGCTTGCTTTAATTATCAAAGCCAACTGAACTCGACGGGGACCTGACTGCGGTTGGGCTCATCGCATGCCTCACCGAGGTGACCAAGAGAAAATCGGCGATTTCGACACCCTCAACTGGGTTGCTTCACTCCTGCTTCCCAAGTACAGCACGCAATTGCTCCCTTAAGACATCTACTGGTTGAAGCTGGCCCTCCTTATCTTCATAGTACCAATGATCCCAGCCATTACATGGACCACCATCACTGAGCTGCCGTGCGGATTGGTGAATCGAACCTTCAAACCCGCCGATCAGAAGGTTCCCATCAGGCTTCACCTTCGCCACGCACGTCCGATCCTTGCGGAAGAAAAGCTGCTGTCCTGGCTGTATCAAACCGAATTCAAGCAAGCGGGAGAAGGCAACTCGCGGCGCTTTCCGCTTGCGGTCGCTCACATTGAACACGGCTTCCTCGTAAGCATCTACGCGGATGGCTTCGATGCGTCTGGATGCGATTTCCACATAACCATCATCGCGTTCAATGCCCATCCAGTTTCGGTGCAGCCGTTTCGCCACCGCTCCAGTTGTTCCCGTTCCGAAGAACGGATCGAGGACGAGATCGCCGGGGTTCGATGATGCCAGAATGATCCGGTACAGAAGCCCTTCGGGTTTTTGCGTTGGATGCGCCTTGCGTCCATCATTCCTAATTCGCTCCTCACCTGTGCAGATTGGGAGCGTCCAATCGCTGCGCATCTGCTTATCATTGTTTAGTGCTTTCATAGCGTGGTGATTGAAGGTGTATTTTGCATCCTTCGATCGAGCAGCCCAAATCAACGTTTCATGGGCATTGGTGAAGCGCACACCGCGGAAGTTCGGCATCGGATTCGTCTTGATCCAGACGACATCATTCAATATCCAGAAATCGAGGTCCTGAAGCATGGCGCCTAAACGAAATACGTTGTGGTAGGAACCCATTACCCAGATCGAACCATCTGGTTTAAGTGCACGTCTGCATGCAGAGAGCCAGGCTCGGGTGAATTGATCGTAGGCCGCGAAGCTCGGAAATTTGTCCCAATCATCGTCGACGGCATCTACGCGGGTCATATTCGGCCGCCATAGTTCACCTGAGAGCTGCAGATTGTACGGTGGGTCCGCGAAGATCAGGTCGACACTGCCTTCGGGCAGGTCCTGGAGCATCTCAATACAATCACCATGCAGGATTTTATTAATGGGAAGATCCTGTCCCTCATTCGCCATCACTATCTGCTCCCGAAGAGCGAGTTTCTTCTTATTCCATCCGTCATCGCTTGAGTTTCAACCGATTGAATAATGGACGTGGACGAAAACCGCAATCTCAAAACCTTTGTCCGCCAACATTAGAACAGTCTACTACGCGATCGCCCTCACTGGCAATTATGCGGATAGAGCCGCTTAACATTTACGCAGGTAGCTAGCGAATCTTGACTTTCGTTACCCTTCACGGTATCCTTCGTCCGCTTCCTGCGGGTGTAGTTCAGTGGTAGAACGTCTGCTTGCCAAGCAGAAGGTCGTGGGTTCGAATCCCATCGCCCGCTCTCAGAATCTCAGATTTATTCCATGGCGACGTAGCCAAGTGGTAAGGCAGGGGTCTGCAAAACCCTTATGCGCGGGTTCGAATCCCGCCGTCGCCTCCTGAATAAGGTTCCACGATACAAAGCGGTGAAGGGTCTCCGGAAAGGAGGATGCCCCTTATCCGCTTTTTTTGATTCCGACAAAGGGTCATGTGATTCAAAGACGGCAAAGGGTCTCGTGCAGACACAGAATATAGGAATCAATACCAGGCAACACCAAACAACGTCAGACAATGGACACTGGATATGGAGTATATACAATGATTATGAAACCACATCCCAAGGGAACAATGGGTCAGACTAAATTTCAGACTTTGATAGATTATTACCTGGGCGACATGCGTCGGCGGGGCTGCACAGATGACTCCATCCTCACCAACAAGCGAGCCCTAGAACGTTTCTCTCACTTCTTATCACCTGATGGAAATGATGAGGAGAACCATGCTTCCCTGGACCATGTTAATAAAAGGATAGTCGAGGGTTTTGTCAACCAACTTCACAACCGCAAGGTCAGGTGGAGCACGCATCCCAACCGCGATCCTGTCCCTGGAAAGCTATCACCATTCACCATCCGCAAAGAAATCCGTATCCTAAAAGGTTTTGGCACCTGGCTCAATCAAGAAGGATTCAACAACCCTTTCTCGGATCTCGTGGTTCCAAGAGAGCCGAAACGATTGGTAAAGGTTCTCTCGAACGAGGAGATCGAGAAGATCATCGCGTCGATCAACCCCACTACCCCAATTGGGTCTCGGCTGTATGCGGTTATCCTATTCTTGTTGGACTCTGGTCCAAGGATAGGCGAAATTGTTGGTGCAAAGTTACCCGACCTAAACCTCGAGTCTCGCCAAGTTCGCATCATTGGTAAGGGCAACAAAGAGCGTATCGTCCCCTTCGGCAGCCGTACAGGGAAAGCATTTCTCCAATACATACACCTGCATCGACCCTCCCCCATGATTCCCGAGTACAATCAGCTCTTTTGATCTATGGACGGAATGCCGATGACCAGGGGATAACTCTCATCCGTTTTGCAAAGACTGAAGAAATCGAGCGGCTTTGATCGACTCCATGCACACCTTTTCAGGCATACTTTCGGGGTAAAGTATCTTATGAATGGTGGTGACGTGATGACGTTGCAGAGGATCCTGGGGCACTAATCCCTGGAAGTCACTAGGCGCTACTTGAGCTTAACTAACGCCCAAGTGCTATTAAAATATGACTCCTACTCCCCAGTAGACAGATTGCCCATCAGCGGGTTAAGGAGGTTTGGTAACAAAAGACCGAGTCTCACTTCATAGAAAGAGTATTTTCAACTTAGAAAAGTACCCACCGCAGGATTCGAGGTGGGTACTTCGAGTCTCGGACAAGCCGGATCAGGGAGCTTGACAATCCAGTTTAGTGCTTAGGTAGCGGGGCTTGGATTCGCCAGAGCGAACCGTGGGAACCAAGGACCTTCAGGTTACACCGTGAGGGCTGCCCCTCAAAGAGTGGGCGGAACAGGACCCGCCTGTCCCAATGCTCTCTTGGGGAACCTGCGACCTCTTCTGGGTAAGTGATTCTATACGGTCTTCCATAGCGTCCATGGCAAACAGATTGTTGCATAGTTTCTACAAACCCGCATGAAATAGAGGGCTGATTGTCCAGGCTGTC
>CAYLOO010000119.1:0-7237 GCA_964385355.1 uncultured Anaerolineaceae bacterium
GTATCATCCTGGATCAGGTTCCCGTTGTTGTCCCAGACAAACGTCACTCCATCCACCTCAATGAGCCGGTTGGCGACATCGTAGACGTAGGTATTAGTTTCCTCGTGAGTCTCCTGTGTCATGCGATTACCCACAGCATCGTAGGTATAGTGGAAGAACTCACCGGCGTCATAATCAGCAGCCGTCAGGCGGTAGAGGGGGTCGTAGGTGTAGTCAATCGTGACGGATACTTCCCCCACTCCACCGGGGATCTCCACCAACGCTTCAAGGCAGCCGGGGATCGTGCAGTGATTGACCTCGCCACTCCAGAACTGGACGCCGTCGTAATCTGAACGGAAGCGGTAATCTCCAACCGGCAGTGTGAAGATCACCTGCCCGTCTGCATCGCTCGTTCCGTTGAAACCTGTGTAAGTTTCACCATCGAATGCGTAAACTGGCAGGTCGGGGTATGGCGAACCCGTCTGACTCTGCACCGTGACGGTCATAGGGATCGTGACCGTGATCGACGCGTTCAGACAGTCAGGGATCGTGCAGTGGTTGGTTTCGTCGCTCCAGAACTGCGTCCCATTCAGGTCGGAGCGGAAGTGGTAATCACCCTGTGGAAGGGTGAGCGAGACTTCTCCGTTCAGATCCGTCGTTCCGTTGAAGCCGGTGCAGGTCGCTTCATCGAATACATAGACGGGCAGCCCTTCCTGCGGGACAGCATCCGTATTCGTAACGGTCACGGTAACAGGCAGGGTAACGACGATGGTCGCGCTCTCGCATCCTGGAATCGTGCATTGATTGATCTCACCACTCCAGAAGTGAGTTCCATTCAGATCTGAGCGGAAGCGGTAGTTGCCCTGCGGAAGAGTCAGCATGACTTCACCATTTACATCCGTTGTTCCGTTGTATCCAGTGTACGTTGTCCCATCGAAAGCATAAACAGGTAAACCATCCTTTGCTGTGCCGTCGGTATCCTCCAGAGTCACAGTCACGGGGATCGTCACCACCACCGTAGCATTAGAGCATCCTGGGATATCGCAGTGATTCGTCTCACCGCTCCAGAACTGCGTGCCGTTCATGTCAGAGCGGAAGCGGTAGGAGCCCTCGGGCAAATCGAAGACCACCTCACCGCTCGCATTGGTGATATCGTTGTAACCTGTGTATGCTGTTCCGTTGAAGACGTAGACGGGCAGCCCTTCTTTCGGATCTCCGTTTGTGTCTTCCACCACCACAGTCACCGCGTCCGGGTCGAGAAGCGGGATTTCAATCGGAACCGGTCGTACCATCGCCAGCACACCAATACCGCCCAGAGAAGCACTATCGGTAGGTGTGGGTTCGGGTGTGTTCGTTGGTTCGGGCGTATCCGTCGGCGTTGGTGTAGCTGTTGCAGCAACGCCAGCTACGATCGTCACCGTCTCGCAGCCGGGGATGGTGCAATGATTGACCTCCCCACTCCAATACTGCTCTCCGCCGTGATCGGCGCGGAAGCGATAGCTTCCCTGCGGCAGTGTGAAATCCACCTGCCCATCGACGTTCGTCGTGCCGTTGTAGCCCGTATAGGTGCTTCCTTCGAAGGCGTAGACCGGCACAGCATCGAGCGGCGCGCCACCGCCGTCCTCCACCGTTACGGTCACCGGAATCGTAACGACAACAGCCGCACTCTCGCAGCCGGGGATCGCGCAGTGATTGACATCACCACTCCAGAATTGGGTGTCGTTCAGATCCGAGCGGAACCTGTAATCCCCTTGCTGCAATGTGAACTGCACCTCACCGTTCACATCCGTCGAGTCGTTGAAACCAGTATAGGTGGATCCATCAAAGGCATACACCGGCAAGCCTTCCTTGGGAAGACCGTCCGTGTCCTCTACGGATACCACCACAGGTACCGTCACCACCACAGTAGCACCTTCACATCCAGGAATATCACAGTGGTTTACATCATCGGACCAGAACTGCACGCCATCATAATCGGCACGGAATCGGTAGCTGCCCTGCAGCAGGGTGAACGCCACCTCTCCATTGATATCCGTGGTCCCGTTAAAGTTGGTATAGGTCGTCCCATCGAAGACGTAGACCGGGATGCCCTCTTTCGGTACACCGTTCGTATCTTCCACAGTCACCGTCACCGGGAGCGTTACCACGACCGTAGCGCCGGAGCATCCCGGCACGGCGCAGTGATTCGCCTCCCCGCTCCAGAATTGAGTCTCGTTGTAGTCGGCGCGGAAGCGGTAGGACCCTTCCGGCAGGGTGAGCGTCACTTCACCGCTGGCATCGCTCGTGCCGTTGAATCCGGTGTAAGTCGAGCCGTCAAAGGCGTAAACAGGCACGCCCTCCTTCGGTTGTCCGTTCGTGTCCTCCACCGTCACGGTCAGCGGTACTGTCACAACAACCGTCGCATCCAGGCAGCCAGGGATCGTGCAGTGGTTGACGTCGCCACTCCAGAACTGCGTTCCTCCCGAATCGGCGCGGAAGCGATAGTCCCCCACTGGCAGCGTGAACGACACCTCTCCACTCTCATCGCTCGTGCCGTTGTAACCCGTGTAGGAGGAGCCGTCGAAGACGTAGACCGGAATCCCCTCCTGCGGCATGCCCATGCTGTCTTCCACGTTCACCGTCACGGGGACCGTCACCTTCAGGATAAGGAAATTGCAGCCCGGCACTGTACAGTGGTTGACATCGCCGCTCCAGAACTGGGTGTCGTTGTAATCTGCGCGGAAGCGGTAGTCGCCCTCGGGCAGCTGAAGGGCGAGATATCCATATTCATCTGTTGAGCCGTTGAAACCTGTATATGTGCTTTCGTCGAATGCATATACGGGCACATCGGCGAGCTGATTCCAGTCTGTATCCTGCACGAGGATGGTTACCTCGTCCGGGATGGTCATGAGCACGTTATTGCATCCAGGGATGGCGCAGTGATTGGTTTCGCCGCTCCAGTACTGGGTGCCATCCACATCGACGCGGAAGCGATACTCGCCTTCCGGCAGTGTGATCGAAGCCCCTCCATTCGAGTCCGTAGTCTCATGGTAGCCTGTGTAAGTTGCACCGTCGAAGACATACACAGGTAAGTCGGGCATCGGGTAACCGTATTCATCGGCCACAGAAACCGTGACCGTGGGCCCTCCTCCAGGTGTCTTGTAGTACTCAACCGCTTGCGTTCGATTTCCGACCGGGTCGTACGTATAAGAGAAGGAGGACAGGGTGTCCGTCACGGTTGCGTGGGTGATGTTCAACACACGTCCTGCGTCGTCGTAGGTAGATGTCGATGTAACCCCGTTGGGAAGCGATGTCGTGAGCAGCCGGTTCACGGCGCTATAGGCATAGGATGTCGTCTGGCTGTCCCAATCGAGCACCTCCGTCATGCGGTCGGCAGCGTCATAGGTATATTCGACGGTCTTCCCGTCAGGATAGAAGAGCTCTGTTCGATTTCCAACTCCATCATAGCCATAGCCCACCGTATCCCCGAAGGGATCGTTGACCGCCGTCACGCGGTTGAGTTCGTCGTAGGTCCACGTCGTCGTGCCCACACCGTCGCTCATCGCTATGCGGTTTCCCGCCCAGTCGTAGGAGAAGGAGACGGCTGAATCCGGCGGGGGATAGATGATCCCTGTCAGGCGGTTGGCGTCGTCGTAGATGTAAATCGTCGTGTTCCCAAGGGCGTCCGTGAGCGAGGTGCGGTTTCCCACCCCGTCGTAGGCATAGACCCACTCGTGGTTCAAAGCGTCGGTCTCCCGCCCGAGGCGGTTCACGGCGTCGTAGGTGAAGGTCGTCACGTGGCTGTTGCCGTCCAAGATCGTGAGCCGGTTGCCGACCGCGTCGTAGATGTACTCCGTGCGCACGTTCGTTTCATTGTCCGAACCCGTACCGGAAACATAATTCTCCACCACCGCCGCGAGTCGGTTCAGGTCGTCGTATTCATAGCGGGTCTCGATCCCATTGGCGTCCGTCATCGCGATGCGGTTGCCCACATTGTCATGGGCAGTCGAGGTCGTGTTCCCCAACGGATCCGTGACGCCGATCTGCCGGTTAAGATCGTCGTAGGCAAAGGTCGTCGTATTCCCGAGGGCATCCGTGATGGAAGCTGCGTTTCCTACCGCGTTGTATGCCGTCGTCGTCGAATGTCCCAGCGCATCCGTAACCATCTCGGGACGATTCAGCGCATCATAGACGGTCGTCGTCGTGCGGCCCTCAGCATCCGTCACGCTCGTCTGGTTGCCCACGTCGTCGTAGGTGTAGGCGGTCTCGCCACTCAGCTCATCTACCTGCCGCACGAGCCGGTTTAGTTCATCGTATTCGTAGGTTGTCAGATTTCCGTTGGGATCCTGGCGCTCGATGACATTCCCCAGGGCATCGTAGTAGGTGTCACTCCAATGGTTTAACGGATCTCGCTCGCTCGTAAGACGGTCGAGGCCATCATAGAAGTAGTACGTGGCGTTGTCGTTGGCATCCGTGACGGAAGCGCGGTTACCCACCTCGTCATAGGCGTACGCTGTCGTATTCCCCAGAGCGTCAGTGACCAATTCCAACCGGTTTAGCTCGTCGTAGGCGTACGTCGTGGCGTGGTCGTTCGGGTCGATCGTCTGTACGCGGTTTCCCACCGCGTCGTAGAAGTGCTCCGTCTCCCCACTAAGTGGGTCGGTCTGCAGGATCAGCCGGCCTAAAGCGTCATACTCAAATGCCGTCGTGTGTCCTTCCGCGTCGGTAGTAGAAACGACGTTTCCGGCTTCATCATAGACTGTTGAGGTGGAATTCCCGAGAGGATCGGTCGTGGCGACCACACGCTTGAGATCGTCGTAGGTGTAGCTCGTCGTCCGTCCCAGCGCATCCGTCATGCTGGCCACGGTGCCGTCGGGATTGTAGGCGGTCGTCATGCTGTTCTCAAGGGGATCGATCGTCTCCACCAGCCGGTTCAACTCGTCGTAGACGTAGGTCGTCGTTCGGCCGAGCGCATCCGTCGTCGAGGCCAGGTTCCCCGCAAGATCGTAGGTGTTCGTCGTCGTGTTGCCCAGGGGATCAATAGTCTGGATCAGACGATTGTCATCGTCGTAGATGTACTGAGTGCTATTGCCGTAGGTGTCGATCACCTCGATCTGGTTGCCCACTTCATCGTACACGTACTCCGTGACAATGTTGAATTCTTCATCTTCATTCTGCTCGATTTCAGGATCGTAGTTGCGCGTGACCTTGATCAGCCGGCCGAGGTCGTCGTATTCGTTGTGCGTCACCCGCTCCAACGGGTCAGTCGCGTCGATAAGCCGGCCGAGGTCGTCGTAGGTGTATGTCCAGGGGTTGTCCAGTGCGTCGGTCATCGACGTGCGCTGCCCGCAAGAGTCGTACGTGTAGCTCGTCGTATGGCCACGTGCATCCGTCACCGACTCCAGATATCCCTCTGGGGTGTAGGTATAGGTCGTCGTATTGTTCAGGGCATCAGTCGCGCTCGTGAGCAGCGTACCATCGTACGTATAGGTCGTGAGATAACCGCGGGGGTCCACCACATCTGTGAGGTTGTTGATTTCGTCATACGTCAGGTCGGTCAGGTTGCCATCGGCATCGACGACCTGCGTGAGGTTGGTCCCCTCGTCGCTCCAGGTCAGTTCTGTTGTCGCTCCGGCTTCGTCAGTGAGCGTCTTGGGGCGGAAGTTGACGTCATATTCCTTGCTTGTCGTTCCGCCCAAGGCATCCGCAGCATCCGTGAAAGTTTTCCTGTAATCGTAAATGTCCGTACTTACGTTCCCCAGCCCGTCCGTGATCGTGCTCGTGCCATCAGGGTTGTAGGTGATCTCAACCAACAGCTCATCTTCACCGTTATACTGGCGGACGGCGCGTCCCTCAGTGTCAAACTCGGTCCGCTCTACCGTGATCCCGCGTGGATCGATAACCTCCGTCAGATTGTGATCCACATCGTAGGTGTAGGACCAGAGCTCCCCCAAAAGATCCATCGATTAGACCAGATCCCCGTTGGGGTCGTAGGTAAAGCCCACCGTGCGGAATGTGTGGTCTTCGATGTATTCGAGCCTGCCCTGCGCGTCGTATTCGAAGAACAGGTAGCGTAAACCTGTGTCATCGGTGATCTGCTCCAACCACCCCTCCGGCCAATACGAATAGGTCCACGTGTGGCCCTCTGAATCCGATCGGCTGAGAAGGACGCCGTTCTCGTCAAAGACATATGTGTTCTGCGCGTTGTCCGTCATGGTGTAGCGGATGGGTGGGCCATCGTCCAGGGTCAGCTCACCACAGACACCGGGCGCGGTTGTATACGTTCCATCTCCGTTGTCGATAAATTCATAGCGGTTAGAGCTGCCTGCTTTGAAAAGAATGACGCCCTCTTTCCCCTCGGGATCATCTGGGAAGTAGAGGCGCGAAGCCTGGTTGTGTGTCCAGCCATGTCCCAATTTATCGGTATAGAGGTCCGTCCCAAAAGAAGCGTAAGTACGGCGGAATGTGAGGGGACCTGCAGAGGTCTGTATCGAGATGTCCTCAACACTAAAGTCGTATGCGCCGGTTCGAGTGTTTATTGGACCTTCTTCATAGTTCTGTGTCATAGTCTCTGTCATACACTCATCAATCGAGACAAGACACGCATCTTCAGAAACAACATATTTGATGGGAATCTGCGCGTAGATATCGCCATCCGTATTCCAGGTGACCAGCCATTTGTAGAACTCGCCATCTTCACTGGTCCGTGCTGCCAGGCGCGGTGATATGCCAAATAGCTCAGTAATAAGTCCAGGTGGTGAATCAATTTCACCTGCTGACGTCAGGTAACGAATTGTGAGGTGGTTGGTCGAGGGTAAGCCGATTACGAGGAATTGATCTGAGGTGGGGATGTATTCCACATCGCCTTGTCCGACTGGATCCTCCGATTCTAGTATCGTTACCCACCCAATAAGAGTTCCAGTGCCGGCCTTGATTGACCGCCCGCGAAGATCAGGAATATATGGCCCAGGAATTTCAGGATAAGTATCATCAAAAGTGACAATATATTGATCCGTAGTTTCAGCGTATGCAATTCGCGTATTCGCCTGCCAGCCATGAGCTAAATTAGTGAGATGTATGTACCCTCCCCGAGGCGATAGGTCGTTTGGTTCGAGGCGCTGAGCGTAGATCTCATATCCATATGGATCATAAGCTTGCAAATCCCAGGTGACGATGTACTCGTCACTGACGGTGCTGTATGCCGCCTGGATGGAGCTCACTACGCCGGAGAACACCGCAACAGGGGAGTCCTGAAGTGTGCCTTCGGCGCTCATCCGCT
>CAYLOO010000120.1:0-7128 GCA_964385355.1 uncultured Anaerolineaceae bacterium
AACCTTTCTTGATAGACATTTTTCTCTCCTTCGGCTTGCTTGTGGATTGCGGCTATTATTGAATGGGGATCACCTATATAGCAAGATAAATGATTATATGGAACAATGGGTATATTGTCTATGAGCATAATTACACCCTATTGAGAGAGCTTATAACTTTCGAGAATATCCGTTCTCGATCATTGCTAAGTAGCGACAAATGACCACCGGAACCGGACTCGAGGGGGACGAGCCCAGGCGGTGGCCATTTGGTTCATGATAGCATAACTTTGTTACGGTAATCTCTGCCAGCTACGACGAAGTTAGGATGGTGCTGTTGTAGTCGACTACACGCCTGTCCCTGTGGTTTCTTCGGTGATCTTGAGCGAGACTGCACCTGCTCACCCAACTCAGTAACCCGTTATCAGAAGCGCATTTCCGGTCCGCTGCTGGATCGGATCGACATCCACGTCGAGGTGCCAAGAGTGGATTTCGAGAAACTTTCAAGTGATCGTGTTGGCGAACCCTCTGAATCGGTTCGAGCCCGGGTTGAAGACGCACGAGAGAAGCAGCGGGAGCGCTTTTGTGAAACGGATCTGGTCTGTAATGCAGACATGGGCCCGGCAGAAGTACGTAAATACTGCCATCTCGATGAGACAGGCTTGGCGCTGGTCCGGCAGGCGATGAGTCAATTACAGCTTACCGCGCGCGGGTATCATCGAGTGCAGAAGCTCGCCCGGACGATCGCCGACCTTAGCGGTGATGATGAGATCATCCCCAACCACATCGCCGAAGCGCTCCAGTACCGCCCCCGCCGTTGGGATTGATCCTCCTTGCATGGGTTAGATCAGGGCAAACACCCTTACAAAACCCAGAATTCCAGGCTGCTGAATCGTGAATTTAACCCAACAAAGCAAAGCCAGCTTGGGAAAACTCAATAATGTCTCAATAAGTGGTGAAAAAGGAAGTTGGAAACTACATCGTTTGCATATTTAAGCAATCAGGTTTGGCTAAAACTATTGACTAATTATCATTAGATAATTAAACTATAGATAAATAACAAACAAAATGAGGGAGGAGCCTATGCCCGATGGACGAGGCAGGGGTAGTGGTAGAGGGCGCCGCCGCCAGGGGTTGATGGGTTTCTTACGACCTTGTCTTCTTTTTCTTTTAACTCAAGATGATGCCCATGGCTATTCACTCCTCGACGAATTGGCCGAGTTCGGCATTGATCCCGAGCAGGTCGATCCTAGCTTGATCTATCGCACTCTACGCGACATGGAAGATGCGGGATGGGTGACATCCGAATGGGAGGAGGAAAGCCAGGGACCTCAGCGCCGCGTCTACCGGATCGTGCCCGAAGGGGAATCGTATCTGGCCGATTTGATGATCGGTCTTCGCCGCCGGCGAGATGAGATCGATCATCTGCTTCAGGCTTATGGAAAAGAATTGCCATAAATGTGACCGTTGAGAAATCATGAATCTACACAGCGTAGATAGAATACAAATCGACGGTGGAACTGGATGGGAAATGGATTTCGAGGCGATACGAATAATGAAGAGAGGAACTCTAAATAATGATTGACGCTCAGAAAGAAGCCATCCTCGCCGCGATCGAGAAAGTTGAGCATCCTGCAATTGCAATCACTTTGTTGGACCTGGGAATGCTGCGTGATGTGGTAGTAAACCCTGCAGGCCAGACCAGCCTGACCCTGGTGCTGCCCTTCCCCAGCATCCCGGAGAACGTACGCAATTATATGGTGAACAGCCTTTCGGCGGCTGTGGGATCCGCAGGGGGAGAATTGGTCAAGGCGAACGTGGCTTTAATGAACGATGTCGAGCGACAAGACTTCCTGGCGAAGGAACAGCAAAATTGGAGAGGATAAGCGGTGATAGTCTTACATACACAACAAGATTGGTTTGATCGACTGCTGCCCGGTGGATTGCCCATCCCGAGTTCTACGTTGCTGAGCGGACCTGGCGGTTCGGGTAAGCCTCTTGTTGGAAACGTGATCGCCGCTGCCTGGCTGAGGCAAGGTGGCAGTGTGGTCTTCATGTCCTTGCAGTATCCTGACCACAGTTTCATCAAAGCTAGTTTGAGTAAGGTCGCCCACCTGGATCTGGAGGATTACAAAGATAAAGTCGTTTTTATCGAGCTGGATGCGACGATAGACACGATGACCGAGCCGGATGACAATCGTTTTCGAGCCAATGTCGTCAAGCCCGAGGTTTGGGATCGCGCCATCGAGCAGGCCAGCAGCATGCTGACGGAAGATGGGCCTGGCATCCTGATCTTTAGCTCGGCACTAAATCTGTTGCTCTTCTCGCCTACCTATGGCGCAGGGATATTGGAGAAGATGAAGGCTGCTGCTCAAGGCGCACATACGTTCACCTATCTCTTCTCGGCAAGTACAACAGCCAAGGCAGAGGAAATCGCCGAACTGGAAGCTGTGGTGGATAATCTGATTATGACGCGCAGCGCCAAATCACCCTTCCGACTCTACATGCAAGTGATCCGGAGCAAAAGGAACGCTCACCTCTCAGATGAAATCGAGGTCCCATTTTCTGCGGAGTTGTTAGTTGATGTTAAAGAGATTGCAGATCACAGCCGCAAAAAAGTCATCCCGCTTGTCTCGAAATTATGAAAGAAAAGGATGAGCTGAGGCTATTGATCCCATACTGTGTTGACCACAATGACGAGCATGTCCGGGAATTTCGTGATGGATCACACAGGCTGGCGAAGTCGATCTGGTTGTTCTGGAGGCGGCTGAGGTTATGAGCAGGGTAAACAATCATTTACTATCTGCTCTGGAGAAGTTGGGTGGTTCGATCCCCCATGGCTAAGGATAAGGGAAAGCTGGGAAGGCTATCTGAAAGCCTTTGCAAACCTGTGACGGCCACTTCCATCCCTGAAAATCAGCTGGGAGAGCGTCATCTTGACGAATGGTAGTAGCTGCTACCTGTTGATGGAATGTATCGTCGCCGAAAGGGCTTCAAGGATGGGGCAAAGCGCACCGCAATTATGGGAATTACTGTTGTTGGCTCGCAACCCGAAAACACCGATTCAAATTACCTGCGCAGAATGCTTCTCCTTGCTAGTGTACGACGCGGATTTGTTGGCGGCAGGTGTGTCTGTGGATGAGCTCCACTCGTCTATTCGCCATCACCTATCCTTATGCTCAGGGTGTGAATCGGAATTTGGCCAATGGCTTGAAAGGCTTGAGGGCGAGGAAGATTCTAAACCCTGATCCCGGTTGAGTTTAAGGAGAGATAAGAAATCATGAAAACGCAAGGTTTGGAAGTAGACGTAATCATCAATAATGTTCCTAAAAAACTTATGGTTGAACAAGATGAAAGTTTGTTGCTTGCCCTCCGCCGGGCTTCCTACTTCAGTGTTAAGTCGGGCTGTGATGATGGCACGTGCGGCGTTTGCATTGTTCTCATCAATGGAAAACCCGAACGTAGCTGTAAAATCAAGGCGCTTGAAGTAGAAGGGGCAGAAATCACAACCCTAGAGGGTCTTGGCGATGCCGAGGGGCTACACCCACTTCAAGAAGCTTTTATGGAGACGGGGGCGATCCAATGTGGGTTTTGCACACCGGCACAGATTCTGCGCGCCAAAGCGCTGCTTGATGAAAATTCTAATCCATCAGAAGATGATATCCGCCATGCATTGAATGGTGTCCTCTGCCGTTGTACCGGGTATGTTCGTGGGGTGGATGCTATCCAGCGCGCGGCGGCAAAGATGCGGGATGAACCTGTTGAACCTTTTAGCCATATCGAGCAAACTTTGCCGCAAGAAATGGCCAAGATCGAACTCCCAGAGGCCTTCTACCGCCGTGATGGCAGCCGTAACCCGTTACCTCCACTCGTCTTCACTCCGCGGGAGATGACCGCAACCCGCATCGTAGGGAAACCTGAAGTCAAGGTTGATGCAAAGAAATTAGTGCAAGGCCGTCCAGTTTTCACCGATGATTTCCGTCGGGAAGGTATGTTGTACGGCGCTTTACTCACCAGCCCCCATGCGCATGCGCGCATCCGACGGATCGATGCAGGTCGCGCCCGCGAGCTACCCGGGGTCCATGCGGTTCTTACGTATGAAGATATCCCCAGGATCAAATATGCCTCCGGTGGGCAGAGTTACCCGCAGCCGCTGCCTTACGATCAAGTCAGCCTGGACAATAAGGTCCGGCATGTTGGCGATCGTGTCGCCATTGCCGCCGCCGAAACACTCGAGCTGGCGCAGGAAGCTCTCAGCCTCATCGATGTTGAGTATGATCTCCTGCCCGTAGTCGTGGATCCAGAAGCCGCCATGGAGGAGGGCGCGCCGGTCATTCATGATGAGCCAGACACCGAAGGTATACACGACCCAGAGCGCAATATTGTGCACCATATCGAAGCATATGCGGGTGATGTCGATGCGGCTTTTGCTGATGCGGATCATCTTTTCGAGGGCACCTACCGCACACCTAAACAGCAGCAAGTCCACCTGGAACCTCACGTCTGCATAACCTACTTCGACGAGGACGAGCGCTTGGTCATCCGCACCAGCACGCAGGTGCCTTTCCATATTCGCCGCATGGTCGCTCCGCTCATCGGTCTGCCGGTGAAGCAGATCCGCGTGGTGAAACCGCGTATCGGTGGTGGTTTTGGTAACAAGCAGGAACTTATCCTGGAAGATCTTAGTGCGCATCTAACGTTGGCGACCCATCGACCCGTGCGTATGGAATATACCCGCACGCAGGAGTTCACCAGCTCACGCAGCCGGCATGCAAACATCATCCGTTACAAGATTGGGGTGAAGGACGAGAAAGTTACGGCGGCAAGTCTGTATTTGATCGGGGATACCGGCGCCTATGGCGCGCATGCATTGACGGTCAATATGGTGGGTGGATTCAAGGGGTTGACCCTCTACAATCCACCAAACGTCCAATTTATCAGCGATGTGGTGTACACAAATACACCCCCGGCAGGCGCTTTTCGGGGCTATGGCGCCATGCAGTGTCAGTATGGCATCGAAGTTCTCATGGAGGAGATCGCAACCAGCCTGGGATTGGATGTGGCTGAGTTCAAACGCAGCAACTGGCTCCGGGTCGGTGAACCGATGCATTTATCGAAATCGCTGGGAGAGGGACGTGAGGGCGTAGAACAATCCTTACAGACCAGTGCGCTGGATCCTTGTGTGGATATTGGCAGATTGGCGACGGATTTTGAAGCCAAGCGGGATAAATATCGTCAACAAGACGGACGCTATCGGCATGGCATTGGCATGGCGGTGGTGATGCATGGGAGCGGTATTGCCGATCTTGACATGGCTTCCGCCACGCTGAAAATGAACGATGATGGATCGTTCAACTTGTTGATTGGTGCGACTGACTTGGGCACGGGCTCGGATACAATCCTGGCGCAAATGGCTGCGGAGGTTCTGGGGATTCCACTGGAGGACATCATTGTATATTCCTCAGACACAGATTTTACGCCGTTTGACAAGGGAGCTTACGCCAGCAGCACGACCTATATCAGCGGTGGTGCCGTTCGCAAGGCTGCCCTGAAGATCAAAGAGCAGCTCCTTGAGCACGCCAGCTTGATGCTCGGCGGAATCGATATGCATGATCTGGAGTTACAGGATCGTCAGGTCAAAGCCCCGGATGGGCGTTCGATCTCTCTGACCGAGATCGGATTAAGCAGCCTGCACCAGCAAAATCAACACCAGATTATCGCCTCCGCCTCTCATAAAAGTCCGCTCAGCCCGCCTCCGACAGCTGCGCAGTTTGCCGAGATCGTGGTTGATATGGAAACGGGGAGGATCAATACGGAGCGATTATTAATGGTCGTGGATTGCGGGCGCGTGATCAACCCGGTCACCGCCTCCGGGCAGGTGGAGGGGGGAATGACTCAGGCTCTCGGGTTTGCTCTTGAAGAAGAGATGCTCTTCGACAACGATGGCCAACCCTTAAACCCGAACTTGAGTAAGTACCGGATCCCGCGCGCAGTAAAAATGCCGGCGATGGATGTGATCTTCGTCCAAACAGATGAGCCCAGCGGTCCCTTTGGGGCAAAATCTGTCTCTGAAATTTCAATAGACGGGGTTGCCCCCGCCATTGCCAGTGCCCTCCATGACGCTACGGGGGTGTGGATGCGCGAGCTACCGTACACCCCGGAGCGCGTTACGTCGGCGCTAAATAAAAATGGCAAATAAAATAATATGCGTTGTAGACAACGCCACCCAAAAAGATACCGGTCTTCGGAGCGAACACGGCCTAGCCTTTTGGATCGAAACTGGCCAGGGCTGCGCACTCTTCGACACCGGACAGACAGCGGCAACGTTGTCTCACAATCTGGACTTGTTAGACCTGAAACCCCAGGACGCTGATGTGCTGGCGTTTAGTCATGCACATTACGACCACACCGGGGGATTGGAAGCCGTACTCTCGAAGAACGCGGGGATAAAAATCTATGCGCACAGTGATCTCTTTCAGCCGCGCTACTCCCTCCGCGAAGGAAAATACCGTCAGATCGGGCTGGAAATCACACGTGAAGATTTATCAGATCGCACCGAATTACATCTCAAAGATACACCCACGGAGATACTCCCTGGTCTATGGACGACGGGGGGAATCTTCGAGCGTCCAGAACCGGAGGGGCGCAGCGCCCACCACTTTATACGCACCAATGAAGGTTGGCAGCCTGACCCATATCTGGATGATATGTCTTTGGTGCTAAAAATATCAGAAGGACTGGTAGTTATTTGCGGTTGCTGCCATGCCGGTCTGCTGAATACCCTGTTTCATATTGAGCGCGAGTTCAATGCGCCTGTCAATGCAATCTTAGGCGGAACGCACCTTGTAACCGCCGATGAATCTTATCTCGATCATGTGATCGAGGTACTTCATGATCGCTACCAAGGGCTTCATTTCTATCTCAACCATTGTACCGGTAAACGCGCTTATCAAGCTCTAAGGCGTGTTTTTAGTGCCCAGGTGAAAGCCTATCCAGCCGGGGCAATTGTTAATTTTCCTAGCTGATAGCATAAACTTATGCATTTAGAAGAAAAAGCCAATATAAATCTTTCTCCATCAGAATCATCTATCAACCGCCGCAACTTCGTCGCCGGATTATGGCATGGGGCCTTCTTGGCCTTGGGGGTCT
>CAYLOO010000121.1:0-7115 GCA_964385355.1 uncultured Anaerolineaceae bacterium
CTGCAAACTGCCGACGGGATGAATTGAGGTATCGAAATGGCGTACGAAATACTGCTCATCGGGTTGGATCAGGTTGGCGCTTCGATCGGTATGGCGCTCAATGACGCAGAGGGCGATGTCGTTCTGGTAGGGTATGATCCCGACCGGCATCTTTCAAAGCGCGCCGAAAATGCAGGCGCTGTCGATCGTCTTGTGTCACATCCCCGAAAATCGATCACGAGCGCAGACCTCATAATCTTCTCCCTTCCTATAGAGGAAGTTGAAGTTTACCTTGAACACCTCGGCGCAAAAATCAAAGAGGGCGCCGTCATCCTGGACACTGCCCAAGTTAAGGTGCCCTTCTTTAAGTGGGCAGAGGAGTACCTTCCTGAGGGGAGATCGTATATCGGCGCTACGCCCATCGTCGGCCCTTCGAGCCTCACGGATGGGGAGGCGCCTTCAGATGAGCCTCGCGTGGATCTCTACGCGGATGGATTGCTCGCCATCGTCGCGCCGCCCAACGCCTCGGAAAGCGCATTAGCTGTAGCGATTAACCTGGCAGCCATCATCCAAGCCGCTCCTTTCTTCATCGATTTGCACGAGCACGATGCCGCCCTAATGTCCACAGAGGAGCTCCCGGCCCTGCTAAGCGCCGCGCTTCTACAGACAGCCGCTCACTCCGCGTCCTGGAAGGAACTCCAGCGCGTAGCCGGTAGCAATTTCGCACAGGCCACGAGTTTAGGCAGCGCTATTCCGCTGAACGCTCTTGAGAAACGTTTTATTTTGAATCAACAGAAAGCCCTCGTTAAACTCGACGAGTTCATCAAAGAACTCCAAGCCCTGCGGGAGGTGCTGGCGGAAGAAGATGGCCGGGGAATTTCTGACTATCTAAAGGCAGCCGATCACGCCCGTCGATCGTGGATTAGAGCGCGTGAACAGAACGATTGGAGGGGCGAGGAGCTACGCCCGGCGGATAGAATTAAATCCCCGGGGATTCTCACAAATTTACTTGGCTTCCGCCGAAAGAAACCGGGCGAGGAAAAGTAAGCGCTCGAGCTTTAATCGTTAAATCTCACCCCTCATTTCCGCCATCTCAACCGCAGTGATTACTTGACGGTAATCGCGAAATCGTCCTGTCACGATCGGTCTTAAAAACAACTCCTTCCTAGGGCTCCCCGCGGATTTGGTCACTTGTCTAGAGAGTCGTATAATGCCCCCGTGCCCGAGTATTTCTGTTACATCATCGAATGCGCCGACGGCTCTTTCTACACTGGCTGGTCGACGAATCCCATCCGGCGCCTTAAGGAACACAGCGCAGGTCGAGGCGCACGCTACACGCGCACGCGGCGGCCTCTACAGCTCGTTTATACCGAGCGTCAACCCGATCGGTCCGCGGCACAGCGCCGCGAACTAAGGATCAAGCGCCTCTCGCATGCCCGAAAGGAAGCGCTGATCATCACTTCCGTGAAGGAAGAAGCAGCGATTAATTAACGCGAGGAGATCAATGTCAGAAAAATCAAAAACCCGGTGGATTGCAGATGAACTCTCGAACTTGAAGAAAACCGGTCTCTTAACCAATATACGCACCTTGAGTTCCCCTCAAGGCGCATGGCTTGTTGTGGATGGCAAGAAAGTGCTGAACTTTTGTTCGAACAATTACCTCGGTCTCGCCAACCACCCTCTTCTAGTCGAGAGCGCCAAGGCAGCAATCGACGAATTCGGGGTTGGCCCGGGTGCCGTGCGGCCCATCGCCGGCACGATGGCCATCCACCTCGAGCTTGAACGCCGCCTGGCAGCATTTAAGGGCGTAGAGGCGGCGATCACCTTCCAGTCCGGCTTCAACGCCAATCTGGCCGCGATCCCCGTTCTTGTCTCCAAGGAAGATGTGATTTACTCAGACGAACTCAACCATGCCAGCATTATCGACGGCTGCAGGCTTTCTCGTGCCAAAGTCATACGTTACACGCACTGCGATGCGGATGACCTGCGGCTGCAAATAGGGAAAAGCAAGGACGCTGGCTACCGGCGCTCCTTGATCATCACCGATGGCGTATTCAGTATGGATGGGGATGTCGCCCCGCTCGATCAACTATATGCGGTGGCTCAAGAATTCGATGCAATGTTGATGGTCGATGATGCCCATGGAGAGGGCGTCCTCGGCAAAGGCGGGCGCGGTATCGTCGATCACTACAATCTGCATGGCAAGGTGGACGTCGAGATGGGCACGCTTTCGAAAGCTTTCGGCGTCGTCGGCGGCGTTATCGCCGGCAGCCAGATTATCGTGGACTGGCTACAGCAGCGCGGGCGTCCTTTCCTTTTCTCTTCGGCCATGACTATCCCTGACGTGGCCGCTTGCCTGGCCTCCCTGAATCTACTCGAAGAGTCCACCGAACTGGTCGACAAACTCTGGGAAAACGCGGACTACTTCAAGCGCGAAATGCGGGAGATAGGATTCGACACCGGCGTAAGCACTACACCCATCACGCCCATCATGTTGGGCGAGGCAGCCCTGGCTCAGGATTTCAGCCGGCGATTATTTGAGGAGGGCATCTTCGCCATGGCCCTCGGTTTTCCGACCGTCCCGCGCGGCAAAGCCCGGATCCGGGTGATGATCTCTGCGGCACACTCCCAGGATGACCTCGACAGAGGGCTCGCCGCCTTCAAAAGCGTTGGTCAAGAACTGGGCGTCATCTGATCTCTTCCTGTTCCGGACAATAAATTGCCCGCGCCTGTGCGCGGGCATTCTCTATTATCTTGACAGTCGCCCATGGATTTTAGGTACGACTCGCTTGGATGGACACGTGCAACCTCAGCCTTAGGGCGATCAGGCAACCCGCCCTTAAATAAAGGAACAATTTCGGTTTGGCTTGCACTCCCGATTAGCGCCAGCCAATTCACAACCCCATAAAAAAAAGCCCTGGCTGGGCTTTGATGAGGGTTTGCTTCAATACAGCAGCGATGTTCGATGGGCCAGGGCGGCGCCATTATACATCACATTGTGAAAACTGTCGCTAGCGACTCGGATGTAGACCGTTTGCCCGCGTCTACTGCTTAAAGAACAGATTTTTCTCTAGATATCTCCCTCGCTATCCTGCTATCTTCACTTGCTCATCTCCCCATAATTGCTTGTTTGTTGTGATTAAAACTGGAAGGTTTTCTTGCGGGGGACGACGCGGCGCTGGTAATTGACAACATACTCCTGCAACCGCTCCTCAAGCTCCTTGAAGTCCCGGGAGTCCAGAATCTGTGCCATCGCATCGCTATCGTCGGCTGTGAAACCCTGGAGCCTGAGCGGGTAGGGGCCGTAAGCGGTGTGCCAGGATTCGCACATCCTCAGACCCAGCTGCTCCATCGTGGGCACAAACTCGCCCAGGACATATCGAAAATATGCCTCTCGCTGCTCTGGTATTGGATCGTACGTCAGGATTAATTTGGTTTGCAACTGTTATGCTCCTCTCGGATCCACCACCAAGCTCCGAAGGTAGTTTATGGGACTATTCGCGGGCGCCGTGAAAACAGATCCGCTGCCGTACTAAGCCTCACTTCATCAACGGTCTCAGGCCAGATCCCGGGAATAGCGGTTCCACAATGCGGGCAAGTCCCCTGCCCTGTCAGTTGATACTCAAGGATCACAAAGCCATAACGCCGGATCAGACTCTGTTGGCATGTTGGGCAAATGGTGTCCTCATAAGGGTCAACCTGGCCCGGAAGATTCCCGGCATATACATATCGCAGCCCGGCCTCCTGCCCTATCTCGGCCGCCCGGATCAGCATATCGACAGTGGTGTTTTCCGTGGCGGTCATGCGGTAATTCTTATGGAAGGCGGTGACATGCCAGGGGATATCGGGCGAGATGGATACGAGAAATCTGGCCGCATCCATTAATTCCTCGGCGCTGTCGTTGAAGCCTGGGACGATAAGCGTGACAACCTCCACCCAGAAGCCCTTATCATGCGCCATCTTGATGCTGTCAAGCACATGCTGGAGCACACCGCCCAATTCACGGTAATTCCGATCCTGCATTGTCTTGAGGTCAATTTTAAACCCGCTGAGATATGGGCTGAGATAATCCATCACTTCCGGCGTCGCGTTTCCATTTGAGACGTATGCGCACTTCAAGCCTGATTTCACAGCCTCCTTGAATACTGCGACAGCCCATTCGGAAGTAATTAAAGGCTCGTTGTATGAAGAAGCCACAACCTGCGCGCCCATATTAAGTCCGTACTCAATCATCTCGGATGGTTCGATTTGACGCAGGTAGGCTCCGGAGACGTCAGAGGCAGGATCGCGCAAAGCCTGTGACGAGACCCAGTTCTGGCAATAGGCGCAGTGGAAGTCACAGCCCAGCATCCCAAATGTTAGGGTGTCTGAGCCTGGAAGGAGATGGTAGAAAGGCTTTTTCTCGGTAGGATCACACTGCAAAGCTGCGACGTAACCCCAAGGAACCCGCAGCTCTCCACCCGTGTTGAAACGGATCTTGCATGCCCCGCGCCGACCGTCTCGAATCAAGCAGCGATGTCCACAAGCAAAACAGCGCACGTCTTTATTCGGGAGAGCCGTGTAAAGCTCCCCGGGGATGGTCATCGCATCGAGAACTTCGGCCAGGGTTGTCATGAGATTATTGCGAATTATATCACCCGCCCCCAAAGCGTCAGCAGCGAGGGTAAAATGTAACCATGATCACCATTGCTGTTCAAGCAGGCGGGAAATCCAGTCGTATGGGGGAAGATAAAGCGCTGACCCACCTGGCGGGAATCCCGCTAATCGAGCGAGTGCTCGCCCGAATCGATGGTTTGGCGGACGAAGTCCTGATAACAACCAATCGCCCGGAGAGTCTGACCCATCTCAATCTGCGGATGGCGGTCGACGAGGTCCCCGGCGCTGGCGCCTTGCACGGCCTTAAAACCGCGCTAAGCACTGCGCAGGGTGAGGTCATCCTGGTTTTGTCTTGCGACACCCCATTCGTAAGTCGTGAATTGCTCGAACATCTTCTCAGCCGAGCACACGAGGCTGATGTAATCGTCCCCGGGCATGGTGAGAAATACGAACCGCTCCAAGCAGTCTACAACAGGGCGCGCTGCCTCCCGGCGGTGGAAGCGGCGCTAGAATCCGGCGAACGACGAATGGTCAGCTTCTATCCGCAAGTACGCATCCTCCCCGTCGAAGAGCCTGTACTCTCCGAGCTTGATCCTTCTGGATTGAGTTTCTTCAACGTAAACACTGCTGAAGACTTAGCGCGAGCGGAACAAATCCTCATACGAGGCATCCACAGCTCGCACTTATCTTAATCACGAGAATCCGCTCTGGAGGGAAGAGCGGCTAGATACAAGTGGTTTCTCTGGGTTTAATGGATCCTGTGTTTTGAGGGTTAATTTTGAATGAAACCCGATTTTGTTCTTTGCGTTGCAGTATGGAATATAGCAAAAGGCTTGAATTATAATAAGGCCATCTTACAACAAACTAACGACAAGGAGGATGATAAAAATGGCTAAATTCGAGATCTATAAAGACAGGAAGGGTGAATTTCGCTGGAAATTACTAGCAAATAACAATCAGGTTATTGCTACCGGAGAGGGATATTCATCAAAAGCTGGATGCAAGAATGGCATTGAATCTGTGAAGAAGAATGCTCCAAAGGCAAAGATAGACGATCAAACTTAGGATGATTCGAGAGAACGCCCGAAGACGGTTTTCGGCGTGGCATTGATCACGATAAGTGATCGGACTTTTTGAGCTCTTGGTTCGGCATGGCCTCGTCTAAATGAGCTGAGCGAACATGGATTTTGTATCGGGGCCTATGCAATGATAGAGAACCAATCCAGGTTATATCGATGATGGAAAAGCATCTCTTCAGGTGCTTTTTTGTTCATATGGGTACCACTTCAGGATTTGAACGAACAACCAGGAGGTCATGCTCCTTATACAGATCTGGTATGGATGCAGGATAGTCAATCCCTGATTGTTGCACCTCGAAGTTGAATTCAGGACGGAATTAAAACAGAAGTTTCTTGTTTTAAACACAGACAAACATCTAGGTGAGGGGGGCACCCAGATGCCTGCCTGTGCTTGATAATATACCCATAAATAAAGGTTGCGTCAAGATGGTTTCTATTGAGCCTGGACAACAAGCGCTATCCCCTGAAGGAGGTGACGGTTGTCGTGCAAATCGGGAAAGAATCCACTTAGAAGGCCATAAACTGCCAAACTACACTGAAGTCACCACATGCTGAATTAAGGTTATGAAACGGGATTCGTTCAATTCGTTATCTCTATTTAAAGGGCTCAACACCAAGCATCTCGATCTCCTGGCAACAAGATTTGACTCGGAGACGTATGGAGATGGTGATGTGATCTTCGAGCAGGATACCCCCGCCGATAGGTTATACTTCTTAGTCTCAGGAAAAGTGGCCATCCGTTTCAAACCTCATGATGGGGACGTGATACCTGTAACTGAGATAGAAGAGGGTGGTGTCTTCGGCTGGTCCGCGGCGCTCGGACGCACAAGTTACACATCCTGTGCGGTAAGCATTAAGCCGAGCCAGACCCTCAGCATCAAGGGCGAGGAACTCACGAAGTTATGCGAGAAATACCCTGATGCGGGCGTGGTCATTCTTGAGCGTTTGGCGGATGTGATCGCACAGCGGCTGCAAAACACACACACCCTTGTGGTTAGAATGTTGAGGGATGGCATCGCCACATAGGCGGCCTTGAGAAATAACTTCGAACGGAGTCCTGCATGCCAATAACAGCTAATCACAACCACGACATAGACGCACCGCCTGAAGAGCGCATGCGGGCGTTGCTCGAAGTCATCAGTTCCTACATCGAGCACTATCACGGCGGATGGGTTCAACTGGTCTCCTTCGACGGAGAGGTTCTTAAGGTGAAGATGGGCGGCGCCTGCGAAGGTTGCGATCGCGCGGAAGGAACACTCCACGGTTGGGTAGAGGGTTCAGTCCGTCAGTTCTTCCCTGATATAAAGAGCGTCGAGGCTGTGTAAGAACACCTCAACCCCACCGAACATGGTCCTCAATCACACTTTTCCATACGATCCTGGACACTGCCCACTGCTTTCTTGTGCGGCGTCCCCTCATACCACCTAAACCGTTCCTCGATCTTCCTGAACGCCAGATAAA
>CAYLOO010000122.1:0-7108 GCA_964385355.1 uncultured Anaerolineaceae bacterium
ATAGCTAGAAACTAACTTTGTGGAAGAGCCTCCAACGATAAGGGTGGGATACTCCTTGACACTCGCTCGAAGTTAACCTAGGATATCAATATCTCGCCTGTTTGACTTGAAATCGCCGAAGGAATCCTGCATCACGATTCTAGTTTGTACAATTTTCATAAGAAGTACTCTATCACAACCACGCTAATAAGAGGAGGTGGTAGCCCCGACCCAAAATTCGATCGGCAAATTACGATAATGTACTCGCCAAGAATAGTGTTTGAATCTCATGGAGGAGAGTCTATGTTACGCAAAGCAACCTTTATCCTCGTCGCGCTCGCAGCCCTCGCTCTAGTGCTGAGCGCCTGTGCCCCAGCCGAACCCGAAATCCGCGAAGTTAAAGTTGTAGAGACGCAGCAAGTCACCGTGTTCGAGACCCAGGAGGTCAAGGTCGCGGTCGAATTCGTCATGGAATCAGCTCGCCTTGAAGCGATCAAGAGCAATGGCGTCCTGCACTGCGGCGTTAACTCCGGTGTCCCCGGATTCGGGTTTATAAATGAGACCGGCGACTTCGTCGGTTTTGACACCGACTTCTGCCGCGCCCTGGCTGTGTCCATCTTCAATGATGCTTCAGCGGCCGAGTTCCGACCACTCACGGCTGCCGAGCGCTTCACGGCCTTGCAGACCAACGAGATCGACGTCCTGATCCGCAACACTACCTGGACCTTCACTCGCGACGTGGAACTGGGCACTGATTTCGGCCCGACCACGTTTTACGACGGGCAGGGCATGATGGTACGCAAGGACAGCGGCTTCAGCTCGCTCGCCGATATGAACGGCGCCACCGTTTGTGTGCTCTCAGGTACCACCACGGAACTCAACCTGGCAGATGCCTTCAGTGCACGCGGCATCTCCTATGACCCCCTGGTCTTTGATAAGTCGGACGAGACCGCGGCCGCTTATAACGAAGGCCGCTGCGATGGTCTGACCTCCGATAAGTCACAGCTGGCTGGTCTGCGCACGACGATGACTAACCCCGCTGACCACCTAATTCTGCCTGAGACTATGTCCAAGGAACCGCTAGGACCAGTCTGGGCCCAGGGCGATCAGCAGTGGGGCGACCTGATTAGGTGGGTCATCAACGGCGTCATCATCGCCGAGGAGAAGGGCATCACCGCCGCCAACGTCGCCGAGAGAGCTGCCGGCGATCCTCAAGATCCTGAGGTCCGTCGCCTGCTCGGCCTGGAAGGCTCCTTTGGCGAGTTGCTCGGCCTGGCGCCCGACTTCATGGTTAACGTGATCGCCAGCGTCGGCAATTACGGCGAGATCTACGAACGCCACCTCGGGCCCGAAGGCACCGACATCCCGCGCGCAGGTTCATTGAATGCGCTTTGGAAGGACGGCGGCCTGCTCTACGCCCCACCCTGGCGTTAAAATCGGAATTGCGATTGCTTAGAAATGCAGCCCTACCCGCGGGTAGGGCTGCATCTCGGCCTTCATGACGACAGACCCCCACTCCTCAGCCTCGCCCCAGCAAAGCCACTGGTCATTCTGGCGCGATACCCGTTTCCTGCAAGCCCTGGCGCAGGTCATCTTCATCATTCTTGTGGCGCTCGTGGTGCGCTGGCTCATCGGCAACTTGCTCACCTCGCTAGAGGAACGCGGCCTTGACCTCAGCTTCAGCTTCTTCAAGCGAACTGCGGGGTTTGGCATCGGCGAGGGGCTGCCGTTCGAACGCACCGATTCCTTTTGGCGCGCCTTTGTCGTCGGTCTGGTCAACTCGGTGCGAGTCATCCTATTCGGTCTTGTCCTGACCACATTCCTGGGCATCCTGGCTGGTGTAGCGTTGCTATCCCCCAACTGGTTGCTGCGTAATATCTTCAGCGCTTACGTCGAGGTCATGCGCAACACACCGCTTCTCGTGCAATTGTTTTTCATATACTTTGGCATCATCCTCAAGCTGCCCTCTCTCCAGGATCGATTGATCCTGGGGCCATTTTCATTGAGCAACCGTGGCTTCTACTTCCCGCGCGCCGTACCCCAGGATGGCTCGACGATCTGGATTGGTCTAACCGCGCTTGCCTTCATCGCCGCTATTGTCACTTACCAGGTGCTCTTACAGTGCCGGATCCTCACTGGCGTAGAGACCCATCCCAGCCTGTGGGCCGGGCTCTTAATCTTCGGGGTACCCATCCTGGGTTGGTTCGTGATCCCAGGCAATCCGCTCGCTCTCGAGTATCCTGAGCTGATAGGCCTGCGGATCGAAGGCGGCTCACATCTTACCCCCGAGTTTGCCGGGATCTTGCTTGGGCTTGTGCTTTACACCGCAGCCTTCATCGCCGATATCGTGCGCGCTGGAATTTTAGCCGTCCCCAAAGGCCAGCGGGAGGCCGCCACAGCAACCGGATTGACACAGTCACAGATCCTGCGTCTTGTCATCCTGCCGCAGGCTATGCGGGTTATCATCCCCCCGCTCACCAATCAGTACCTGAATCTGGCCAAGAACTCAAGCCTTGCTGTGGGCGTCGGCTTTCCGGATCTGTACAACATCTCATCAACCATCTTCAACCAATCGGGCCAGGCCGTTCAGGTGATCAGCCTGATGATGGCCACTTACTTGATAATGAGCCTGCTAATTTCAGCGGTGATGAATTTCATAAACGCTCGTTTAAAAATAACGGAACGGTAGGGTGTGATCCATGGAACGCACTAAGACATCCTCTGTCAAACCACCTGCGATCTCCCTTGGTCTGCTGGGCTGGCTACACACCAACCTCTTCAGTAGTTGGTTCAACAGCCTGATGACGATTGTCTCCCTGGGATTGATCTATATCTTTGGCCGATCTTTCCTGACTTGGTCCTTGCGCGAGGCCAATTGGCCGGCAGTGGTGAACAACCTGCGCGTACTGACCTGGGGCCGCTACCCTGATACCGAGGTCTGGCGTCTGGGTCTCAGCGTTTTCCTGACCCTTGGAATGGGGCTGCTCACCTGGCGGTTGTGGGCACTTCAGGAAAACCCACGTGTCCGTCGTGCACTACTGGCGGGTTGGCTATTGATCCCGTTTGCTCTTACGATCCTGATCCGCGGCATCACCCTGCCGACATTCCGAACGATCGTTAACAACCTGGGCTATTACGTGGTGAGGCCGGACGTACTAGTCTCCCTGGAGCAGACCTGGCGGGCGAACGCCGCCCTCACCCTTGCGGGCTTACTGACCGGCACCTCCTGGGTGATCTATCAGAACCGTTCACTGCGTGTCTTGACCGTGCTCGGTAGCTTGTTTGTGATCGCGCTGATGATCCCGCTCAGTACCCAGAGCCAATCCTGGGTATTCGGGCTGCGCACACCCCTCGCCATCCCTCTGCTGCTCACTTTTACGTTAACCGTGTATATCGGACGCTCTGTAGGTCATTCTTTCTCCAATGTGGGCGGGATGCCTCGTGCGCTGGGGTCGATTTGGCTGATCAGCATCCCGCTGATTCTGATCCTACTGACGACGTTTGAAGTTGGAATCGAAGCGCTCGACCCTGTCGAGGTCCTGACGATCGTGCCTCCTAATATCTGGAGTGGGATCTTGTTGACGCTAGCACTCTCGGTGGTGAGCATTGTCGCTTCCTTCCCCATCGGCGTGCTGCTGGCGCTCGGCCGGCGCAGTACCCTGCCCGTTGTGAAAGGTTTCAGTATCCTGTTCATCGAGGTGGTGCGCGGCGTACCTTTGATCACGATCCTATTTATGGCTCAGGTCATGCTGCCACTGTTCCTGCCGTTCGAGGTCAGTATCGATCGTGTGCTGCGCGCCATGGTCGGCATGACGCTCTTCACCGCCGCCTACCTGGCCGAGATCGTGCGCGGCGGCCTGCAGGCGGTGCGCAACGAGCAGGTCGAAGCGGCCCGTGCGCTGGGTTTGAGCGAGCTTCTGGTGACCAGCCTGATCGTTTTACCGCAAGCCCTGCGGGCTGTGATCCCGCCCATCATGGGACAGTTTGTGAGCATCTTCAAGGACACCTCGCTGGTTGCCATCGTCGGGCTTCTGGATCTATTGGCCATAGGCCAGAGTGTGATAAAACAGCGCGAGTATCTCGGGGCTGTACGCGAGATGTATTTATTTGCGGGTTTGTTCTATTTTGTGATCAGCTACGCCATGTCCCAGGCCAGCCGCCGGCTCGAGCTGCGCCTGGGCGTGATTGGTCGTGAGTGAGGGTATTTTAATGAGCGATCCTATCATCACGTGCATCGATGTGCATAAATGGTTTGGAGACTTCCAGGCCCTAAAAGGGATTGATATGGAAGTAAACAAGGGTGAAGTTATTGTGATTTTTGGGCCTTCAGGTTCGGGAAAATCAACTTTCATCCGTACGATCAACCGCATCGAAGTTCATCAACGCGGTCAGATCATCGTGGATGGGATGGAACTCACACACGATATCCGCAATATCGCTGCCATCCGCAGTGAGATCGGAATGGTTTTTCAACAGTTTAACCTGTTCCCCCACCTCAGCGTGCTGCAGAACATCACCCTTGCCCCGATCTGGGTACGAAAGTGGTCAAAGGATAAAGCGGAGGAGATTGCCCAACAACTCCTCGAACGAGTCGGTATTCCCGAACAAGCTGATAAATTTCCTGGACAACTATCAGGCGGGCAGCAACAAAGAGTAGCCATTGCGAGAGCACTCGCCATGCAACCCAAGATCATGCTCTTCGATGAACCGACTTCTGCCCTGGATCCCGAAATGATTAAAGAAGTGCTTGATGTCATGATCGAGCTCGCGCAGTCCGGCATGACCATGATTGTGGTCACCCATGAGATGAGCTTTGCCCGTGCGGTTGCGGACCGGATGTTCTTCTTCGACGAGGGTCTCATCGTCGAAGCGGGAACTCCGGACGAGATATTTATAAACCCCCGGGAAGATCGCACCAAGCTCTTTCTCTCGCAGATCCTGACCAACTGAGATAAAGACATCCCCTCAACCCCCAATTAACGTGGCAGGGCAGCGAGTTCGCTGTCCTGCATTAGGTATCCTATCCAAAGCCAGCTTAGCTCGCGGGCTGAAGCTTTGCCTCGGCGTTGCCCCGCACCTCACTCACATTGCTAAAACAACTCGCCCTGCGTATGATTCATCCACCCTTTAGAAAGAAAGGTGCTACATATGGCGAAGAAGATATCCATCGACGAGACCTACCTTCAGGATATTCTGGTCCAGCTGCTCAACATCCCCAGCCCGACCGGCTACACCGAAGCAGCGATCCAATTCACACAATCAAAACTGGAAGAACTCGGATTGACGAGCAGGCAAACGCCGAAGGGCACTCTGGTCGCGGAGTGGCCGGGAAAAGCCGACAGCAAACCACGCGGGATCACCGCCCATATTGACACGCTCGGTGCGATGGTGAGCGAGATCAAACAAAATGGTCGTTTAAAACTCTCACAGCTCGGAGGTTACGCCTGGAACTCCATTGAAGGCGAAGGCTGCGTTATCCTCACTCGCTCCGGAAGAAGCATACGCGGCTCTGTGCTCCTTACGAAAGCCTCTGGACACATCCATGGCGAAAAGGTAGGAACCACTCCCCGAGATGGGGATACGATTGAAGTACGAATCGACGAGCGCAGTCTCACGATGGGTGAAACCGAGGATCTGGGGATAAGCGTGGGCGATTTTGTGGCTTTGGATCCCCGAGTGGAGCAGTCGCCCAGCGGGTTCATCCGTTCTCGCCATCTGGATGACAAAGCCGGGGTCGCATGTCTGCTCGCCGCCGCCCAGGCCATGATTGGCGCCAATGAAGAACCATCCCAGCGCACAATCCTCCATATCAGCAATTATGAAGAAGTGGGTCATGGGGCTGCAGCCGGCTTACCTGGCGACCTTTTCGATCTTGTAGCCATCGATATGGCGCCTGTGGGCGAGGGTCAGACATCGGATGAGTTCCACGTAACAATCTGTGCGAAAGATAAAGGTGGCCCCTATCACCTTAAGCTCACCCTCCGGCTCGAAGAACTCGCCCAATCGGCTGAGATTCCCTACAGAACCGACGTATACTCTTACTATGGATCTGACGGCGAGGCGTATTGGCGGGCCGGCGGAGACGTACGGGTCGCTCTGCTGGGGCCTGGTATCGACGCCTCTCACAATTACGAACGTACCCATATCGACTCGCTGCGGGCTACAACCCAACTCATCATCGCCTACATCCAATCTTCGTGAGTCCTTCTAACTCAGGAGCAGGTCCATTTTCACAACAGCCGGGGATTGAATTCCTGAGAGGCGCACGCGATCAGCTCCCTATCCTCCTGGGCGTCGTTCCCTTCGGGGTCATCTTCGGCGCTTTAGCGGTTTCAGCCGGCATCCCTGCACTTGAGGCGCAAAGTTTCTCGCTCTTCATCTTCGCCGGAAGTGCCCAATTCATCGCCGTCAGTCTTATCGCCGGAGCCGCCTCACCCTTCCTCATAATCCTGACCATCCTCGTGGTCAATTTGCGCCACTTGCTCTACAGCGCTTCGTTAGCTCCTTACGTTTATCACCTCTCAAAACTTTGGAAGATCCCGCTCTCCTGGCTCCTCACGGATGAGGCTTTCATCGTCGCCTCCGCCCGTTATCGCAAAGGCGGCCCCGAGTTCGCACATTGGTATTTCCTCGGGACGGGGCTTACGCTCTGGGCTGCATGGCAGTTGAGCACCTTCCTCGGTATTGCCCTTGGCGCATTGATCCCTCCAGGGATAGGGCTTGACTTCGCACTTCCACTCACCTTCATGGCTTTGATCCTGCCCACACTGACCGATCGACCTGCCTGGGCTGCGGCCTTCGCAGCCGGCGCCTTTTCAATCCTGCTCGCCAATCTCCCGTTCAAGCTAGGCTTGCTCATCCCCGCGGTCCTCGGCATTGGCGTCGGACTTGTAGTGGAAATGCGTTCAGCAAGAGCAGGACACGTGAACGGAGATAATTCATGAACCGTGCGGAGCTCTGGATTATCATCCTCGGCGGAATGGCCGTGACGTACCTGATCAGGCTCAGCTTCTTCTTTTTCATCCCACCGGACCGGTTACCCGAATGGTTCCGGCGTGGATTACGATACATTCCCCCCGCGGTCCTGGCCGCGCTGATCGCCCCGGATCTCCTGCTCCTTGACGGAACC
>CAYLOO010000123.1:0-7044 GCA_964385355.1 uncultured Anaerolineaceae bacterium
GCATCGGTTTGTGTATCTCCCTGCCCAAAAATCCGCGCCCCTTACGATCCGGTCAGTGACATTGACCTTCTCACTAAGGAGTGTAAGATGAATTCCCCTCCAAAATCAACATCAGAGCGCTTCCTAGCTCTCGACCTGCATAAGCACTATCTGGTCGTCGGTGGCGTCAACCGGCAGCAGGAGGTAGTCCTCAATCCACGCCGAATATCCCTGCCAAAATGGCCTGCCTGGGCTAAGACAAACCTGCTCTCCACTGACAACGTCGTTCTCGGAGCCACAACCAATGCCTGAGAGATCTATGACCAGGTCGCTCCCCCGGTTGATAGAACCATCGTCGCTCATCCCCCAAAGGACAAGTGGATCGCTGAAGCCCGGGTAAAGACCGATCGCCACGAAGTCCTTCGACTGGCTCATCTCCTCGCCGCCGATCTCATTCCTGAAGTCTGGGTTCCCCCCGTCGAAGTGCGTGAACTCCACTCACTCATGGCCCACCGTCGTCGCCTGGTCCAGATGAGCACTCGTGCTCGCAATCACCTGCTCAGCCTGCTCCATCGGTATACCATCCTGGCACAGGGCAACCTCAAGCCCCCTCAAGGGAAGATCTTCACCCAGAAGCATCGGGAGTGGTGGCATAAACTCGATATCTCGACCACTCAGCGAATGCGTGTTCGCCATGATCTAGCCACCATCGATCACGTCGATGAGCTGCTCGCAGAGATCGAGAAGGAAATCTATCGGCACAGTACTCCAGAGCCCTGGGCCGATCAGGTACCTTTCCTGCTCCAGCTGCCCGGCTTCGGCTTGATTGTCACCTTGACGGTTCTCGCTGCCACCGGCGACATCTCTCGCTTCTCCTGACCCAAGAAGCTCGTGGGCTACGCCGGCCTGGGTGCTTCTATCCACTCCAGCGGGGATAAACACCGCACAGGACGTATCACCAAGCAAGGCCCGCAAAGAACTGCGTTGGATCCTGGTCGAAGCCGCCAGAGACTGATAAATTGGCCACTCCAACACAATCCACTGCAACCCGATTGCTTTCTCAAAATCAGGTTTTAATATCCAATCACTAACGAGCGAGGAAATAACGCGGATCTATTCGCAGGGGACATGGCCTGGCGAGCCTAGTCCGGATGATCAATTCATCGCAATCACCCAGCCACAAGTGGAAATCATTGAACTAACTTCAGGGATGAGAGTAGTTATATAAGAAACATTGCCAGCCTTATATCCATCCTGAAGCCCTAGCAGCAAGAATATTGTCTACACAAATGTTAAGGATGGAGACGATGTTGAATCTCTGCTTGTGCTTAACCGTGGGGTCATGAGGTTGCAGAGAATGACCTTCGATAAAGGGATATAGGATGTAAATTATGAAAGCTATTCACCAAAAGATGTTGATAGTGTGTGCCTGGGTATTAGTTTTGACATCTTTAGGGGCATGTACGAGCGCTGCACCTGTTGTAGAAACGGTTGAAATAGCATCGGCTGTTGAAGACACACAGGAAGTTGAAGTAATCGTAACCGTTGCGGCAACATCAACACCCGAACCCCCTACTCCTACACCGATACCAACCATTACGCCCACGCCTGTACCCACGGTTGAGTTTATTACTGAGACCGTCAGTTTTACAACCGAGGATGAAATCAATCTTGAAGGAACGCTATTTCTGAGCGAGGGGGATACCGCTGTTGTGTTTGCTCATATGGCGGGAGGAGATAATGATCAGCAAAACTGGATCCCCTTCGCCGAACAGATTGCCCGTAGAGGATTTACATCGCTCACTTTCAATTTTCGCTGCTATGGCAATTCAGAATGTGGCGGAAGGGATTCAGGGTCTATTCTTATCAGCAGAGATATGGGGGCAGCTATTAAATTCCTACACACACAAGGCTTTGAGCGCGTTGTCTGTATTGGAGCCAGTATGGGTGGACGTGGCTGTGTCAATGCAGCGTTTGAAAATGAACTGGTCGGCCTGGTGATTGTTTCCGGCACGGGTTCCAGCGATCCAGAAAGAAAAAACCTGGATGATTTTGCCAGCCCTGATATGCCCATACTCTTCATCGTTTCAGAGGATGACCACATCGCTGACAGAACACTCTCCATGACCCGCCTGTACGAAAGCGCCCCGGAACCCAAGACGTTCAAGACCTTTCCGGGCATAGCTCACGGCACCGAGTTGTTCGATTCAAAATACAAGCAGGAATTTCGTAAAACGCTTATGGATTTTCTGGAAGAGATCCGCTCGTAGCAGGCATCTTGCTGGGCAGTTGAAGGAGGGGAAAAAATGAAAAGGCTCCTGCCATTGTCCTTTGCTGCAACGCTACTCGTCTTTTCGGTGAGCGGTTGTGGGGCAAGCCCATCCCCCACCGCAATACCCATACCCCTTACCGCGACTCTCCAGCCATCAACAGAGACACTCGGAAGCAAAGCAAATCCAACAAACACCTCAATCGCTCCAACCAAAACGGCAATACCGACCGCCTCACCCATCCCGCCGACCCCCCTGCCAGCCACCGACACCGTGTGCGCTTCTGGCTGCGACTTTACCACCATCCAGGCTGCCGTTAACGCCGGCGGTGCCATCATCGAAATCACCGACCCCGTCCACACCGAAGCGGGCATCGTCGTGAATGGAGACATCACCGTCACCATCCGGGGATTGGGAGCTAATGCCACCATCGTGCAAGCCCATGAGACGTTAGAAGATTCCCCCGAACGGGTCTTTCTTATCATGGAAGGCGCTGATGTCTCACTTGAGGCGATGACGGTTAGACACGGCAGGCCAAGCGTGGAGGACGAGCATGGCGGCGGTATTATGAATTATGGAACACTGACCGTTCGGAACTGTGTTGTCACCGCGAATTCTGCCAGAGGTGGTGGCGGCATTGACAATAGACATGCGACGCTGACGATTAGCGGCAGCACTATCCGCAACAATGTTGCCCGAGGGGATGGACCTCGTGGGACGGAATGTGGCGGTGGCGGCGGTGTCAAGTGCAGTTCAGGGACGATGAGGTTGATCAATAGCACGATAGCAGCCAATCAGGCTGGCCTTGGAAGCGTAGGTCTGGGAGGCGGTATTCGCACCGGGTGCGGTTGCACAGCAGAGATCGTCAACAGCACAATCAGTGGCAATAAGGCTGCCGAGTTCGGTGGAGGTGTCGCTGCTGCAGGTACGGTGTCGATCACCAATTGCACGATTGCGAATAACACTGTTCATGGTGGAGGTGGCGCCCTGTGGGTCCGGGGCGAAGTGAATCTCGAGAACACAATCATCGCCGACAACTTCGGCGCCAAGAGTTGCACCATTGGTGGTGAGGGTGGCCATTCGGGGTTGGGGTCGTTCGTCATCAATCGTAATAACTTGATCGAGGACGGCAGCTGCAACGCGGATTTCCTAGGTGACCCAAAGCTAGGACACCTTGCCAACAACAGCGGCGACACCTTGACCCATGCCCTACTCCACGGCAGTCCGGCGATTGACGCGATCCCTGCGATCAGCTGCACCCTCCCCACCGACCAGCGGGGAGCGATACGACCGATTGCTTTAATCTCCCCCGATACTCCTTGCGACATCGGCGCGTTTGAGCTGCAAACCGAATAGTGACCCATCGGTAGGAAAAGAAATGAAATCTGGACTCTTAAGAACGTTAATGATCCTTACCCTGGCATTTCTGGCAGGATGTACTGCCTCGTCTACTCCCACAACACCACTCACCGCCACGCCCATACCGCCGACATCGACTCTCCTGCCAGCGACAGAGACGCCCGTAAGCAAAGCGACGCTGGCTGCCACGCGCATACCGCCAACTCCTTTCCCCATCCCGCCGACGCCAACCCCGTTGCCAGCCAGTGACACCGTATGCGCTTCTGGCTGCGACTTTACCACCATCCAGGCTGCCATCGATGACGCCAGCACCGAAGGCGGTGCCATCATCGAGATTACCGATCCCATCCACACCGAAGCGGGCATCGTCGTCAACAAGAACGTTACCATCCGGGGGCTGGGAGCCGTCGATACCATCGTACAAGCTCACGACCAAACGCCGGACGAGGCTCCCGAACGGGTCTTTCTCGTCGGGGATGGAAGTACTGTAATCCTCGAGAGCTTAACGATTCGACACGGTAGGCCGAGTAGACAGGAAGAATGTGGCGGCGGCATTATGAACCAGGGCACGCTGACGCTCAAGAACTGCGTCGTCAGTGACAATGTTTCTAATTCTGGAGCCGGAATCTGTAACCGGGGTGTGCTGACGCTCATCAACAGCACCGTCAGCGACAACACCGCTGATGGAGTCGGACCTGTCGGTTACACCTGTGGCAACGGTGGTGGTATCAAATGCGAGAGAGGTACGCTGACGCTCATCAACAGCACGATTAGGGGTAACAAATCTGAGGACGCTGATCCTTTCAGAGATATGGGCTATGGCGGTGGCGTTCACGTTGGCTGCAATTGTGCGGCAGTGTTCACCAATAGCACCATCAGTGGCAACAGAGCTACCGCTGTCGCTGGCGGGATTTACATCAAGGGCACGCTACGCCTCGTCAACAGCACCATCAGTGATAACCGCTCCTTTGGCGAGGGTGGAGGCGTCTACGTCCGGGGCCATCTGGACTATTTAAATACGATTATCGCCGGCAACACCGGTAAAGGTTGTAATTGCGTCGTCGGTGGCCCAGGTGGCTATCGAGGAGAGGGCTCTATCGGCATCAACAGCCACAATCTGGTTGAGGATGGCAGTTGTGATTCTACCTACTCCGGCAATCCGATACTAGGCTTGCTGGCCGACAACGGCGGATCCACTCTGACTCACGCCTTGCTCCCCAGCAGCCCGGCGATTGACGCGATCCCTGCGATCAGTTGCACCCTCCCCACCGACCAGCGGGGAGCGATACGACCGATTGTGCAGACATCCGCCGAAACTCCTTGTGACATCGGCGCGTTTGAATGGCAAGCGACAACGCTCGACGACATCCCATCCCTCTCTATTCCGTCGTCAGAAATGGTCCGTATCCCGCCAGGAGAGTTCATCATGGGTAGCGACGAGGGACGCAGTGACGAGCGGCCGGTACACACCGTTTACCTGGATGCCTACTATATTGATAAGACCGAGGTGACCAATGCTCAGTTCGCCCAATTTCTGAATGAACAGGGCAACCAAGAAGAGGATGGCGAGACCTGGCTGGATATCAAAGACGAGGACTGCTTGATCACCGAGAGTGGAGGACATTACCAACCCAAGAGCAGATATAAAGATCACCCGGTCATTGAGACGACCTGGTACGGGGCGAATGAGTACTGCATGTGGCGTGGTCTGAGTGTGCAAGAGCAGATTCGCTTGCCGACGGAGGCCGAGTGGGAAAAGGCAGCCAGTTGGAATCCAGCGATGGACGCGAAGCGTATCTACCCCTGGGGAAACGAGTGGGACGACAGCAGGGTGAACGCTGACAGACCAATTACCACTACTACAGAGATTGGTGTTCATACATTGTCTGTGGAGAGCAACCCGAAAGGGGCCAGCTCCTACGGGGTGCTGAACATGGCCGGTAACGTATGGGAATGGGTGGCCGACTGGTACGCCAGGGATTATTACGGTAACTCCCCTTCCCATAACCCGCAAGGACCGGATGCGGGGGAAGATAAGGTAGTGCGGGGCGGCTCTTGGCGCAGCCCTAGTTCTTTTTCTCGTAACACCGTCCGCCACCACTGGTTTCCGGCGTATACCTTTGACATTGGTTTTCGCTGCGCCCACTCCCCCTGATTAAAGGAATATAAATATGGCTACTTTTTACAAAGTAGTCGTTGCAGTGCTGATCGTCATGATCCTGGTCATTGCTTGTTCACAAGGCAAACCTACGGCTACACCAACTCTGCCGACTGCTGCCGGGACCCCGATCCCACCCACACCCACGTCTGTGCCATTGATACTGACCCCGTTGCCGCCGACAGAGACGTCCACGTCAACCGCCACCACGGCTCCGCCACCACCATCGTGCAGGCCCACGAGACATTAGAAGATTCCCCCGAACGGGTCTTTCTTATCATGGAAGGCGCTGATGTCACACTTGAGAAGATGACGGTTAGACACGGTAGGCCAAGCGTGGAGGACGAGCACGGCGGCGGTATTATGAACTATGGCACACTGACTGTTCGGAATTGTGTTATCACTGCCAACTCTGCCAGGGGTGATGGCGGTATTGACAATAGACATGGATCTCTGACGATTGTCGGCAGCACCATCAGCAACAATGTTGCCAGAGGGGATGGGCCGCGTGGGATGGAGTGTGGCGGCGGCGGCGGTATCAAGTGCAGTTCCGGGACGATGAGGCTGATCAACAGCACGATTGTAGCCAACCAGGCTGGCATCCGAAGTACAGGTTTGGGCGGCGGTGTTTGCACCGGGTGCGGCTGCACATCAGAGATCGTCAACAGCACCATCAGTGGCAACAAAACCGCCACATTCGGTGGAGGTATCGCCGCCGCAGGTATGGTGTCGATCACAAATTGCACCATCACCAAGAACACCGTTGGTGGTGGGGGCGGCGCCCTTTGGGTCCTGGGCGAAGTGAACCTCAAGAACACGATCATCGCCGACAACATCGGCATCAGCAGTTGCACCATCGTTAGCGAGGGCGATCAGGTGGGGTCATTCGGCATCAATCGTAACAACCTGATCGAAGACAGCAGTTGCAACGCGGATTTCTCGGGCGACCCAATGTTAGGTCCCCTGATCAACAACGGCGGGCCCACGTTGACTCACGCTCTGCACCCTGACAGCCCGGCGGTTGACGCGATCCCTGCGACGAGTTGCACACTCCTCACCGACCAGCGGGGAGCGTTTCGGCCATTTGCGCTGTTCTACCCTGATACTCCTTGCGATATTGGCGCCTTTGAACTGCAGAACGATTAGCGATTCATCTGTGAGGAGGATAAAAAGGACAAGGATCCAGCGCGCAGGGGCATTTTACTTCGATGAGAGAATAGCCGGGCCGCTGAGCTCGAGGCCGTTATGATTAATCCAAGTGCTTGAAATGTAAGTCTT
>CAYLOO010000124.1:0-6994 GCA_964385355.1 uncultured Anaerolineaceae bacterium
CCGGCGATCATGATCGGGCCCCAAATTAAAAATATAAACAGTTCACCTAGAGCCAGGTACTTGAGCGGCCATGTGTAAAGCAACAGAACCAGCGCACCGAGGGTGAAAAGACCGATGACGGCGGGGGAATAATCGGTATATATCAACGCATATACACCCGAAAGGACCGCCAACCCCCCGCTAACGGCGAACCATTGCAGCTGTTGGCGATTGGTCCAGAAGCCTTGGACGAGTGGGTGGACACCGTACTCAACACGAAAATAGTTGTCTTTATCCACACCACGGTTGAAATCGGTATAGTCGTTGAGCAGGTTGTTTGTGCCGTGAGCGATGAATAAACCGAGTGTGACGATCAACCATGGCAACCAGGTGAAAAAACCATCTCGCCATGCCAGGAGCCCGGCGATGATACACGAGTAGAGAGTCACCACGGTCACTGCCGAGCGGGTGGCTATCAACCATTTAGAGACGAAATCCAGTCCATCCCACTCTTCTTTCGATTCCATTTTGACCAGGGTCGAAAAGGAAGTCCTCCACATGGAAAAGTTAATCTTCATCGGATTATCCCTTCTATCTTCATGGTGATGTTGGATAAATCCATTTTACACGAAATTGGGGGGCTAGCTCGCCGGATACGATAATGTATCTCATTCTCATCCTAACCAGGTTGACTTACAACTAGGTTAGGTATGGGAATCCTTCAGAGATAAACAGCGTGTCAAACGAAGATAGGAATTTCAAGATGGTGATCGATGGCGATTGATTAGAAAAGGTTACGGCCAGGGAATACCCAGGGGGTCGGTGTAACCGTGTTTCTCCACCACAAATAATGAGCCGGACGATTCACCATCGCACGTCTGCTCGTCAGTGAATGTATAGGATGGGGTATCCGTATGAACGGCGACGTCAAAGAGAAAGCCGTTCTGGCATATCCGCGCCTCGATCATGTAACCGCGATCATCGTCCTCAGTCATGTAAACTGCCGTCCATGACACGGTTACCTTATCGCCGTTGCGATCAGCCCAGACTTGTTCGGGCGGTCCGTAAAGCACAGACCAAGGTAACCGGCGGTACATCACCACTACGCTGAAGATATCGCCTTCCACATCGACCACCGTGGCCGAAACCCAGCAAGGCCATTCCTGTTTATCGGGCTTCATGAAAAGCCACGATCCATCGTAATTGCGATTCCACACGAGTGCGTGATCGCCAGCGTAGAGATCACCAGCATGCAAATAGGCTACACCCGGGCCATAGCGGCAATGTGCCTGCTGCAGCACGGTAATGTCGGGGAAATCGAAGGTCGCCGTCGGGCTGATCGTCGGTGTGGGCGTGATCGTCGGGGTTGGTGTCACGGTCGGCGTAGGCGTATTCGTCGGTGTATCCGTTGACGTGGGCGTCAGAGTCACCGTCGGTGTATGCGTTGATGTAAGCGTGATCGTAGGAGTCGGTGTTGCTGTAGCGAGAAGGGATGCCAGCGATGTAGAACTGCACGCGGAAAGGAGAAGCCCCACCAGGATAAGCAACAGCAGTTTGAGTTCATACCTTCGAGCACCCATTTGATAACCACCAATGGATGCATTCTAAGGCACACAACAGACATACCGCAATGAAACGGGAGGGCTAGGTGCGCTCTACCCTTGATCGATAATCGCCCGTGTCTCAAAATCAAAATACATGCGGCCAGCTTTCCGATGATCCTCCCATAGGGAATTCTCTCTCGCCTGGATCGAGAACGATCCGGGGGCTACCTCAAACGCCCCTCATTTAAAAGAGGTCGGAGGCTTAACTTCCGGCCGCAGGCACAGCCTACGCGCTACACAACACCCACAAAGCGTTTCTTTCCACCATAGGAGGGTTGTATAATCTCACCCTAATCATGGGATCACAAGAGAAAACTTCAAAAACCGAGTTCTCACTCGAAGACGAATATTCCTACAACCGAACCGGACCGGTGCGCTGGATCATTTCCCACGCGCTTCGCTACCCGATTCTCCCGCTTGGTCTGCTTCTCGCAGCAGCGGGGAATAACCTCGCTTTTGGCTATGTCCAGATTTTCATCGGACGCGCATTCGATCTGCTCACTTCGATCAACTGGACGCGAGCAGACCTTACGATTGCGACGCTCGCTGTCTTGGGCGCAGCCCTCTCCCAGGGTTTCACTGGTTTGATTCGGAACTACGCCGCGGAGTACTTGGCCCAAGCTATCGAACGCGACACCCGGCATGAACTCTACGTCAGCCTGCTGGGGAAGAGTCAAACTTTCCATGGCCGTCAGCGCGTCGGCGACATCATGTCCCGGGCAACGAATGATGTTCGCTCTCTAAACCTGATGTTCAGCCCCGGCATGATGCTGATCACAGACTCAATGATGAATTTAGTTATCCCCATCGCACTAATTGGGTTGATTCACGTAGAGCTGTTACTTGTTCCAATACTGTTCACTGTCGCGCTTGTCCTTACGCTACTCGATTACAATCGCCGCCTCAGCCCTGTCAGCCGTGATATTCGCGATCAGTTCGGGACGATGAACGCCGGCTTAGCCGAGGCGATCGCCGGAATAGAGGTTGTCAAGGCAAACGTCCAAGAACACTACGAATGGGAAAAATTCACCCATAACGCGCGTCGATTTCGAGATCTTTTCGTCCAGCGAGGTGAAATCCAGGCACGATACTGGCCCATGTTGGCCTTCGCCGTGTTTTGGGCGATTGGCTTCTTCCATGCGCTTACCATCTGGCATGCGGGTCGCATCTCCCTTGGTGAGGTGGTCGCCTTCGTAGGACTTATGGGCGGGCTTCGCTTCCCAACTTTTATCTCCCTTTTCTCGTTCGACTTGGTGCAGCTTGGAATCGCCGGCGCGCGCCGCATTCTTAAATTGATAAACGCTGAAACCGAAATGGACGAGAATCTTGGCGGCGTCGCCCAACCGATCCAAGGCGAGGTTTTATTTGATAATGTCAGCTTCGGCTACAACGGGAAGCTGGTGCTGAAGGATATCTCCTTCACAGCTAAACCCGGCGAGACAATCGCCATTGTCGGCCAGACCGGCTCTGGCAAGACCACCCTTACGCGCCTGATCAACCGCATCTATGATGTGAATGAGGGGACAGTGCTTGTCGACGGGATCGATGTGCGCGATTGGAGCATGGAATCGTTACGCTCCCAGATTTCCACCATTGAGCAGGATATCTTCCTTTTCTCAACTAAACTCTCCGACAACATATCCTTCGGGCGTGATGACGCTACAAAGGAAATGATCGAGATGGCTGCGCGCGAAGCTCAGGCAGACGAGTTCATTCGCAGTTTCACAGACGGCTACGATACCGAAATCGGAGAGCGCGGCGTGACCCTCTCCGGCGGTCAGCGGCAGCGCATCGCCATCGCCCGCGCTTTCCTCACCGACCCGCGCATCCTTATCCTGGACGACAGCACGAGCGCCATCGACAGCGAGACAGAGGATCAGATCCAGCGCGCCATGCGCAGGATCAGCCGGAAGAGGACAACTTTCCTCATCACACATCGTCTCAGCCAGATCCGCTGGGCAGATCGCATACTGGTGCTCCATGGAGGGGAGATCATCGATCAAGGGACACACGCAGAGTTATTGGCGCGCTCAGCGGATTACCAGCGTATCTTCGCTCGCGTTCGGTCATCCGCTAAAGACAGCGCATCCGCCGACTCACCAACGGAAATAACCCCCAAGGCAGGAGAGTAACGAGGTATGGGGTTCATTCTCGACGGACTGGACACTGAATCTTACGACCGTGAGTACAGCGATCGCGACCTGCTGCTGCGGATCGTTTCCTATTTCCGCCCACACGGCCGCAAGATGGCATTGGTCGCTCTCATGCTCACACTGAACTCATTGGCCGGAAGCGGCAGACCGATTGTTATCGCCAAAGCGATTGACCAGATCGCCGAAACACCCACCCTCTACCGTATGGCACTCGCCGCAAGCCTGCTCTTGCTGTTCGGTGCGGCCGCATGGGTCACCAATTTCATCCGCCAGTGGCTCTCGGCAAGAGTAGTTGGCGATGTAGTCCTCCAGCTTCGCTCAGATGCCCTGGGTGCCACCATTCGCCATGATATGCCCTTCTTCGACCAGCACCCAACAGGCAAGACCGTAAGCCGGGTAACCTCTGATACGCAAGATTTCTCCGACGTTGTGGGATTGGTCATCAACTTGATCAGCCAGGTCTTGATGATCTTCATCCTGATCATCTGGCTTCTCAACATTAATGTCGGGCTCACCCTCCTTCTACTGGGAATGTCACCCATCGCGGCTGTCATTGCCTTAAGCTTCAGGCGTATCGCCCGTCGGGTGACCCAGCGCGCCCGTCGTGTAACGGCGAAGATCAATGCCCAGATCCAGGAGTCGATCAGCGGAATCATTGTTTCTAAGAGCTTCCGTAAAGAAAAGGCGATCTTTGAGACATTTGAACGCAATAACCGCCAGGCCTATCATGTAGGCGTGCGCCGAGGGCTGACTCTGAACACCATCTTCCCCATCATGGGGGTTGCAAATGGTCTGGCGACGGCAATGCTGGTCTTCGCCGCAGGGCTGCGTATTCAGACTGGCGCCATCTCACCCGGCGAGTGGTACCTCTTCATGCAGGCTGTAGGTTTCTTCTGGTACCCACTCATGGGAATCGCCTCCTTCTGGAGCCAGTTCCAAGATGGTCTATCCGCCGCCGAGCGGGTGTTCGCTTTGATCGATGCCCAACCAGATGTCGAGCAAATAGCAAACGAACCTGTCGAGGCGCTCGAGGGCCGCATCGAATTCAGGAATTTACGCTTCAGCTACTCGGAAAAAGAGATCGTCCTTCCTGATTTTTCATTGATGATCCATCCCGGCAAGACGCTCGCTCTGGTCGGCCACACGGGCGCAGGGAAAAGCAGCATTGCCAAATTGATCACTCGTTTTTACGAATTCCAGGAGGGTGAGCTGCTGATTAACGGTCAGGATATCCGCCGCCTGGATCTGGAAGTGTATCGACGGAATTTGGGCTTGGTCCCACAGGACCCCTTCCTTTTCTCGGGCACCGTTACCGAGAACATCCGCTACAGCCGGCACGAGGCGACAGAGAAGGACGTGCGCCAAGCTGCCGAGCATATCAGCGGTGGAGAATGGCTCGCCGGTTTACCCAATGGGCTGGAGACCGACGTAGGTGAGCGCGGCGCAAATCTATCGATGGGTCAGCGTCAGCTTGTCGCACTGGCGCGAGTACTACTGAAGGATCCTGCGATCCTCATCCTCGATGAGGCCACAGCCAGTGTCGATCCTTTTACAGAAGCGCAGATCCAGAGTGCTCTGCAGCAAGTGATGCGCGGACGCACATCTGTGGTCATTGCCCACCGCCTGTGGACCGTCCAGAATGCGGACCGAATTATCATCATCGATCACGGAAGAGTCATCGGGGATGGAACGCACAGCTCATTGATGGCAGAAGGCGGGTATTATGCCGATCTCTACAATACTTACTTCCGCCACCAATCACTGGAATACATCGAGAGCATGGGGAATTAGCTGCGAAAGCCGTGCTCCTTGGATCCCTTTCGCTCCAAATATTCGCAGCAGTGAAAGCCCTTTCTTATGGGTGCGAAGTGAACCCTCAAAGATCTATGAAAACACTCGCTTCAATTATCTATCGCCTCGCGGCTTGATCTCGACTACTCCAGGCTGATCCAATTCACCGCGAACTTCAATCTCCGCCGCGTCGAAAGCGCGGATGACGTTGGCGTTGGTGAGCAAATGCTGAGTGATTTTGGATGTGCGAAATTCAGAATCCCCATCGGCGAAGGCCAATGGAAGTAAAAGCTGATCCGCAAGATATTCGTCCACAACCCCACTTCCGCGCAGAAACGCAAGAAGCGCATCAACGGCTTCATCGGTGACTCGCTCAGCCGGTTTGCCACGCGCGCCGAGACCGAAATAGCAGGCCTGGCCGGCCTCAAACTCGGCTTGCAGCAGGAGAAGCGACCCCATGCCGGGAGAGGGCAGTGTTCGAATCTCGATCTCCACCGGGCAGCCTAGATCAGCCAGTCTTTTCACAGCTTGATTCCGTTGCCGTTGGGCGATGCTCTCCGGCAGATTGGAGACTGTAGAGATGCCGCGAATCCGCTGAAGATCCCCCCGCTGTATGCACCTTAGCGGTGTAATCCTCTCCCTCAAGGGTTGGATAAGCGCCCTGATTCGCCCCCCACCCTGCGGATAGAACCCCGCCAACTCCAACCCCAGATCTGCCCGGAAACCCTGCAATCCCATCGCCGGGAGCCAGTTCGCTTCTAAATAATGGAAACACGGGCTCCAGGGCACATGTGTCCCACCAAGGATTTCTATTTCCGATGGAGACTCAGCGGCGCTCAGTGGCAGGAAGACCGTCTGAAGCACGAGCGAAGTCGAGCCGGCGGTAGGAATCTCGAAGCGATAAGAGCCGGGGTAAATCGAAGATGGCTGGAATTCTATTTCCCGCGAACCCAAATGTGCGCCTTCCACCTGCGCCTGCCCCACGGAAGCCGCGGCATTCACAGAGGCCAAGTGCTGGGGCCGTAACCCTGGCTTCGATCTGCCCGCGCGAATATTCAGGATTCGGAAATGCCTGTTTGTCATGAGCGAGAGCGTTAATGCGCTGCGTAGTATCTGCCCCCCGCCTTCACCCTGAGCACCATCGATCTCGATCATCGTTGGTTTCACCCGCTTCATAATCTGCCCAATTTTCGCATCTTTTTAGCCTCAACCCAAATACAGCGGGGCAAAACGAGATTATTCGTCGCTGTGCTCCATAATTCTCGAAAGTGCCCTATGTATGTCATACTGAGCCCTTCGACTTCACTCAGGATAAGCCCGAAGACCGAGAAATCCCTGGGATGTTGCTCTTAAAGGCCCTGTCTTTGGAATAAATACAATCCCAGCGCGATGAAGGCCTCCTCTTAATGTCGTTGCGAGCGAAGCGAAGCAATCTCATCCTTTCTTGCGCGGAGATTGCCACGTCGC
>CAYLOO010000125.1:0-6928 GCA_964385355.1 uncultured Anaerolineaceae bacterium
TTGCTGGAGAATTTCACGAAGGGTGGCAAGTAGCTTCTGGCTGCAAGAGAGAGCTCGAAAGCCGAGTTGAACCCCGACATCCGTGCGGCGACGTGGCGCGATTTTCTCCCCATCTATCGTCTGGAGAAGCGCTGTTTTCGGAATGATGCCTGGCCGTGGATTGACGTGTTGGCTGCGCTGATCTTCCCGGAAACTGTGCGCTACGTCGCCGAAGCGGATGAAGAAATCGTAGGGTTCATTGTGGGTGATCGCCGCCGGCAGAAAGACCTGGGTTGGGTGGCGACGCTCGCCGTTGCCCCGCCGTTTCGGAGAAAGGGCATCGCAAAATGTCTACTCCAGGAATGTGAAGCTGGCTTGGGCACCTCGCGGATGCGACTCTCTTTACGCGAATCGAACCGGGAAGCCCATGGTTTGTATCTCAAAGCTGGCTACACTGAAGTCGACCGCTGGAAACGGTATTATCGTGACAGGGAAGATGCGATTGTGATGGAGAAAAACCGTCCGACTCCCTGAGCCTAGGCTGATGGAATTGCTGTACCAGTGCTGTTTGTGAAGGTCGTCAAAGCTGCCGGAACACATAACTTGTGAGTCGTGGTCCGATTGCGAAAAAAACCTCCTTTGACCGATCGGATTGGCTCTGGTACAATGTCGTTTACTGGGCGTTGTACCCTTCGCCCCGAGCGCCGCATGCGGCGCTCGAATTATGAAGAAAGGGCTTGATGACAGATGAAAGTATTACTACTGAAGGATGTTTACAAACTGGGACGTGCCGGTGATGTGAAGAAGGTCGCGGACGGCTATGGGAGGAATTTCCTCCTTCCGCAGGGTCTGGCGGCGCTCGCTACACCAGGTATGCTCAAGCAGACCGAGCGTATCCGTGGGCAGGCTGAGAAGGAACGCAACCGGCTCAATATTGAGATGGGCTCGATTGCCGAGCAGCTTAACGAATTGACCCTGAATTTCGGCGTCAAAGCTGGCGAGACCGGAAAACTCTACGGTTCGATAACTTCGGCGATGATTGTCGAGGGCATCGAGCAGAAGACAGCAGTTGTTATTGATCGCCACCAGGTCGAGGCACAGCCGATCAAAATACTTGGCGTGCATGAGGTCAAAGTCCGCCTGACGTTAGATCTAATCCCCGAAATCACCGTCGTTGTACATAGAGAGGGCGAGCCGCCCGAATCGGCCTATGAGATCGAGGAACCCCTCGATATAGAAATGGAGGGGGCAGGACAATTTGTGGATTTGCAGGCGGAGCTCGAGGCGGAGGATGCCGAAGCTGAAGCAGCAGGGCAAGCGGCGGTGGAGACCGTTCAGGAAGATACGGAACCGGCCGAAGAGCAAGCCGAAGCCATCGTAGAGCCTGACGAAGGGGAGTCACACGAAGAGAGCCAAGAGGAAAACTGAGCTCTAGAGAACCTATCCGCCGACGTATTTCCAAAAGGAGTGCGTCGGCGGTTTTCTATCTCTAGCATCTGACATGGAAGAGATTGGTCGTACACTTCGAGAAACGCGCGAGCGGTTAGGACTTACGCTTGAGGAAGCCGAGCGCACCATTCACATCCGCGCATCTTTGCTGGGGGCGCTCGAGCGAGGTGAGTTTGACTCGCTCCCGTCTGAAGCCCAGGCGCGCGGATTTTTGCATAATTATGCTGAATTCCTCGGCATAGACCCAGAAGAACTCCTACAGCGATACGATGAGAGCAAGCAGCCAAAGCGCCGACGATCACTCGTGGCGAGGGGCAGTAGGAAGTCTACCGAGAAGAAAAAGACTATCCGCCAGCCCCGGATTCTGAGTTGGTTTTCTACAGATATATTCGTCATCGCCACTATTACGCTTGGTGTGATTATTGTCCTTGTATGGGGCGGGCGAAAACTATATACCAGCATTGGCAGCGGGGAGGACGCCACTGCGGCGGCAAGTTCGGCGGATGCGATCTCTCTACCTGCTGCGACAAGCACGCCCTCTCTCGCAGTATCTTCGCTTGCGGAGGCGGCACAATTGACAACCGAGGAACCCACCGCGACACCGACGCTGATCCTGAATGTTCTTGACACAGTAAATCTACAAGTCATTGCCGAGAGGGAGTCCTGGGTACAGGTGCTTGTGGATGGCGAAGAGGCCTTCAGGGGTCGAATGCGTGCCGGTGTACAATATGATTACCTCGGTGAAGAGCGCGTGGAATTATTCACGGGAAACGGCGGCGGAATCCGCGTGATCTTCAATGGACAAAACCAGGGCCTCATGGGATACATTGGTCAGGTGGTTACCCGCATTTGGACGCCGCGCGGCGGGCAAACACCAACCCCTACTCAGACTCTGACGCCCACCGCTTCCCCAGAAATGACCGAGACCGCAACCCCTTCCCCCACTATTCCTGAGACGTAACTTAGACAGTCGATGGCAGCAACGCGCTTTCACCTGGTTTCCCTTGGCTGTGCGAAGAACACAGTTGACTCCGAGTCGATGTCGACGCTGCTCGGCCGTGCGGGGTTTCAAAGCAGTGAGCGGCCGGAGGAGGCCGATGTTCTGATCGTCAACACCTGCGGTTTTATCGGACCGGCGAAGGAAGAATCGCTGGCTGTATTACATGAGCTCGCACAGGGGAAGAGCGAAGGCCAATTACTCATCGCCGCTGGCTGTCTGACGCAGCGCTATGGCTCGACTGTTATTGAACAAGTGCCAGGGATCGATGGTGTATTGGGCACCCGGCGCTGGATGGATATCGTTCAGGTTGTGCGGAGTTTGCATGAGCGGCGCCATGCGGAGCCGCTCTGCCATCTGCCGGAGGCGCCGGCGGTAAGTAAGGAAGAGCAAGGGGTGGATCGGGTGGCGGTGAGCGGCGCTAGCGCATACCTGAAAATCGCCGATGGCTGCCGCCGTCCCTGTGCTTTCTGTGCCATTCCGTTGATCAAAGGGCCCGCAATTAGCCGCCCAGAGCAGGCGATTCTGGGGGAAGCCCGTCGGCTGCAGGAGGCAGGAGTGCGCGAGGTGATTTTGATCGCACAGGACACGACCGATTATGGTCATGACCTTGGCGTGACCGATGGCTTAGCGAAGCTGTTGGAGAAACTCGTCGCCGTGGCCTCTGATTTGGATTGGATCCGCGTGATGTATGCATACCCAGGATACGTGACGAATCGCTTGATCGAAGTGATGGCGAAGAACGAACAAATCCTGCCCTATTTGGATATGCCCCTGCAGCACGCAGATCCGAATATTTTGCGCGATATGCGCCGACCGGCGAACATCGACTGGGTGCACCAGACGATCGAGAAGATACAGGGGGCGATGCCTGAGCTCGCTCTGCGAACGACGTTTATCGTGGGCTACCCAGGTGAGACAGAGCAGGCGTTCGGAAAGTTGTTGGACTTTGTTAAGGAGATCCGGTTCGACCGCGTGGGCGTCTTTTCTTATTCTCCCGAATCGGGGACGGCTGGTGAATCCCTTGGCGATCCCATCCCAACGGCGGTCAAAGAGGAGCGGAGGGACCGGTTGATGACTCTTCAGCAGGGAATTTCCCTCGAGCGGAACCAGACCTTCCTGGGCAAGTCGCTGCCAATTCTAATTGAAGGGTGTGGAGATGGGATTTCCTTGGGTCGCTCCTATCGAGACGCGCCGGAAATCGATGGCATGGTCATTGTGGATGAAGAGATATGCTCCGGAGAGATGGTCCAGGTTCGTATCACGGGTGCGCTCGAATATGACCTGAGCGGCGTCATCGCTGATGGCAATGCGGCACCTTCGTAATTAAATAAAGAACGACCCGGGGAAAGTTTCCAGGTACTCCCCATATATTGTTTCTGAAGTGCAGGTTAACAAGGCAAGGCTGGCTTTTAAAAGAGGTTTGCGATCATGCTTCTGCGCTTGAAGGTAAGATCCGATGCTTAACAAGGCAATTGAGGGCTCTCGTGGCAGCATTTTTTGAAGGTGTTATGGCGGGTTATGGAATAGCCATTCCCGTTGGTGCCATTGCAGTGCTTATTCTCGATGTGAGTCTGCGCCGCGGTTTTCGGGTCGGATTCATGGCCGGAGCCGGGGCGGCGTTTGCAGACTTTTTGTACGCAGCGCTGGCCGTGGTTGCCGGGAGCGCTTTGGTACAAATCATCTCCCCATACGCAATACAGGTTAAAGTCATCAGCGGTGGAGTGCTTTTTGCGGTGGGTTTGTCTGGACTGATGCGGTCGATCAGGCCTTCGGAACCACCTGAACCAGACGGCGCACTCTCAAATGGAAGAGGTAAAGTATTCTTCCAGTTCTTGGGCTTAACGTTAATTAATCCGCTTACGATTGTATATTTTTCAGCCTTGATCCTCGGCGGCGGTGCCAAGAGTTTAGTTTCGATTCCGGAGCACGCAGCGTTTGTGATCGGGGCAGGTCTGGCGTCTCTCTCCTGGCAGACGCTGTTGGTCGGGTTGGGATCTCTCGGGCATGAACGGCTGTCGTCCAGATTTCAAATGGCGGCGAGCATTCTGGGGTTCCTGGTTGTGATCGGGTTCGGCTTGCGCATTCTCTTGCCGCTAGTTTAAGACCCCCTCGATGGTGTACCGATGTGGTCAGGCATTACACGCGGCAACCATCTTAAAAAAACAGCTAGTAATAACGTCATTAATCCGCTTTGACTCTTTATAAGGTGATTCAGGATATCAAGGGTTATTTGGTTGGCGAGGGGGGAGCCGGACGATGAGTTCGGCACGAAGCTGCCGGCCGTCGTCCTGTATGAAGTCGCCGTATACTGCGAGGATGTCGTATCGCCCAAGATCACGTACCTGAAGCGTTTCCCCGCTCCAATTCCACACGCGTGTATCTTCGTCAACAATTACAAATTTATTCCCTTGCTCGGTGATGAGCTGTACTCCGTCCTTGCCAACGAACCTGAGACGACCGACCAGGTCGGGGTTGTTAATCTGGATGTCCTCCCAAACCTTCTCCTGGAGTGGATTCTGAGGAGGAATAGGAGGCGGTGCTGCAGCATCATCCCCGGGAGCTTCTTGATCCGTTCCCAGGCGGCCAAGGTAAACCCCAATGGAAAATGAGCCCAGCATGAGCATCACGATTAATATTGCGCCGCCGATTATGATTCCCCAGCAATTTTTAGCCATCGTTCCATATCCTTTTCTTCATTGAGGATGAGGATCTCGGCGATTGGAGCTGTCTCACCGCCGATCAGCAAACGAATATTCAGATCATGTGCTCCGGCTGGAGTTGTCGAGGGTATAACCAACCAGTAATCCTCGACAATCACGCTATCCTTGGAAACACCAATCTCTTTATGGTAACGAGCTAAATTACCAAAACCGAGCTCATGTGCTTCGAGGATGGAATCGCCGATTGAGAGTTCGACGCCATATCGGTCAGGCCTCAAGATGCTCCAGTACAGTGTGAGGTGAATTCTTCCTCCGCTCTCAACTGATTCGGGCTCGAGGTCGATGCCCAGCAGCGTCACGCCCCCCAGCTTGAGATTGAGTTGTGTGGTGGGGGATGCTGGACCAGCGATCAAGTCAGGTGGTTCTTCTGTGAGATGGTAGAGTACAAGCCGGCCTCTCTGGCTTAATAGACCGGGCTGGTTTTGATGGGCCCCGATAAGGATGGGAACTTGCCAGAGATCCTCAGGAAGAAGGTCGGGCGGTAAAGCGCCAGGCCCCTTGGCTTTCAGGTTTTCGCCAATCGGTGTCGCGCTGTACAGATCGAGGCCATCGAGACTTGTTGATACAGGGAATGGGGTGGGCAGAGTTGGTAAGAACACGTCTGTGCGGGTGTTATAGATCAAGGGCCAGTAGAAAGCGTCATAGCCCATGACGCCGCCTCGAGTGATAAGGGCTGAATTCTCAGGAAGAATCTCCCAAACATTGGCGTAGAAATCGTTGACCGCTACATCATCAGAGCGATCCGATTTGTACCAATTACGAGCTAAGGGGATAAGACCGATAAGGATCGTTAGCGCGGCAAGGGTGGATGTGAGAATTTGTACAGTAAAGTGGCTTTTCAAGCGCATAGCCAGTCGCTCAAGAGCGCCCAATAGTTCAGTAACCCCGAAGGCGATGAAGATTGCCCAAATGAAATGTGCAGCGAGGAAAAAAACTTCCAGATCGAAGACGCGGTACTGGATGAAAAACCACACGTGAACCAGGTACATCAGCACAAGGAGAAAATAATACTTCGTGCGCCGGAACAGCAATGAAAACAAGCCCACAAGCCCGAAGAGAATCCCCGATAAGCCAAATTCATTCCGGATAAGGTCGATATAAAGGACAAGGCGTAAAGGCAATTCCTCAATCGGGAAGGCAAACTTAATTTGTGAGAACGCCCCCAACGTGTACCTGTACATGCCCATGATCGTAACCGGCGCCCGTTCGAGCATTATGCGATCATTCAGCGTATCCGCTCTGAGCGGCAGCCAAAGGAACTGGAGAATGCCGATCCCGAATCCGGCGATTGCAGCTAGCCACCATCGCGGGCGTTTGAGCGTGGAGGGGTCGGTCAGGAGAATAAAGATGACGAAAGCAGGGGCAAATCCGAGGTTCGATATGTGCGTTCCAAGCGACAACCCGAACGCCAGTGCGAATAGGAAGAAATCGCGGTCCCGACGGGTCCTCTCCCAATAAAGGAGAGCGAGTAGCGTTAGAGCGATAAAGGCGATATTCGGTGCGTAGACTTCTGCGATCACGGATTGTGACCAAAAAGTGGGTGAAAATGCGAAAAGCATCGCCGAGCAGAGCGCAGCTGTCCGCCGCAGAATGGGGCTGGCGATACGAGGGCTCAGGATAATTGTGATCAACAGGTACAGACTGCCGATGCTGAGAGCTCCCAGAGCGGCGCTCATCAAGTTGACCCGGTGGGCGATATCCCCGAAGGGGAGCAGGGTGAAGAGCTTCCCCAACCAGGTATAGACTGGGTATCCGGGGGAGTGAGCCAGGCTGAGCAGGT
>CAYLOO010000126.1:0-6641 GCA_964385355.1 uncultured Anaerolineaceae bacterium
CTACTGGAAGTCTTCAGTCGAGGAAGGGAAATCTGCGCGAAGCGCTTAGTTCAACATATATTGAGAAGAGGATTTCCCGAGTCTGCGAAGTCACAAGAGCAATGGTTCCGAAGAGGCTGGGGAGAGGGATTGGTCATTCGACTTGAGGCGCAGACCGATTCCGATGAAACCACCCCACGGCAGCGGTAATGCCCATGGGAAGAACCTCCACAGTGTTGTCCGTCAGAAGGGGTCAGACGCAGAATCCTTAATTGCCCCTAGCATCTGGATCATTTCGTCGGGTGTAAAGAAGTGGGCTGATTGCCAGGGGGGACCACCTTGTTGTTGGTAGTCCTTACCGATCCAGCTCTCCCGGTTGATCACACCAAGGATCAGCCTCCTCCGAGCCACCCGACTCGTTTCCTGAAGAGCCGCTAATGGGTTCCTCAGGAACTCAATCGTGGTGATCATGGCCACAAGGTCAAATACGCCATCTGCGAAGGGAAGGTGCGAGGCATCGCCCTGCACTACGACGCGTAGTCCATGTCGCCTCGCTTCTGCCAGCATGACCGGAGATATGTCGAGCCCTACTGCTCTCAACCCGAGGGTTTCGAAACATCGCGTGAAATGCCCTGTACCACAGCCCACCTCCAAGATGGAGCTAGGTTCTTGGAAATGACCGATCAGCCACTCGAGGAGTGTCTTCTCGAGGCGGTCTGCGCGACGCCCTTGGTTCGTATACCAGTCCTCGTATTCCTGAACTAGTGATAGGTCATCAAAGGGATTCGAGTTCGTCTGCTTTTTGACCATCTTCTCCGCCAAGTACTAGATGGCCCAGGGTCTTTCAGCATCCTTCCCGAAGCGATGATGGGCAATCCGAGTCGTGACTCGATTGCATCTCGAAGACCTACTCAGTCTTTCCGGGCCTTGGGTTTCGCGATTCGCCGCAGATAGAAACGCCTTCCGTCATATGAGAGCTCAACGAGCTTATCCTGTCGTATAAGATTCTCAACAAGGCTCCAGTTCGATCCGGCTTTTTCCAGAAGCTGCTCGACAGCGTCCTTGCGCATGGGATGCACCGCGGTGATGCTCAGCAAATCCTGCTCGGCATCTCCGGTGGAGGCGACAGCATTGCCCTCATAACCGACGAGGAGTTCGACTCGGTCGACCTGTTCTTTGAAGAGATGGTAGGCTTGGTGGATCTGATCCTCTTGTGCAGGGCGCACCCATTCCTCTGCAGGTGGACGCGTTGGGATCGCGAGATACGCCACCTTGGGTTGAATCTCGCCGAGGAAGCGGGCGGTCTCCCGAAGGTTGGCTTCATTATCGTTGACCCCCTTGACGAGCATCGTCTCGGTGGCGAGCTCGCCTTCGAAGACCACGGAGAAAGCCCGTATGCCGCCCAAGATCTTATGAAGATCAAGGCTCCCATGAGGGCGGCTGATCCGACGCCAGGTGGGAACGCGCACGGCATCCACTTTCAAGGAAACCCAATCCGCACCTATGAGGTCGTCACGGACATCCTCTCGCCAGATCAGAGACGCGTTGCTGATCACGGCGATTGGTATATCCAGTTCACGCAATGCTGAGATCTCAGCAGGCAGGTTGAGATCGAGCGTGGGCTCGCCGTCTGGGACGAAGGTCAGGTAATCGATCGCCTCGCCGCTGGCGCGGGCTTTGGTAACCTTGTCGCGTACAACACTAATGACTTTTTCTTGTTTGTAGAAAGCTTGGCGGTCTACGCGCATCGTTAGCGTGCGTCCAAGTTGGCAATAGACACAAGCGTAGGTGCATATTTTTGGGGGAATGTTGTTGATACCCAGGCTACGACCGAGGCGTCTCGATGGGACAGGTCCAAAAGCGATGTTCATGTAGGACCTCCTGATTCACGGTGAGATTTACAGCCTTAGCGATTTTCCGTAATTAAATCATTATCTGGATCTTGGCAATACGATCATCATCGTCCCAATCATCGCTGCCGCTCTCGACTTATAGGCTTTTTAGGGTTGCAGTATGCATCTTTTCAGTATTCTCCTCCCCTTCAAGCGGGCAAAGCCTATCCAGCGCGCAAGATTATTGCTTGGACAGTACGATCCCGGCAGCCACAAGGATACCCGTGGCGAGTGAAATCAAGCTGTAGCGCTTGTTCTCCCTTTCCACCGCCGGCAGCAGGTGGGAAGCGCCGACATAGACCAACGCGCCGGCGGAAATGGCCAGAAGTATACCTAAGGTCGATTGGCCAATCCTGCTGATGAATGGAAAAGAAATCAGCGTTCCCAGCGGTGTGGATATGGCAGCGGCCAGAAAGGCAAATAAGAACGATTTCCTTTTTGTAAAACCAGCCTGTTTCAGGAGCAGGAAGGTAACGATTCCCTCTGGGAATTCATGAAGCACCATGCCAATGGCTGTCAGTGCGCCGGTGAAGATACTCACATTGAAGGTTATCGAGTAGATAATTCCGTCCAAGAAGGAATGAAAGCCGATTCCTAGCATCGGGATGATGCCTAAGGAGAGATTGGGACATTCATGCTCATGGCAAACGAATACATTTAAGAAGCGGTTGAAGAGGTGGAGCGACATGAAACCAGCCAACAGGAATATTGGTGCTGTGTTGCTCATGTTAAAGGATTTTGGGATGATGTGGATGAAAGACACGGAAATGAGCACTCCTGCGGCGAAACTCATGAAATAGACGACGTTCTGGTTACCCCATTCTTCATACTTGCCGATGACATAGATGCCAATCGTTGTCACCACGCAAGCAAGCATGCTGGTCAGCATCACAGCGTTAAAAACATGCATGTTCATATGTTCCTCTTTCTTCTGAAAGACTCTAGTTTCATCTATGTCCCCTTCACTGCTCCTCACCAATGCAGATATCCACCAGGACGCGGAACAAATCGCTCTCGGTGATGATACCAACTACTTTTCCTCCGTCGACGACAGGAAGTGTGCTTATCTTATGTTCAAGCATTTTTCGGGCAGCTTCGACCACGGTCGCTGTCGGAGTGATGGTGATCGGGTCTTTCGACATGAGTTGACGTACAGGTAGCTCAGACAGCATTTCATTGACCTTGAGGGGGTTGATGGCGATGATTTCCGAATGGAAGGAACCACGCAAGTCATCCATCGTCACGATGCCTACCAATCGGTCTTTGTCGACGACAAGCAGACGGCGGATATTGTTCTCGACCATGAGCCAGTAGGCTTCAGGCAGCGTTGTGCTGCTGGAGATCGTTATTGGATCGGTCGCCATCCAATCCCTGACCCTTCTTTCTTGTGGGTTATTCATTACCCTGCTCCTCTTCAATTAAATACTGATCTGTGAAACAAGACGTGTCCGCCGCGACGCAAGCAAGTTCGACCTATCTCAAAGTATTATGCTCGGTTCAACTTCCTGATCTTGACAAGGGCCATTCTTTACACTAGTATATACAATTGTACATCTTACGTCAACAAGATGAGCAATCGCGACAAGAGCAGCCCATTCAAAGGTTATCAGAAAGAAGATTTGCGCCGTAGTTGGAGGTGAGCGTAATGAGCAAGCTGCGTTCTTTTCGTTTTCCCGAGGAAAAGATTAAGCTACTGAAAGAGATCGCCGAACGCAAGCACGACAACAATCAAACCCAGGCGCTTCTCGAGGCGATCGATCGCTATTATAAGGACCTTAACCCTCTGTCGGTGCAGGGGTATATCCGCATTGATCGCATCCAGGATCTCAACGGGGAAAATGGCTGTCCTGGCTGTGAACAATCGCTCGGATCGGGGGCATGGGTCGCGGTCTTTTCCGACGGCACCGTGAAGGGTGTGCTCTGTGACGATTGTGTGGATGCCGGGCGGGCTTGAACCGGTTGAAGGTAGCCAATGACAAGGCACACCGGGTGTGCTAGCTTCTGCTTATTGCCTTGCAGGTACTCTCCGAAAAGGTTGCTCCTATAAAAGATGACGAGACCTTTAACCAGCCTATGTCTGTAACCATCGGAGAATAACAGAATCTTAGGAGGATAGCCTGCATTTTTTGATGGAACATCAAGGTGACAGGGAAACCTCGAAGCCCGCGGTGCTCTCGGGGAGCTTTAATCACAAGCTTAGTCCATGAGGAAACCTCAATGGGGAGCAGGTTAGATCTGACCCACGGACGAGGACGATGTGAGGGAGCAGCAGGAACAACGGAAGGCAGTCATGTCCTCATCCGGCGTTAGAGGTTAAGGGTAGTCAGCAATCAACTACAGAACGGATGCTGCCTGGAATGCGGGGCGAAGTTAGGCGGGGTAGGGATGTCGGACCAGCCGTGAGGAGATCGAGCGGAAAGGTTGATGATGGAGGAATTTGAAAAGAAGATCGCAGAATCGGTACACAGGATAATGGAGAGCCTCCCACCGGAGGTAACCCTAGTGGCGGCTGTTAAAGGCCGTTCCGTGGCCGAGGTCCGGGCGGCGATCGAAGCCGGCGTAACCCATGTGGGGCACAACTACATACAGGAAGCGGAGCTGATGGTCGATCTGATGCGGGACAGCGCCAAATGGCACATGATCGGGCACCTGCAACGCAACAAGGCCAAGAAGGCCGTGCTGCTCTTCGATATGGTCGAAACGGTGGATTCGTGGTTTCTAGCGAGGGAACTCGACAAACGATGCGCCCGCATGGAAAAAACCATGCCGGTGCTCGTTGAGGTCAACAGCGGTAGAGAGGCGAGCAAGACCGGTGTGAAGCCCGAGGACGTAGAAGGTTTGGTACGGCAAATGAGCGAGCTGGAGCACCTGCGTGTGCAGGGTTTAATGACTATGGGTCCACGTTTCGGCGACCCGGAACACGCCCGCCCCTTCTTCCAGGAGACACGGAAGGCCTTCGATCGCCTGGTGCGCATGGATTTCCCCCATGTGAGCATGCACTATCTCTCCATGGGAATGACCAACAGCTACCGTGTGGCCATCGAGGAAGGGGCCAACATGGTGCGAATCGGCACGAAGATCTTCGGGCATAGAGGGAGTGAGGGGTGAAGCGCGATGGAGCGCGATTCAGCCGTGTGGTCTCCCCCCGGTTTTTCGGAAAGCATAAAGCAAAACAATAGCATAGGATCACATCACGCCTCAAGATCAGGATTGCTCTGTTCATAGAGTGACCATATGGAACGTTTACGGATGATTAGGAAACATGCCACCTGCTAAAACTCAAGAAGGGAGATTTGTTTAACATGGCTGATGAAGGTCGAAAGGTATTGCGGGGGAAGCGAATCGGGATGGTGGGCAAGGGCGGCTCCGGGAAGAGCACTTTCACGGTCCTGATGGCGCGAGAACTCCGAACACGAGGGTATGGTGTCTGCATTCTGGATGCGGATTCCACCAATGTGGGTCTGCATGAAGCGCTGGACATCGAAAAACCACCCACCTCCATGATCGATTACTATGGTGGCATGGTCTTCAGCGGCGGGCGCGTGACCTGCCCGGTAGACGACCCTACTCCTTTGCCAGATGCCGAGTTGAGGTTAACCGACTTGGACAGTGACTTCTACGCCATCAATCCCCAGGGGATCGTGCTGCTGACGGCAGGTAAAATCGGAGACCTGGGGCCCGGAGCGGGTTGCGACGGTCCTATCAACAAAATCGCCAGGGATCTTCGCATCGAGGCCGATGACTCCTCCTCCGTGACCCTGGTAGACTTCAAGGCAGGTTTTGAGGATTCAGCCAGGGGCGCCGTGACCAGCCTCGACTGGATCATAGTGATCGTGGATCCGACCAAGGCGGCGATTCGGATGGCTATCCACATGAAGCAAATGGTTGAGCAAATCAAAGCTGGTATACCCCCGGCGACGAAACATCTCGAAACCCCCGAATTAGTAGCCTTCGCAGAGAAGATCTTCGGGGAATCTAAGATCGAAGACGTACTTGTTGTCTTGAACAAGATCAAGGACGAGGATATGGAGCGATATCTGCGAGAAGAGCTGTCGAAAGCGGACATCGAGCCTATCGGTGCCCTTCCGGAGGACCCTGCCCTTACGCTGAATTGGTTGGAGGGTTCGCAACTAGAAGGCTTGGGGGTTCATGGAAACATGCAGGATATTATTGGAACGCTTGAAGCGTTCGCAAGGGAACAGTCTCCAGCTTAGTGCATCCGTAACCGCGGAGGCAATCAGGGATGTGTAAAGCACGAGTTGTCCTTAGCGGGTCGGATAGGGAGGAGGTCATACTGGCCGATCTGGTTCACATGAAGATCTAGAATGGCGTGGCGTGACTCTCGCGACTGATCAAGGAGCCTGTTTCAGTTCGGGCCACCGTCATCTTCCTCCAGATAGTGGAATTGAACACGAAATTCAAAGATCGACATGGTTTTCTTCATAACGAGAGCTTCGATTTAGCCAAGCAGCGAGAGAAGGATGCCCAATCCTATCTCGATGCTTGGAAAGGGGAATTCCGAGAGAAGGGTATTGTGCCGCACGGGTTCGTGTCGAGCATGGCGCCGTGGTGAGGGCAATCATTAAAGTCGCCGAGCGAGCGAGAGAGAGCAGATCTCATTACAATGGCCAGCCACGGACGCAGTGGCATCTCGCGTGTCTTTTACGGAAGTGTGGCAGCAGGTGTTCTGCAGCCAGTGGGCCGTCCTTTGTTCCTCCGATCGCGACAAGCGTAATTAAAAATAATTGATATTGGCTAACAGAATGTGAA
>CAYLOO010000127.1:0-6627 GCA_964385355.1 uncultured Anaerolineaceae bacterium
AGCCGTTGCGATAGCCGCTGTTTTCATTACTTTCTTCACGACGCTCGTAATGGCCCCGCCCAAGATAATCCGTTACTTCCTGCTCCAGCATTTCTTGCCCAAGATGCTGCGCTCCCAGGAGAATCAACTTCGTGACCAACTCATCTCCATTCGCCCATTCTCCCTCAAGAAGCGCATCAATTTGTTTCTGAATCCGTTCACTTGGTGGTATTCTGTTCATGGCGTGAGTGTCCTTTCGTGCCCTTTCAGGGCGTAGGTTTTGATCAACCTCTAGGATATCTCACGCCGCTTATTTTTACAGCATTATAAGGACATCACCGGACTTTCACGATCCAATAATTCTTAATTATCTTTGGTATATCAACGGGTATAACAGCGAGCAATTGTGACGGTTTGAAGTCCCCAGGGAGTGGAGGATCGATTGGCCAAACACTGTCTGATAATGACAAGTCGCTATTTTGATTCTGTCACGCTGATGAATATCGCCCGTGATCTGCAGGACACCTCGGGGATTGAGGACGCCGCGCTGCTCATGGGGACAGATGCGAACAAGGGACTTCTACAGCAGACCGATCTACTCACGGAAGAAGCCGAGGGCGCTACGCCCAACGATCTGATTATCACCTTGAAAGGGAATAAGAAGGGGATAAAGGCTGCACTGGAGCGGGTCGAATCCTTGTTAACTCGGCCATCAAGAACTGAATCCGGAACCCAAGATTATCATCCACAAACATTACGGACCGCTATTCGCGCGCAAGCGGACGCGAACCTGGCGGTCGTTTCAGTTGCTGGCGCTTACGCCGCTGCGGAATCCATGGAAGCACTCCGCGCCGGGTTAAATGTTCTTTTGTTTAGTGACAATGTCCCTATCGAGGATGAGCTTGCACTAAAACGTTACGCTGTTGAGCACGATCTGTTTCTCATGGGTCCCGGAGCGGGCACATCGATCCTCAATGGCGTCGCACTCGGTTTCGCAAATGTCGTCCCATCTGGGCCAGTAGGCATCGTATCCGCCGCCGGCACCGGGCTGCAGGAGGTGAGCTGCATCCTCGCCAGGGAAGGTGTCGGAGTCTCGCAGGGTATCGGCGTAGGTGGTCGTGACCTTTCGAATGAGATCGATGGGCTTATGACGCTGCATGCCTTGAAAGCCCTCCAAGACGACCCGGATACAGAGGTTATTGTCGCCATTTCCAAAATTCCGTCACCGACTGTCGTTCAGAAAATCCTCGACAGATTGACTGCAAGGGGTAAACCATCCGTCGTAATCTTCATGGGCGCATCACCTTCCGGTTCTCAAGCGAAGGAAGCTTTCCATGAGGGACTGTATCTGGCGAACACGCTGGAGGAAGCCGCGCTGGCTGCGGTCGCTCTAGTACGAAAAGAAGATATCGAGCGGGTACAATCGCGTCTTAAAGAGCAGACACAGAAAATCGAGAGTCGAGCGCGCGAAATCGTCTCCCAACTCCATGTGGATCAAAAATATCTGCGTGGTCTTTTCAGTGGGGGAACGCTCTGTGAAGAAGCGATGCGCATTTGGGGAGCGGAAGTTGGTCCGGTTTGGTCGAATGCCCCTTTGGATACGCGCCGCACGCTTGTAGACTCGCATAAAAGCGTCGAGCACTGCGCCGTCGACCTGGGTGAGGAGGAGTTCACCGTTGGCAGGCCTCATCCGATGATCGATCATGACCTTCGCATCCGGCGGCTGTATCAAGAAGCCCAGGATCCAAGCGTAGCTTTAATCCAAATGGACGTTGTCCTTGGTTATGGCGCGCATCCTGATCCGGCGAGTGAGCTTGCACCCGCGATCATAAAAGCGCGAGATATCGCTGAAAAAGACGGGCGCACTTTGGTCGTCGTGGTCTCTATTACGGGAACCGGTGGGGATCCACAAGGCCTGGATCATCAGCGAGAAGCTTTCAAGAAGAGCGGCGCGATCGTCGCTGAGAGCAATGCCGCGGCATCGACTCTCGCTACTTGTATAGTCCATCTTCATGCGTCGACTTGATGGAGATAATGAGCCAGTGGATAGAATTGTCTCTTAGGTGCGTAAAACCGATTCCGTAGAGGGAGTTTGCGCGCTGCACCCTATCTATTAAAACCTTTTACTGCAAAGGAGAATTGAACATGGACATGGAAGTTGAAGAATATCTTCGACCGCCGGAGTTGGATTTGCCACCTTACCCGCCAAAGGTTGTTACACTGGCGACGGGGGGTAAATTAATCATACGGCAGGCGCGTCGGGACGATGTGCCCATAATCCTCGAAGCCGTAAGACCGACAATGAAAGTCGAGCGCGACTTCTACGACATTGTCGGAGCGCGTGTGTATGCGGAGTTGTTGGGCTGGTACCGCTACCGAGTTCGCGATGAATTCTGTCTGATGGGGCAGATCGATGGTTTGCTTGTCGGCGTCGTAAACACACGACTCTATTCACGCGAATTGGGCATAAGCCTGCATACACTTGCAACCGAAAGAGGGTTGCGTATCGGCGCCCACCTGTTTGCCGCTAAGATGGAATACTCGTTTGAGTATATCGGGCAGGAGGAAGTGCTTATCACTGCCGAAAGCCCTATCGGCTTCAGACGTTGGATGATTGAGTATGAATTAATCGAGCGTGAAGGTCAGCACGAGCTTGGAGGCGCCACCCCTTACGGCCTCACAAGAGAATTGTATTTCAAGCATAAAGACAGATTGGTAGCTGGCGAGCGACCTGTGCCTGAAGAACTGCTCGCGGTCGCAGAAAAAGAGATCCTCGTCGCCAGCGAGGACGATATTTTGGAGAAGATCCTTGGAGCGAAGAGGAGGGAACGATGAGACCTGTTGTCGTTGCTGGAGTAGGAATGATACCGTTTGAACGGCGGGATGAAGACAGTCTGATGGATATGCTCGCCACCGCTGGGTTGAACGCCATGGATGATGCTGGTATAGGTGATCGCCCCATCGGTTCCGTCTATGTTGGCAATATGGCCTCAGGCCTGTTCAACCACCAGGTTTCCGTAGCAAGCGCGCTTGTCGATCGCTTGAGCTTGCTCCCTGCCGCTGCCGACCGGGTCGAAAATGGCCCCGCGTCTGGTGGTTCAGCGATAAAAAATGGCTTCCTGGCTGTGGCTTCGGGTTTCAATGATGTCGTGCTCGTCGTTGGCGGCGAGAAGATGCGCGAGGTGATTGGCCCGAAGGCTACGGACATCGTCGCCTGCATGACCCACCCGCAGGTGGAGTACATCTACGGGGTGACATTGCCTGCTATGGCGGGGATGTTTGCCCGCCTCTATATGGAGAAATATGGGATCACCCGCGAGCATCTTTCGATGGTTGCTGTCAAGAATCAGGCCAATGGGTTGCTTAATCCTTATGCTCACATCCAGATGAAGATCACGATGGAGGGCATCCTCGAGCACCCACAAGCGCATATTAATAGTCCTGTAGTGGCTGATCCAATACATCTCTATGATTGCTGTCCTGTCAGTGACGGCGCAGCAGCGGTACTGCTTACGACAGAGGAGATCGCCAATAAGCTCAAGAAACCATTGGTCATGATCGATGGCGTTGGACAGGCGACAGATACCCATACGCTTCAGGAGCGCAGCGATCCCACCGACCTCAAGGCGGTCACGCTTGCTTCGGAACAGGCTTTCAAGATGGCAGGGATCAAGCCTAAGGACATCGATGTCGCCGAACTGCATGATGCCTTCACGATCTTGGAGATTGCTGAGAGTGAACACGCTGGTTTCTTCCCGAAAGGGGAGGGTGCTAAGGCGCTGGAGCGGGGTGAGACGCAGATCGGCGGTAAGCTGCCGATTAATCCATCGGGTGGTCTTAAGGCACGCGGCCATCCCGTCGGTGCGACGGGCGTGGCTCAGGTAGTGGAGCTCGTATGGCAATTGCGCGGGGAAGCTGGTGATCGGCAAGTTAAAAACGCAGCCAATGGTTTTTCGCTCAACTTTGGGGGTTTCGGAAACAATGTCCTCGCGTTCGTGTTGCGGAGGAAATCATGAAAACCATCACAGCATACAAATGCAATAAGTGCGGATTGGTGATGTACCCCTACCACGATCGCTGCTTGAACTGCAAAGGGCGCGATTTCAAAGAGATCACACCGACATCCAAGGGCAGACTTCTGACCTACACTGTTATTGAACAGCTTCCCTGGGGTATGGATGAACGCGGGCGTGTTCTTGGTGTGGTTGAATTCGACAACGGAGTGAAGGCGCTCGGGTTAATTAAAGAAGATGCGCCGCGCATCGGAATGAAAGTGAAAGTAAGTTGGGAACCCGTGCGCGAGATGGGGGGCGAGAAGATCTATGGCCTCACCTTCGAAAAAACGAAATAAACTTTTCGGTCAACCAATCTCGGTAGTCAATATTGGGTTGACGTCCTTCGCTGAGAGTTTGCGCCAGCAGGATGTAAGTGTCATCGATGTGGATTGGCGGCCACCACAAACCGGCATTCTGCGGTTCTCGCATACACCATCCGGGATAGCCATCGATGATGCCAACGAAGAGGTCCTACGCCGCGTTATGGCCGGGCGACCTATGCTTGTGGGCTTGGATCTCGCGCGGGATGTGATCCCTGATATGGGAGAGAATTCGATCCTGCACGCCGGTCCACCCATAGACTGGGAGCGTATGTGTGGTCCAACCCGCGGGGCGGTCATGGGTGCGCTCGTCTATGAGGGTATCGCCTCCACGCCTGAGGGCGCCGAGGAGATAGCAGCAAAGGGTGAGATTGCCTTCGATCCCTGCCACCACCATCATGCTGTAGGACCGATGGCGGGTGTGATTTCTCCGTCAATGCCGGTATGGATCATCGAGAACGTAGAGTTCGGGAATCGAGCCTTTTGTACGTTGAACGAGGGCCTGGGGAAGGTCCTGCGTTATGGAGCGTATGGGCAAGACGTGTATGAGCGATTGTATTGGATGCGGGATGTGCTCTATCCCACTCTCGCCGCGGCGCTCACTTCATCTGGTCCGATCGATCTGCGGGCAATGATCGCGCAGGCGCTGCATATGGGCGATGAGTGTCACAATCGTAACCGGGCTGGAACTTCGCTGCTCCTGCGAAAACTTGGACCGGCGCTGGCTAGGACCTGTGAAGATGGTGAGCGTTTGGCGAAGGTCATCGAATTTATCGATGGCAACGATCACTTCTTCCTTAATATTTCGATGCCCGCGGCGAAGGCGATGATCGAGCCGGCTGAAGGCGTTGAAGGTTCAACAATATTGACAGTGATGGCGCGTAACGGTACCGACTTCGGCATCCGCATGGCCGGGGAGCCGGACCGCTGGTTCGTAGCCCCTGCCGGGATTGTAGATGGACTTTACTTGCCAGGCTTCTCCGCTGATGATGCTAACCCAGATATTGGTGATAGTACGGTAACAGAAACGGCTGGCTTCGGGGGTTTTGCAATGGCGGCAGCGCCTGCCATCGCCAACTTCGTCGGCGGGACTGCGCATGATGCCATTCAATCAACGCTTGAGATGTATGAGATATGCTTTGCGGAACACGAGCATTTCACCATTCCAGTGCTTGACAACCGCGGTTCACCCACCGGGATTGATGTCCGCTACGTCGCCGAGACCGGTATCTTACCTAAGCTGAACACAGGCATAGCGCATAAAGATCCCGGGATCGGGATGGTGGGCGCGGGCGTTCTACGGGCACCCGAAAAGTGTTTCCGGGATGCCTTTGAGGCTCTCAAGAGCTGGTGAACACGAAAATGAACCTATCTAACTGCTGGGAGAAGGAGAGCTGAAAGTAATGAAAATCATTGACCTTACGATACCGCTTGGAATTGGTACGCCCCCTTGGCCAACCTACGAGCCGCTTCAGATTAAATACTTCAAGCGTCTCGCCCCGAATGGAGCAAACGGCCAGATTGTCACGCACTCCAACCACCTGGGCACGCACCTGGATGGGGAGATTCATTTCTACACACCAGGAAAGGACATCGCCGCCCTCGACTTCGACTTCCTGCACGGCCCGGGCGCCATCGTTGACCTTTCGGATGTTGCCGGTGACTACGACATTTACACGTCCAAAATGGTCGAGGATCGGGTCGAGATTCGGGAAGGTGACATCCTGCTCATCCACACTGGCTACCACCGTTACGGTTGGGACCAACCGATCGCCGATGAAATCCGGTATATGGTGAAGCATCCTGGTCCGGACCGCGAGTTCGCAGAGTGGTGTAAAGACAAAAAACTGAAATGGCTCGGGGTGGATTGCGGCAGCGCCGATCATCCGATGAATACCATCATCCGGACATGGATGCCGCGTCAGGCAAAAGAAGCGCAGGCGCATTTCCAGGCGAAGTACAAGAAATCGATCGAGGAAGTATTCACGGATGATAAATACCAGCTCATGCATATCGAGATGTTCCCGGAAGGGATCATCCATGCCGAATGTATCGGCGGGGATATCGATCTGTTGCTTAATGAGCGTGTTGAGATCGGATGCTTTCCGTGGCGGTTCGTCGACGGCGAGTCGAGTATCGCCCGCATCGTAGCCTTTGTCGATGATGATCGCTACGAAGAGCTCATGGAGAAGAAAGCTTCTTATGAATTAACGAAGTATGGCGACTGTGTCTGCCAGAAACCACAGAAGTGAGCAACGTGTTAGTGAAGCTGG
>CAYLOO010000128.1:0-6542 GCA_964385355.1 uncultured Anaerolineaceae bacterium
TAGGTCAGTTTAATTATTTTCCAGATCCATTCTTCCCGTTCGTATGAAGTATTGTTTCCAGAATCTCAAGGTTCAGTGGTTTCGGCAAGAAACCAGTCGCTCCGGCATCCTTTGCTTGCTCCTCAAGATAGCGATCTTGCGCTGCCGTAAGTAGAAAGATGGGTACGTGCTCGCCATTAGGAACGGTGCGCATTTCCTCGAGCGTTCGTAGGCCATTCATTCCGGGCATCATGAAATCGAGCAGCACAAAATCAGGTTGCACAGAGCGCAGCATTTCGACTGCATCTTCGCCTCGATACAACTCAAGTGACTCATGCCCGAGTATGGTGACCGCCATTGAGAGCATTTTTGCGGTATTGATTTGGTCGTCGACGATCATTACTTGAGCCAACTTTGGTGCTCCTAGCTTGGTCCGCGGGTTCCCAATATAAAACCCGTGGGGGGTTGCACAAAGCCAGAGTCCCACGGGAGGGTGTGGTTCTAATTCAGTTCCACGATAGCATCGTGGTTGAATTACGGTAACTGGCTGTCATAGCTCAGATGAGCCTTAGACCCTGTAGCTTTGCGTCATCACCTTTCGGTGATTTTGCCATTGTCGTTTCTGGCTACAGTATAAGGGTTTTTACTCTATTTGTGCCTTACAAGTGGCTTTCAGGTCAGACGGCGTTTTAACTAATTCTCAACGCCTCCGGCGGAGATGGTCTTGCTGCGCTCGATCGATTGCAGCGCCAAATACCGCTCACCAAATTTGTCGATATTCTCCATCTCCGTATCGTACTGATCGAAGTGTCTTTCCTCATCATCGACCAGGTCTTCAAAGACCCTCTTCGAAGCAGAATCTGCGTTTGCGCTGCATTCGTTGGCCCACAGGTTGTAATCCTTGACGCTGTCCTGCTCCATCTTGCTGGCTAAGGCTAGCATGGACTTTACGTCGTGGATCTTCTGGACCTCCATTGAGGGGACCATCTCAATTTCACCTTTTAGAAATAAAATTCTCTCCGCCAAGCGTTCGACATGTCCCATCTCCTCTATGCCGGTTCGCTTAAACAATCCCGCCAACAGGTCATACCCCAGATCGTCACAGCGGAAATGGAAATACATGTATTGATGGGTCGCAGATAACTCGTCCGCTACGGCTTTGTTCAACAGCTCGATGCTCTTTTCGTTCATTTTCTCTCTCCTTTTTTTTATTGATCGAGTACGGACATTCACGTTAAATAGCTGCCAAGGCTCTTTGAGAGAGCCCAGAGTGACATACTTGAGTATTTCCTTTGTTAATTATACAACAACCGCTGCTGCTATTAATGCATCATCAAGCTCGGTCAACTTCCCTCTTCAACATATTCTTGAACAATATCTACGGCTCGCGATACCCCATCCTCCGCGCGTATTCGCGCGCCGATCGCCTTAGCTTGCGCGCTCATTTCCTGGTCACTTACTGTGGCGATAATGGACTTGGCCAGAATTTGCGCTGTAAGCTTCTTTGCGGGAAGGGGTTTGGGACCTGCGCCTATAGAGTGTACGCGGTGTCCCCAGAATGGTTGATCGCTTGTAAACGGGATGATGATGTTCGGTACACCGGCCATTAAACCCGCTCCCGTTGTGCCGGCTCCACCATGATGAACAACTGCAGACATCCTGGAGAACAACCAGCTATAGGGCGCGTAACCAAGCTGAAAAACGGTGTCTGGAGGATCATTGAAATGGTTTTCTACCCCCACGATCACAGCTCTCTGCTCACTCAGAGCCAATGCTTCCCGTATCGTATTAGCCATTCTCTCAGGGTTGCGCGTCGATGTGCTACCAAAAGCGACCGCTATGGGGGTTGAGCCTGACTCTATAAAGTGCAGCAGCTTTTCTGGAGGCCGCCAAGCGGGATCATCCATGAACCAATACCCAATGATGTGTACATCATCCCCCCAATCGGCAGGCGGCGGAAGCACATGTGGACTGAACGCGTACAGGATCGGCGTTCGGTGATCCCTTCTTGCAGCAAAAGGCCAGCCGGAAAGTGGGGGCAGGTGAGGATACTTTCTTCGGATCCATCTATATAGAATCCGGCTACCTTGCCAGAACGTTTGCGTGATGAACTCGTGTGTGAACCGGCGATATAGGTTTCCTAGAGGAAGATCGGGGAAGACGATCCCGGGAAACTCGGAAGAGGTGGAAAAAACTGGGAAAAATTGAGCTGAGAAATCGGGGATACTCTTTTCACGCGCTAGCTCATGACCTGCATTCGTGAGCAGAAAGGAATGGACGATGATATCTGTGTTTTCACATGCAAACCGAATCTGGTCGAGGACACCTACCGCAATGGGTACAACGAATTTTGACAACGTACGGATCATACGCAAATAATTCTTACCAGCCTTATCCACTAGGTCCTGGACAAGGCCTTCAGGGTCACCTGGTAAGCCGATGAAATCAATGCCACGAGAGGAGACGAGCTGCTCGAAAACTACCGGTGCAGCCAGGCGAACGCTATGTCCTGCACGCATGAAACCCACCCCGAGTGCGACGAAGGGCTCTATATCTCCGCGTGATCCGTAAGCTAAAAGTGAAATTCGCATTTGCTGCGCTTTGATGGAATCCAGGCAGGGATCCTGGATTCACCAAAGAAATTCCATACTGTCATCATTACACAGGTCCTTCGCGGCATTGTCATTCTAAGGTGCCTTGCGACGAAGTATCACGCCCAATCATAGTGACCTTTTTTGTATGGCGGAGAATCTTCGCTCCATGTGATCGTTTAGAATGATATGCCAATGTAGTTAAGGAATATCTTCAAATTCTGACAGAGCCCCGTAAGCGATTCCCACCATGCTCGGGCCAGTGTGGGCCCCCAGCACAAGAGACATTGGCTCAACTGGCAGCCACGTACAATCGAATTGTTGATCTACAAGCTCGCGCAGTATGGCCGCACCTTCGGGGTTGAATGAGTGGAGCACTTGTACTCTCAAAGCGCTGCCGGGTTCATGCTGCTTGGTCAGCAAGTCGGCCAATCCCTTAATGGCACCCTTGAATGTTCGCACCTGCCCATGTTGTACATATGTCCCATTCACCTTTTCCACACCGATAAGCGGTTTAATGTTCAGCGCCGTGGCAATTAACCCCTTCATATGACTGATCCGTCCACCATGGATCAAGTATTTAAGCTCTTTGAGCGTGTATAAGCTCTCACTGGCTTTGCCGATACGCTCAATCAAAGCTAAAACCTTATCCATTGACCAGCCTGCTTTTAGTGCCCTGGCTGCAGCTTCAACCTGCCACCCGGCAGCAGCGGATAATGTCTTTGTGTCGATCACGGTGATGTTTGCTTCGGGGACGAGTTCTGCGCCCGCTGTGGCGGAATTGAATGTTCCGCTCAGACCAGACGACATGTGGATCGAAAGGACATTCTCCCCCGTTGTTGCAATTTTCTTATAAAACTCTGCAAATTCTCCAGCAGAGGGCTGAGATGTTGTAGGAAGGTTGCCTGAAGCCTCGAGTAATGGGTAGAAATCCTCTGGTTGGATATCAACCCGCTCTTTATAGGACTTATCATCAAGTGTAACTGTTAATGGAACAACGTGTATGTTCAAGGATGTTAGTTGTTCTTGGGTCAAGCTCAGATCTGTTCCGCTATCCGTCACGATTTGCATCTCTACATCTCCTTAATCCTTGTTTACAAAGGGTAATATTCTAAGATTAGAAAGTTAAAAGTAAGGCTTCGAATCAAGGAGTCTGCGAAGAGAGCAAATGGGGTCCAATATGCCGGTCTCCCAATTGTGACTGCCGTTCTATTTGCTCACCACCTTTCCATGTCTCAAATGATTGAAGAACGATCTATAGCGAGGCTGTGTGTTTATTAAATCTGCTGAAGGGTCAGTTCGTCATAGTATCGATATACCCACCGGTTAGACCATCCCATCAATGTTGTTTGTCGCATGATCTCTTGCACGTCCTGGCGGGTTATCTTTACTTCATCTCGTAAGACTTCGATATTCGTCCGACATACGGTTAACGTTTTTACTGCAAAGAAAAGCGGCCACATGCAAGCCAAGCGGATTCGCTGCAAGTGACGGGGGAAGGCAGCAATGTAAGCCAGGCTGTTGTGTAGATGTTCTTCAGCTTTTACCGAGAGCATGTTTACCACACGGAAGGCTTTATCCTCGTAGTGAGGAGAGAAGAACTGGTCGCGTGTAATCCCAACTTGATCTAGATAAGAGCGCGGCACAAATACCCAACCGCGCTCATAATCTTTTCGTAAACCGCGGATAATATTGACGGTTTGTAAACCCAGGCCAAATTCTCTGGCTAGGGGTAACAATTCATCTTTGTGCTGCCGGATTGGGGAGGAATACCATGCGAAGATGTCGGTCAGTAGATAACCGACCTTCCCGGCTACCTGGTGCATGTAGTCATCCAACTCTTCGACGGTTTCAATGAAGGGTCCTTGCTGCTGCCAACGCGCCATCCCCCTTGCTGACTGAGCACATCGATGAGCCATAAATTCTTGAAGTTCGGGAGGCATCATTCGCAAGCGTTTGATTAGATCATCCGCATGTTGAGCGACATAAACCTCGGGGTCAGTGCTGTCTAGATTGATAATTCTCTCAACGAGCTCCTCGGCCTGATTATTGCCTTCTAGTATTTGAGCCCATAGCTCAAGCAGCATAACTTTCCGACTGACGTCTAGTTCAGCGTGGTCTTCCAGACAATCGGAGACACGAAACAGCAAGTAGGCGAGACCAACAGAATCCCTCAAGATTCTGGGGAGGAACTTTATGGATAAGGCAAATGTCCGGCTTACTTTATCAAGCATTTGTCCGTACTGTTTCATAAAGCTGTCCCACTTGGTTAGATGACGTTTCCTGAGTGTGTGCTTCGGGATTTTTAATTGTAACTGCACGAGCAAGCCTTATGCAAGTCGCAAGATGTAGGAAGTAACAACTAGAGCTGGTCTATCCCCTAGTTGTCTATGGACTGCTGGCGTAGTAACTCAGGCATATCGGTCTGAACGACTGAGAGGAGCGAAGAAAATTGGTTACAACTAAAAGACAACTATGGTTGATTAGAGCTGTTCGAACTGGGCCACATCCAGCACGAAGATGGTGGCGCGGGCCTGATCCGGTCTATCCGAACCCCCCATGTTCGTGCGGATGATCTCCAGCGCGCTCTCAACTTTTTCTTCTTCGGTGCCGATGAGCAGTGTTACATTACCTTGTCTCAGAAACCCGCCTGTCGAGGCAACGCGCGTTACGCGAAAGTCGGCCTCAATAAGTGCCTGCGTCACGGGCTCACATTCTTTCTTTATAAGGATCGCCATCATGAGTTTCATTGCTAAAATACCTCGCATCTATCGATATTTAATACAAAGACAGTTGCACCTTTTAATTCTAAACGGAGAGGTTCGCCGAGCACGAGCCCAGGCATACCCTTCGGTGAGGTCACGTATTCAATCTTGCTGCGCCCGGTGCTTTTTAGAGCTTCTTTCGCGTGATCTAGCCTTCCCTCTGGGATCCCTACTAACAGGAGATGGTTCTTCTGCCGGAGGAAACCCCCCATACTCTGGATGCGCGTTGTGGGGATATTCCGCGTCGAAAGCGCATTGGACACAGCCTCTAGATCACGATCTTGTACAACCACCATCATTAATTGACAAAGATCATCAGCGAATCGTTCGTCAAAGATCTGACGGCTCCATTGTTCTACAGTTGTATCCAGCGCAATATCGACTTCTGCCACGAGCTGTTGATAGGTTTCCTGACCGATTACACCGTCCGCGCGGAGAGTCGATAGTGTGTTACGTTGAGCCCGGAGCGATTCGCGCCGAGCCGTAATTAATTCCCCCGCCTCAAGCTCTGGTGCGTCTTGAAGCGCTTCCTGAACGGCGGCAGTCAGAGCCTTCGTGCGTTCCAGGATGATTGGCTGAATTTTCTCCCAGGTGTGATCGGAAACAAGCCCTATTTGATGCAGCCGTTCTACATGTTCATGTCCACTTCGAGCCGCAATTGCCCTGGCATGCCTTTGTTGGTATTCGATCTGCGCATCACTGATGGTGATCAATCCGAGCCTGTTTAGCAAGCCCTCCATCGTTATCCCCTGAAACAGAAGCGTGAACAAAACGACACTGAAGGTCATCAATGTCAAAGTGTTACGGTGTTCACCCATCGCAGTGGGAAGGCTTAATGCCAGCGCCAGTGCAATCGCACCGCGTAATCCCCCCCAGAAGAGCACATGCCGCCACTTGGAGGGAATGTTGCGTCTGAAATAAGTGAGGCCATAGATGCTAATCGCCCTGGCGGCCAGAACCGCAAAGATGGCCCATAAACCTAACACTCGGCTTTCCCACAGGGCGCTTACCTCGATTTGTAATCCAATTAAGAGGAACACAGCAGAATTTACCAGGAAGGTGACGTACTCCCAGAAGTTGAAAACAACGATCCTTGTTGTCGGAGACATCCCCCTTTCGCCGATGCTCCCTGTAACCAGCCCCGCAGCTACGACTGCTAACACTCCACTGACGTGAAGCTGCTCGGCGATCAGGTAGGCGCCGAAAG
>CAYLOO010000129.1:0-6431 GCA_964385355.1 uncultured Anaerolineaceae bacterium
CTGTTCGGGGTCGAGAACCTCAAGCAGAGCTGATGATGGATCACCGCGGTAATCGAGACCGAGCTTATCGATCTCGTCCAACATGAAGAGTGGATTCACTGACTCAGCCCGGCGCATCGTTTGTAGAATTCTTCCGGGGAGAGCACCGATGTAGGTCCGGCGGTGGCCGCGGATCTCCGCTTCATCGCGAATTCCGCCTAGTGAGATACGGGTAAATTTCCTCCCCAGAGCCTCCGCTATTGATTTCCCCAGAGATGTCTTACCTGTTCCCGGAGGTCCTACAAAACAAAGTATCGGTTGTTTGTGCTTTTTCGGTGCCAGGCTCCTTACGGCGATATATTCAAGAATCCGATCCTTAGCTTTATTCAGACCGTAATGTTGATCTTCTAACACGCTGGCTACATGGCGTATATCCAGATTGTCAACGGTCGATTCCGACCAGGGTAATTCCATCAGCCAATCAAGGTAAGTGCGGATGATCCCCACCTCGGGAGATATCGGGGGCATCTGCGATAATCGCTGCACTTCTTTGAATGCTCTCTTTTCGACTTCTTCGGGCAAGCTTAAATGAGCGATCCGCTCGCGAAGCTCATCAATCTCTTGCACCCACATGTCCCCTTCCCCTAATGCGGATTGGATGGCTTTCATCTGCTCTCGCAGGTAAATCTCACGTTGGGATCGGTCTACTTCGTTTTGAACATGAGAATGGATCTGATCCTCCAACTCGAGAACATCTAGCTCACGGCCCAGTAGAATGCTGATCTGCTGCAACCGTTCCACCGGGTTGAAGACCTCCAGGATCGCCTGCCGTTCACCCAGACTGAGATTGAGCGCAGATGCTGTGAGGTCAGCCAGCCAACCTGGCTCTTCAATATTGACAGCGTAGAGATAGACTTCCTCAGGTAGAGAACGATTTAACTCAACACATTTTTCAAAGAGTGTCTGTACAGCCCGCATCAGAGCTAGAGTCTCATTTGTTGTTAAGACGTGTTCAACAATAGGCCTGGCTCGTGCGCGCAGGGCTTTCCCCTCACGAATGATCTCAACAATTTCCAGCCTACGCCGCCCCTGAGCCATGATGGAGATCGAGCCGTCGGGTAAATGCATGAGCCTGCCGACAGCAATTTCTGTCCCCACGGTGTAAAAATCATCTGGGCCAGGGTTTTCCGTATCCGGATCGGTAAGAGCAATCCCGATCATCGTCTCCTGGGCGCGGATCGCTTCCTCCACCGCGAGCAATGAAGGTTCATGAACTACAAATAACGGTGTAAGCAATTTAGGGTAGAGAACGATGTCTCTTAACGGAAGAACGAGGGCATCGAATAACCCACCATCATCGAGGCCGGCATCCAAAATACCATAGAGTTCCTCCGTTCTACGGCTAATTACACCGCCAAACTCAGAAGGTAGATTCGGCCATCTGTCAATAAACCAAGAATTCATTTTACCTTTTTACGCCTGTTCAAACCCTTTCAAGATCTATTTCCTTCATCGCTTCGATCGCTTCCCCGACGATAAATATACTCCCTGTAACGAGAATCACCTCTCCAGGACGTGAATTTGTAATCGCCCATTGAAGTGCCTTATGAACCCCCGCAAATTCTTCAACTCTCACGCCATGGCTATGCGCAAATCCGGCCAGCACTTCTGGATTCTCGGATCGGGGATGATCCGCCTGTGTCACTGCAAAGCGGGAAACCCTTGGCCGTAATTCAGTCAGCATCCCCTCGATGTCCTTGTCTGCTGAAGCGCCGAAGATCATGGTGACGGGCTGACCCGGAAAATAATCGCCAAGCGCTATCCTCAGCTTGAGTGCAGAATCTCGATTATGAGCCGCATCGACGACGATGAGTGGATTTCGTGAGAGGATCTGGAACCGTCCCGGCCAGGATACGTTGCGAAATCCAGCCAGGATATCCGCCTCATTCACATCCAGTCCAGAGTTTCTTGCTTCTACGATCGCGACATATGCCACCGCAGCGTTAACAACTTGATGATGCCCAAGAAGAGGTATTTGATAACGCGGCGGCGCCCACTCATCACTGCCTGCGGATTCTACAAACGAGTCCATTCGCGGTTGCTCAGCGCGCGACCAGATATAAAGCGTTTGCCCGTCTATATTATGGGTGCCTGGTGAATAAAGCCAATCGTAACCGACACGAATCAATGGTGCCCCCTCCGCTTCAGCAACGCTCTCCACGACCCGCTCCGCCTCGAACTGCTGAGGAGCCAGAACCATAGGTATCCCTGGCTTAATAATGCCCGCCTTCTCGCGGGCAATATCAGACAAGCTTTCTCCAAGCAGATGCATATGGTCATACGAAAGCGAAGTAATCATAGTGATGATGGGCGTAAGGACGTTCGTTGCATCCAATCTCCCGCCAAGCCCGACTTCCACAGCTGCGAATTCGACCCCTTGTTCGGCGAAGTAGGTAAAAGCCATCGCAGTGAGAATTTCAAAAACCGTCAATCCCGGTATGCCATCGACGCTTGGTTTAACTGCTTCAACCAATTCGACAAGATCTATGTCGGCAATCGGTTCTCCGTTAATCATGATCCGCTCGTTGAACCGTGAGAGATGCGGTGATGTATAGAGACCGGTTTTATAACCCGCCTCCTGCAACACCGATGCGATCAGCGCAGAGACGGATCCCTTACCTTTCGTGCCCGCTACGTGGAAGGCTTTTATTTGCAGGTGCGGGTTCCCCAATGCCTCTAGGAGATCTAGGACCCGTTGCAGCTCAAAAACATCCGCGGAATAGCGGTAGCTCCTTTTAATACTGTAATCTATATGACTGTAGATGTAGTCGAGGGCATCTTGATAGGCTGTCTTAGACATAGATGAAACATTGTAAACGCCGCATATGAAAGATACAAGACCCCAATTGCTTGCAAGCCGCTATATTTCGCGCTAATATCTTCATGTAAACAGAAGAATAACGCTATATCACTTTTCAAGAGGAGGTGGAACAAATCCCAAAAAACTAATCTGCGAGAACAAACGAATGACAAACGATTTGCTTTCTACAAATAATTGAGGAGGAAAGAAGGACGATGCGCAAAAACCGCATGTTGCTCATACTGAGTATTCTTGTTATGGCGGCGATGGTCCTGGGAGCTTGCGCGACACCAACAGAGGCCCCCACGGAAGCCCCCGCGCCAGAACCCACAAAGGCACCTGAGCCGACGGAAGTCCCACCACCGCCACCACCCGCACTTGGCACCGAAGAATATCCGATCCAAGTTTTGTTCGTCCCCTCGGTGGATATTGACTTCATGATTGCCGGTGGCGATTTGATCGAGCAGGCGCTGAATGAAGCCACGGGCATGTTCTTTGAGGTTAGCATCCCGACCTCATATGCAGCCACAATCGAATCGATGTGTGCTTCACCCGAGGACACGATCGGCTTCATCCCGGCCATGGGTTACGCCCTCGCTAATCAACTCTGCGGCGTTGAACCTGCCCTGGCTTCGGTTCGCTATGGTTGGAACGTTTACTGGACGGAATTCCTTGTCGCCCGTGATAGCGATTTCCAAACCCTCGAGGATCTGGAAGGCGCAACCTGGGCATACCCGGATGCCGGTTCCACATCCGGCTACCTCTACCCACTAGCCATCTTCGATGACCTGGGCATCACCATCGGCGATACAGTAGAAGCTGGCGGTCACCCGCAGGCTGTGAAGGCCATATACAACGGTGAGGCTGATGTTGCTTCAGCCTACTTCAGCGCACCGCTGCTGCCTGAAGGCTCTTGGACCGTAGATATGGCTCCAGATGTCCCCGATGAGGTCGTGGAGGAATGTGCCGTAAATGAGGATGGCAAGCTGTTCTGCGGTGGCTATCGCGTTCTAGACGCCCGCGCCGCCATCTCTGGGGAAGCACCAGATGTCGTTCAGAAAGTCCGGATCCTCGCACTTTCCGGCGAGATCCCGAACGACACGATGTCCTACTCACCGGATTTCCCCATGGATCTGCGCGAGATCATCAACACCGCGATCACAGAGTATGTTGCCTCTGACGCCTGCGCAGAAACGCTCTGCAATGAGAGCTTCTATGACTGGACGGGCACCGCTCCAATCTTCGACGAGAACTTTGACGGTATCCGCATCCTGATGGAAGCGCAGGGCATCACCCTGGAGAACATCGGCGAGTAAATCTTCTTAAACGCCAGAAAACTAGCCCCGGACATCTCTTTGTCCGGGGCTAAATCAATGGCGGGACAAGGCCAATTTTTTACTTTCTGCTGTTGATGTTTTATGGTTTACCGCTCATGGATCCAAGAACCGCGGGATCCATTTCTATCAAGACGAGGGTTTGCTTATTTTCGGCTCTACATGTGTGATCGCAGGGGTTATTCGTTAACCTCATATCATCATAATCACCTAAATTATCTATAAAATAGATGGGTGCAATCATTGAGTAATTATTCTTTCACAGCCTTGAAACTCCTTTATTGAATATTTATTCAATCCGAAAGGAAGGTGTTCTACTCCCATGTTAGAAGTCAGGAACCTGACAAAGATCTATGAGGGCGGTGTCCTTGCATTGGATAACGTCAGTTTTAGCGTCGAGCAAGGAGAATTCCTGGCCGTTATCGGTTTGAGCGGATCAGGGAAATCAACCCTCTTACGGTGCATCAACCGTTTAGTAGAGCCGACAGAAGGGCAAATCCTATGGAACGGAGTTGACATCACCGAAGCGAGCCAGGACGAGCTGCTGCGCTATCGCAGAAAGATTGGGATGGTCTTTCAGCACTTCAATCTTGTCACTCGTTCGAAAGTACTCATAAATGTGTTGGCTGGCCGGTTAGGCTATGTGAACAGTGCCATGAGCCTCATTCACCGATTCCCGCAAAGCGATATCGACATGGCGTTCAGGCAAATGGAACGCGTCGGTATTACCGACCAGGCTCACAAGCGTGCCGACGAATTAAGTGGCGGTCAGCAGCAGCGTGTCGGCATCGCTCGCGCTATGGTGCAGGAGCCGGAGATGATTTTAGCAGACGAACCCGTCGCCAGCCTCGATCCTGTCCTGGCACACTCCATCATGCAGCACCTTGAGCAAATCAACGAGGAAGACGGCGCTACTGTGCTCTGCAGCCTGCACTTCCTGGATCTAGTTCATCAATATGCAGATCGCGCCATCGCCCTTAATGATGGCATTTTGATGTTCGATGGTAAACCAGAGGCGATCGACGACGAAAAATTCAAGGAAATCTACGGCAAAGAAGCCGAGCGAGTTGGGTAAGGGAGACCATCGTGAACAAACAAAGATCACTAATCAAATCCATCGGACTTGGGCTCGCCGTCCTTGTTGCTCTTATCGTTTATGCCTATGGCTTCAAGGTTACCAAAGTGAATTTCGCAGAAACAAGCTCAGAAGTGCGCTTGACACAATTAACCCGCATTCTCCGGGCACTGGCCCATCCCGATATCATAGAATTCGAACAAGACGAAATTGATATCAACGCACCGATCTACCTCCCCTGTCCTGAAGGCGGGGTTGACCTCCCCGAACCGGATAAGAGCGGACCTTACTTGGTAACGGATGTCGCGTGTATCGAGTCGAAAGGAACCGTTACCGTTAACGGGTATCAACTGCCGCCAGGCTCAAAAGGTCCAATCAATTTCATCACCGCAAGTGGGGCAAAAATTCAGCTCGGAAATTTTAACGTAGATAGGGACGGCACATTTCAGGTCAGCGTGCAAATGACCACTCGCCAGCCGGTCGCCGAAGCGCAATACCTGCGGGCGACGGCCCGTCTTCCAATTGGGGCGCCAAAACTTACAGATACAGCCCTTGTAACCTGGGATAAGATCATCGAGACCGTTTTCCTGGCATTTCTAGCAACCACTTTCGGCACAATTCTGGCGATCCCGATCAGCTTTATCGCTGCCCGCAACTTGATGAGCGATGTTAAATATTCCCTGACAAGCACCGCGCTGACAATCATCGGCTGGCCACTCGGGATGGGGTTGGGCTTCCTGATCACCCGCTGGCTCGGAACCCTGAGCGGATACCTCTCGTCAGATAGTATGTTGAATATCGGCGGCTTGGTCATCAGCCCCGTACTAGCATTCGCCCTAATACGCTGGGGACTACCACGGGACGAGAGCGAATCACCCGGGTTAGTCGTTCGAATTTCAAAAATATTTGTCTACATCCTTAGTGCAGCAAGCGGGATCATCTTCCTGCAGCTGCTGGCTAAATCCGCTCTCATGGCAGGGCAGGCTTTGATCGAACCACTTGGTCCGCTCGGATTTTTGGGGAGCTTTATTTCCCAACTAGGTGACGTCCTCAATATAAGTACGCCGGCGCTTATCGCCCTGGTAGGTGGCGCCGTAGTTGGAAGTCCGCTGAGTTCATTAGGACAACGGATCAGCGACCGTTACTCAGCAGGAAGTGTAAAGATAATCAATTATATTCTTTC
>CAYLOO010000130.1:0-6415 GCA_964385355.1 uncultured Anaerolineaceae bacterium
ATTTCAATTAGATGTTGATCCTCAAAGGTAAATTCAGGTTCACCGATCTTTTCGGTGAGATAGATCTGCCCAATCGATCGGCCATAGGCTTCTATCGGGACGCCGAGGAAGGATTTCATTATGGGGTGGCCTTCTGGAAACCCCACTGATATAGGGTGGTCTGCAATATTCGCCAGACGGATACTCTCCCCGGTGCGCATCATTTCGCCGATGAGCCCATACCCCTTCGGTTGGTGGGAAATGCGGTCGTGCTTCTCCTTAGATAGTCCTTCCGTGATGAAGGTGCTTAACTCGCCATCCTCCGAAGGTATCCCTATAGCAGCATATTTTGCATTGGACAGATCACGCGCTGCATGAATAACGCGCCGGAGCACTCCATCGAGCGAGAGGTCGGAGACCAAGCTCAGCGTTGCCCGGTGAAGTGCTTGAAGCTCCGAGTCGAGGGTTGCGGTTTCGGCGGTGGATTCCTCAACTACTGTGCGGATGTTCTGTTCATTGCTCACGAATTTATAACCTTATATGGGATTGTACCCCACACCAAGACCAAGGTAAAACCCATCCATAGGGTGATGTAAATGACAATTTGATCGGGTGCAAATTTTACATAACTACATTCGGTGGGTAGTTTTGAAGGGCATATCGTATACAAATCCCTTCTAGTCAAAAGAACCTGATAGTTTTTGCCAGCTCGCGGAGTGTATTAATCTCGCTCAGTTCGATACGACATAATTAAAACTGATGACATCTACACAATCTTCACGACTCCCGGGTTTTTATAAGCTATCGATCCATGAGCGCTTAGAACGCGCCGCTGCAGTTGCAGGTTTGGATGTAAAGACCAAAACCGCTTTTACGAAGCTCGGTGGGTTGGAACCGGATCAAGCCGATCATATGGTTGAAAACGTGATCGGTGTATTCGGACTCCCATTGGGTGTAGCGACCAACTTCCTGATCAACGACCGAGAAATTCTCGTTCCCATGGCGATAGAGGAGCCTTCGGTTATCGCCGGCGCATCCTTCATGGCCAAACTCGCGAGGGGTGGTGGAGGTTTTCACGCGGAGACCACAGAGCCGCTCATGATCGGTCAGATACAAATCCTGGATGTGACTGATCTCGAAGCGGCGAAGGCCAAGATACTCGAACACCGTGATGAAATCCTCGCCGAAGTAGATCGAGTTGACCCAATGATCCTCTCCTTAGGCGGCGGTGCTCGCGATCTTGAAATCCGTACCCTTACGGAGACCCCCGTCGGTCCGATGCTGATCGTCCACATAATCTACGACACTCGAGATGCAATGGGCGCGAATGCGATTAACACCGCTGCTGAACGTCTCAGCCCAATGCTCGAATCGCTAAGCCAGGGAAGAGTGCATTTAAAGATCTTATCTAACCTGGCGGATCGTCGTCTGGCGAAAGCCACATGCACGATTCCAGCAGCTGCCCTGGCTTTCGAGGCGTTTTCAGGCCCGAGCGTTCGCGAAGGGATCGTCGAAGCCTGGGCTTTCGCTGCAGCAGACCCATATCGGGCGGCCACACATAATAAAGGGATCATGAACGGCGTGGACGCGGTAGTTATCGCCACAGGCAATGATTGGCGGGCGGTTGAAGCTGGCGCACATGCATATGCAGCGCGCTCGGGTCGTTACACATCCTTGAGCAAGTGGGGTGCGGACAAGGCCGGGGATTTGGAAGGCTCAATCGAGCTCCCGCTTGCTGTAGGAACTGTCGGTGGGGCAACACGCGTACATCCACTCGCGAAAGCTTGTCTTGCCCTTATGGGGGTCGAAAATGCACGCGAACTCGCTCAGGTGATCGCAGCCGTAGGATTGGCGCAAAATCTCGCTGCGCTGCGTGCACTTGCAACCGAGGGTATTCAGCGAGGTCACATGTCCTTGCACGCTCGTCAAATCGCCATCTCCGCAGGCGCCGAGGGTGATCAGATCGATCGCATTGCCGCCAAGATGATCACCCGAGGAACGATTCATATCAAACACGCACGTGAGTTAATGAATCAAGAACCTCGTAAAACGTAAATAATCTTGCAAGAGATAAAATCGGGAAGAAGGATTAGGAAGGGAATCAATGACTGAGGAACGCGACCAAAGAATTATGCAGCCAAAGAGCCCCGTCGGCTTTGTGGGGTATGGCGCATATATCCCCCGCTACAGGCTTCCAGCGACAGAAGTAGCTCGGATATGGAAAGGTGGCGCATCGGGAACCCCCATCGACGAAAAAGCTGTTGCCGGACTCGATGAAGACGTCATTACGATGTCGATCGAGGCTTCTCGTAATGCTCTTGCCCGTGCACAGATCAACCCCGCGGACATACGCGCTGTTTGGGTGGGATCCGAGTCACATCCCTATTCTGTCAAACCCACGTCAACGGTCGTCGCAGAGGCAATCGGGGCTACACCACACACCCTTGCTGCGGACTGGGAGTTTGCTTGCAAGGCTGGCACGGAAGCGGTTCAGGCCGCGATTGGGTTTACGGGTTCAGGGATGGCGAGATATGCGCTGGCAATTGGGATGGACACCGCGCAGGGGCGACCAGGAGACCCGCTTGAGTACACTGCTGGCGCAGGCGGTGCGGCTTATATTCTCGGCCCAGCGGATGAGTCTCTCGCCGTGGTTGATGGATCTTATTCCTACACTACCGATACACCCGATTTCTGGCGCCGCGCAGATGAGAAATACCCATCACATGGTGAACGTTTCACCGGTGAACCCGCTTACTTCCACCACATTACGTCTTCAGCTCAGGAGCTAATGGAGGCATTGGGGACAAAGCCGGCAGATTACTCCTTCGTTGTCTTCCATCAACCCAATACGAAATTCCCTCAAAGGGTTGCCAAAACCCTAGGTTTTACATCCGAGCAATTGGAAACCGGTCTTCTTGTGCCGCGCATCGGCAATGTCTACGCTGGTTCAGCCCTGGTTGGTTTGACAGCCGTCCTGGACGTAGCCAAGCCAGGGGATCGGATTTTACTCGTCTCCTACGGCTCGGGCGCCGGCTCAGATGCGATGAGCATGCATGTCACCGAGCGAATACTCGAAAGCCACGAACTCGCGCCGCGCACAGAAGACTACATCAATCGCCGAACCGAGATCGATTATGCAACCTACGCCCGCTTCCGCGGAAAACTGAGTCAATAAGATGATGGCAAATAAGAATAAACCTAAGAACGATGTATTTATCATCGGCGTCGGGATGACGCCGGTGGGAGAACATTGGGACCGCTCGCTACGCGAACTTGCGCTTGAGGCGATGACCACTGCGCGCGAGGAGACCGGGGCAATGCGACCCGAGGCAGTTTATGTTGCTAATATGCTCGCTCCAGCGCTTTCACGCCAGTCTCACCTGGGAGCATTGCTTGCGGATTTTTCAGGAATGCGGGGAATTGAAGCTGTCACCATCGAAGCCGCTGGAGCTTCTGGCGGTATGGCGCTGCGGCAGGCGTATTTAGCGCTTGCTTCAGGCATGGTCAACACCGCATTGGTGGTGGGCGTGGAGAAGATTACTGAACGTGTAACCGCAGAGGTTGAGGCTGCACTGATTACCTCAAGCGATGCCGATTACGAATCGATTCACGGATTGACACAAACCGCATTGGCGGCGATGCTCATGCGGCGTTATGAATTCGAATTTAACGTCCCCGAGTATGCTTTTGCTGGTTTCAGCATTACTGCACACGCTAACGGCGCGAAGAACCCAAAGGCGATGTTTCGACGACCGATAAAACTGGAAACATACCAAAGAGCGGCCATCCTCAGTGATCCAATAAATATGTTCGACGCCGCCCCAATGGCTGACGGCGCTGCCGCCATCTTCCTGGCCCGCGGTGATGTTCTCCCTTCAAACCCACCTTTCCCACCAGTTCGGATCGACGCCTCCGCTACAGCTGTATCTGCCGTTGCGGTTCACGATCGTCCGAACCCTTTATCCTTCGCTGCAGCCGAAAAAGCGGCAAGGATAGCCTTTGATCGAGCAAAAATCAACCAGGATCAGATTGACTTCTTTGAGCTTCATGATCGCTACTCTATCTTCGCCGCATTGTCATTGGAAGCCGCGGGGTTTGCCGCCCCGGGTGAGGGTTGGAAACTTGCTGAGAGCGGCGCGATCGCACTAAACGGACAGATCCCGATTTGCACTTTTGGCGGCTCGAAAGCCCGTGGAGATACAGGGGGCGCCACCGGCGTTTACCAAGCCGTCGAGGCTGCGCTGCAATTGCAGGGACGAGCCAGTGAGATACAGGTCGCGGATGCCAGAATCGGTCTGATTCAAAGCCTCGGTGGAATCGGTTCGACAGCCACCACACACATCCTTTCTACCGTCGAGACCCTTTGAGAGTGAGTTGATAGTTCCTGAGAGTCCTGATTGCATACACTGAACCGTGGTTGGAGATCAACCCCAGAGGTGAAGCACTATGGAAATAACCAGTCATTGGAGAATTAAAAAACAACGCTACGCACTGGTAGGCGAGGTTTGCCCACACTGCGCAGCGAAGATTTTCCCACCGCGGGACATCTGCCCCGAATGCGGCGACGAGGCGAAGGATCACTACCAGTTCAGCGGGCGAGGTGAAGTTTACTCGTATACAACCCTCTATAATGCCCCTGCTGGTTATGAGGAACAGGCACCCTACACCGTCGCCATGGTTCAACTTGAGGAAGGACCACTCGTCACCGCTCAGCTCACCGACATCGACGTGAATGAACCAGAAGTGGGTATGCCCGTTGAAATGGTCACCCGCAAACTGGGTTCCGAAGGCGATCGAGGCATCCTGATTTACGGCTACAAATTCCGACCAGTTCTAGAAACGGCCTAACTCACCTATCGTTCACAAACATCACCAGACCCTGGCATAAGCCAGGGTCTGATTTATGTAAAGTTGCACGTCTTTCGATTTTACACCAAAATACAGCGCAGTAAGATACACTCGGTGGCGTCGGAAACAGACCCAATTCTTCTCCACACGCTGCCTTAACGAGAGAGCAAAACCGAAAAATATATCAAGAGAGGACCAACCGTACATAGGGATTATGTTTAGCAAAGCCGCTTGACGCGCCCAAACACCTGTGCTACTATGCGCGCTTGAAGGTCATCTGGAGGCGGCTTCCCGCCCGGATCACCGTAGGAGGAGCCCATGGCTAACATGAGCCGAATGAGATTAACGATCGTTGTTCTAATCATCGTCACACTCGGATTAACCGCATGCACACGATCTGCATCTACACCTCCACCGGCAACGGATGAAGGACTGCCATCAGGTGCGCAATCGGAGACTCAAGCGACGATGGATGCTGTTCGCTCGGCGATCCTCACGCAGACCGCACAGGCGCTTGGGGTCCCCCTCTCAACAAGTACGCCCACGCCTTTGCCAACGAGCGACCCTTTGGTGACAGCGACGCCAGATCCGGATCAGCCAACTGCTACACCCGAGGGAGGGATCATAGAGTACACCGTCCAACCTGGGGATTGGATTTTCAAGATCGCCCGCGATTTCGGCGTTGATCCACAAGCCATCATCGACCTCAATGAACTTACGAATCCCACCGCTCTTGAGGTAGGGATGGTGCTGAATATCCCGGTATCAGATACCGCACCTCCAGCGATAGCCGATAGTACGGGGACTCCGGTCGAAGGCGGAACGATTCACGTTGTAAAATCCGGCGAGTGGATATGGTCGATCGCACGTTTATATGGAATAGATCCACAAGTGATCATCGATGTAAATAACCTCGCATCACCTGGCACGATCTACCCGGGAGATGAACTCATCATCCCCTAAGACATCCCTGATTAAGGATCCGTTCGGGGCGGCCATCAGGTCGCCCTGTTTTAATGTGGAGATACGAGTATGAAATACAAGGTTCGTGAATCCCGGCGAGCTTTCGACGGCAAAGCATTTAATGTTCGCGTCGACCTGCTGGATGGGCCAGCGGGCGCCACCTCCCGCGTCGACATCGTCGAACACCCTGGCGCAATCGTACTCATACCCATCGACGAACAGGATCGAGTGTGGCTTGTCCGTCAATATCGTCATCCCACCGGAGAAGAACTCCTCGAACTACCTGCAGGAACATTAGAACCAGGAGAGTCTGCCGAAGGTTGCGCCGCCCGTGAGAGCCGCGAAGAGATCAGCATGGCGCCAGAAGAGCTTACCCCTCTCGGTGGAACCTTCCTTGCCCCAGGGTATTCAACCGAATACCTTCACTTCTTCCTCGCTCGAGAGCTATACCCGGCCCCCCTTCCTCCCGACCCTGGCGAAGTCCTCCATCTCGAGAAGATCCCCTGGGAGAAGCTGTGGGATCTAATTGCCAATGGGGGTATCCGTGATACTAAAACCATCGCTGGACTTACGCTTGCCCGGCTCTGGTTAGAGAACAACGAATAAATAAGCGTTTTATCACCAG